>NZ_JACJRY010000001.1:0-516073 GCF_014697485.1 Anabaena sp. FACHB-83 | reverse complement strand
GGTAATAATGGTTCAATAATTAGCCACTCTTCATCTGTTAAACTGCTTAAATACATAAGTGACAAAACATACTGTTATTTTATCAGTATACTAGATCCCAAATGGGTTCTATAGAAACCATGCTGGAAGCTGCAAAACAATTGCAAGATGAACCAATTCAGTTTGTGTGCATTGGAGGCGGTGCCAAGCGTGAAGAATTAATCAAAGAAGTAAATCGTTTAGGGCTAGAAAATTTTACCTTCCTACCTTATCAAGATAAACAAGTACTTCCCTATTCTTTAACAGCCTGTGATTTATCACTAGTGAGTGTAGATTCAATTACAGAGGGTTTAGTTGTACCTAGTAAACTTTACTCAGCTTTAGCAGCAGGTAGACCAATTGCTGTAATTTGCTCCCAGTCTTCTTACCTTAGAGAAATGGTGGCTGAAGCTAACTGTGGGAGTACATTTGAGAATGGAGATAGTCAAGGGTTAGCGCAATTTATCCGTTTCCTCAGCCGTGACCTCCAAGTAGGCGAACGTATGGGCAAAGCTGGTCGTCAGTATTTGCGATCGCACTTCACACCAAAAGTCATATCTCAACAATACTTACGTGTTCTGCAACGGGCAATATCATCTAATGAAGTTATGCCCAAATCTCAGAGCAATGTAAAGTAAGCTTAGTGAGGTTATTAAAGTTTGGTAATTTCCCAATAATTATCAAATTAATAAAGCCACAAATGTTCAACTACATGGTATAAAAATAGCATCAGCTAAATACAAAGTTAAGAACTTGATTGAATTAAACTGTACTTCAATAAAATTAAGTTATTGATGAGAGTTTAAAAGCTGGTTTCAAGAATTTCCAGAGTTGTGAAATAATTAACCAACAAAGGTAGCAAAAACAAACAAAATTACCATTGTAATTGAACATTTTGGCTGTATTTTGAGGAGTTGGGCTTTGATGGTCTTCTTTTGATCTCAGTCCCTCCAACGCAACCTTCCTTGCCCATAGTTGTTGTCTATACAGGAGGTGAAATTGCAGAGAAGGTGTGACCGAAATCGGAAACGTTCTAAACGACGCGGAATTTACTGTCCGATTCATGGCTGTTATCTTGATAGCGTCAGTCAGAAATATCAGATATTTGCCGATAAACCAGGTCAATTACAACAAAGGGGAATGAGTCGGCGGAATGCCTTAATTTTAGTAGCAAATCGAACAGCCGTTCCTCTCGAAGGAGAATGGTTAGAAGCTTTTTGGTGTGAACACTGCCAACAAACCAAATGGTATCACGTCCGTAAACGTGACGATCATGCTTATGAAATTTCAGCAGCACCACAAGAACTATGGCAACAAGCAACAGGAGTGATTAGTTCTCACGGAAATCCTTCTGTAAGTGAATTTACGCGCAGAAGTGCCAGAGATATTACTTATCAAACTCTTACTGGTTTTCAGGTTGTTAATTAACTAAGCTATTAAACTTCCTTCAGATATAAATCTTCAATCAAGAACTATGAGTAATACGAAAACTGTAGCTAAACAAGAGTTGGTGATTGAAGCGGGACGCACTGAACAGCAGTATTGGAAAGATATATGGCGTTATCGAGAATTATTTTATTTTCTGGCTTGGCGTGACATTTTGGTAAGGTATAAACAAACTGCGATCGGTATTGCTTGGGCATTAATTCGCCCATTTCTGACGATGGTAGTGTTTTCAGTCGTCTTTGGACAGTTAGCAAAACTGCCTTCCCAGGGTGCGCCCTATCCGATTTTAGTATTCTCAGCTATGTTACCTTGGCAATTTTTTGCCAATTCCCTTTCCGAATGCAGCAATAGTTTGATTGGTAATGCCAATTTAATTTCAAAAGTATACTTTCCTCGCCTCATTGTTCCTACCAGTGCAGTGGTAGTTAGCTTTGTAGACTTCATGGTTTCAGGGATAATTTTACTAGGATTAATGGCTTGGTATAATTTTGTTCCTACTTGGCGAATTGTCACCTTACCATTTTTTATTGCCATTGCGTTTGCAGCTTCAATGGGTGCAGGATTATGGCTGGCTTCTTTAAATGTTAAATATAGAGATTTTCGTTATATTGTCCCATTTATTGTTCAGTTTGGATTATACATATCACCAGTAGGATTTAGTAGTACCATAGTTCCCCCACAATGGCGATTTATCTACTCTTTAAACCCAATTGTTGGTGTAATCGATGGTTTTCGTTGGGCAATTTTAGGGGGAGAATCGAACTTATATTTACCCGGATTTTTACTTTCTTTGGGCTTAGTATTTCTATTATTTATCAGTGGAATTTGGTACTTCCGCAGAATGGAACGGACATTTGCTGATGTGATTTAACGATAAAAACTCAATTAAAAATATCTTTGTCCTGTAAATTCAATTATCAGATAAATTTAAAATTAAAACTAATGTCTGACACTATAATTACAGTAGAAAACCTGGGTAAAAAATATATTATTGGACACCAACAGCAGGAAAAGTATACTGCTTTACGAGATGTTATAGCTAATGGTGCCAAAGGTTTATTTAAGTCTTTCCAAAATAGAAAATTTAAATCTTCAAACTATCAGGAAGAGTTTTGGGCGCTAAAAGATGTTTCATTTGAAATTAAGCAAGGTGATAGAGTAGGCATTATTGGACGTAATGGAGCAGGTAAATCAACCCTGTTGAAGATTCTCAGTCGTATTACTGAACCAACCCAAGGAAACATCAAAATTAAAGGTAGAGTTGCTAGTTTGCTGGAGGTAGGTACAGGCTTTCACCCAGAATTGACTGGTAGAGAGAATATCTACCTCAATGGTGCAATTTTAGGGATGAGTAAGGCAGAGATTAAGCAAAAGTTTGATGAAATTGTAGCTTTTGCAGAGGTTGAAAAGTTTTTAGATACACCAGTAAAACGATATTCGTCAGGTATGTATGTGCGCTTGGCATTTGCTGTAGCAGCGCATCTAGAACCTGAGATTTTAGTAGTAGATGAAGTCTTAGCAGTGGGTGATGTAGAGTTTCAAAAAAAATGTTTAGGAAAAATGCAAGATGTTGCACAGGGTGGGCGTACAGTTTTATTTGTTAGCCATAATATGGCGGCTGTACGTCAACTTTGTAATTCTGCTCTTCTTATGAAGAATGGTAGCTTAGTTTTTGAGGGTAGTGCAGAACTTGTAGTTAATCATTATCTGAATGCTACTCAAAGCAAGCCCTTATTTTCAGGAGTTGTTAGTCGTTACGGCATTGCATTAAATGAAGTATTGCTGCAAGATCGTGATACAGGTGATATTACTTACTCTCCTATTTTCAACGGTAACTATTTATTAAAGCTAAAATTACACGGACATGATCCATTATCAGATACGGCAATTGTAGTGAGAATTTATGATGCAATGGGTTCTTTGGTTTCTAGTATTTGTAGTGTAGAAGAAGGTATTCCACCCTTTTTGTTGAAACAAGATGTAGAAGTTATATTTACTCTAGCTACATTAAAGCTTTTTCCTGGTCAATATCGAGCCAGTTTTTTTGTTTACCGTCCAAATGATCCTGTATGTTACTTAGAAGCTGAAGATGCTTTGGTATTTGAGGTTAATCCTTCTATTGTCAATGAAGCGATGTGGCCATATCGTTCTGATCATGGTGTTGTCCGAATTGCTAATTATGGCAGTGTAGTTTACCTATGAGGAGTGCATTCCTGGCAAAAGTACTAATTCAGGTTTACTAAAAGTCTCGAATAAAAATTATTATTCATCATCCAAAGCATATTCCTCATTAATTTATTCTGAGACGCAAATAATACTATTTGATTTAATCTCTAAACTATTATTGTATTATGACTATTAATGTAGTTTGTACTATTGATGACCAATATACACAGCATTGTGCAGTGATGTTATCATCTTTGTTTTTTAATAATGAAAACCATCTTTTTCATGTATATATTATTACTGATGACTCCAATACAACTAGTTTTCATAAACTTAAAACTTTCTTAGAAAAAAGTAAACAACAGTATTCAATAATAGAAATTCACAAAGATATCTTGCTAAAAGCTCCTATAACTCACCACATATCTTTAGCCACATATTTTAGATTATTTATCCCTGAAATCTTACCATCAAATATAGATAAAGTTTTATTTATTGACTCAGATATAGTTATTCGGAAATCTATTGAGACCCTGTGGAATATTGATATTCAAAACTTTAGTCATGCTGCTACTATTGCAGCAGGTATGGATGACTATCCTTCACACATTTTTTTATCAGAAGAATCTTTATATTTCAATGCTGGATTAATGCTAATTAACCTGAAAATCTGGCGTGAACTAAAAATCTTAGAAAGAGGTTGTGAGTTGATTAATCAAAAACCAGAACGCTTGAAATGGTGGGATCAAGATGTTTTAAATATATTACTTCATAATTCTTGGCTACCTATTGATCTAGTCTGGAATGCACAGCCTTTCATCTATGAAGAATCATTGAATAATTATAAATACCAAAGTAGATATGAGAAGTTTAAATATACAGAAGCAAAACTTGATCCAGCAATTGTTCATTTTGTAGGAGGCGGGAGTGCAAAACCTTGGCATTACGCTTGTCAACATCCATTTAAAGATGAATATATAAGATATCTCAGGACTACTCCTTGGAAGAATAGTCAACTTATTGGTAAACCTAGTTTAATTGCTAGGTTACGATTCCAACTTGGTTTAGGTAGTAAATTCCGTAATTTAAAGCATTTAGTGAGCCGAAAATTCGTGTAGTAATAGCTGATGTTAAAGCGCCTCTTTAACGAACAAGAAAAGGTGATAAATATCTGGAGGCGGTTTCGGCTAAAGCTAGTAGGCGTTGATTTAGAATCTTCTTGTTGGATAGACCAGCAAGTATCAGCCACACTTGGCTTTGCTAATGGCACTCCAGGCAAGATTAAATTAGCATCTGAAGTTAGATTAGAACAGGGTGTTATTCTCCAAGCATGGGGAGGAAGCATTGTGATTGATAAGAATGTTTTTATCGGCCCTTATACAGTAATTTATGGTCATGGTGATGTCACAGTTGGTAAAGATACTCTAATTGCTATGCACTGTCGAATACTCTCTTCAAATCATACAATTTCTGATAAAAATAAGCCGATTAGATGTAATCCAGATATTTTATTACCAGTAAATATCGGAGAAGATGTATGGCTTGGCGCGGGAGTTACTATTTTAGGAGGTGTGACTATTGGAAATGGTTGTGTTGTTGGTGCTGGTGCAGTTGTAACTAAAGATTTACCACCTTATTCAGTAGCAGTAGGTGTTCCTGCAAAAGTAGTGAGAAATCGTTTATGAATCCCCTTGTTTCAGTTATTATTCCTACTCATAATCCTAATTACGAGCGGTTACAAAAAACGCTTAATGCTTTAAAAAAACAGACTCTTTTACAGGAAAGCTGGGAACTAATAGTTATAGATAATTTAACACCTGATCCAACATATATTTATAAATTTGATTTTTCCTGGCACAACTATACAAAAGTTGTTAGGGAAGAAAAATTAGGCTTAACAAGAGCAAGAATAGCAGGAATTAAAGCAAGTCAAGGGAAATATCTAGTATTTGTAGATGATGATAATGTTCTTGATGCTAATTACCTAAAGAATGTAATTGATATTTTCCACAATTATCCACATTTGGGTGCAATTGGTGGTAAATCTCTCCCAGATTTTGAAGTCGAACCTGAGTCTTGGGTAAAAGATTTCTGGGTTTGTTTAGCACTACGTAATTTAGGTGAAGAAATTCAAATTTACGCTTTTGATGAACTCCCCAAAAAAGAAAAACAGCATCCTTCCTTTGCTCCTATTGGAGCAGGAATGGCTTTGCAACGCCAAGCTGCATTGCTTTATGTTGATAGTATTGCAGAAAATATCAATAGGCTATCTCTAGATAGAACAGGTAAAAGTTTACAATCTGGAGGTGACTGCGACATTAACTTAACACTTCTCGAAGCTGGTTGGGCAGTAGGTTACTTCCCTCAACTACAATTAACTCATCTTATCTCAGCAAATCGTTTAACTAAAGATTACTTGGCGCGTCTGAATCGTGCTTCATTGCGTTCCTGGGTTCAAGTTTTAGATGCTCATAACATTCATCCTTGGCAGAAAATACCCAGTTGGAGTGTTATTCCCAGGCAGATAAAGGCATTTTTTAGTTATCAACCTTGGAAGAGTCCTGCTAATTACATCAATTGGCAAGGTGCTTGTGGAATGTTTGAGGGATTAGGAACTTTATCGGCTAACCACGGCAATCAACTCTAGTGTTTAATTATATAGATTCAAATTTCACTGAATATTACTTATGAAGTATGTAAAAATTAAGTTATGTTAACTAATAATACAATTAGCACAAATGTTCGCCAGTTAGCCAAGAAATTTCAGTTTGGGGCGATCGCCTATAAGTTATATTATTCTCCTAAGACATTTGTGCAAAGAACTCTGCAAAAAGGCGTTCTCAATGTGGTGACTGACCATTGGTCAAGCCTACAAATGGAAGCAGCCGCTTATAATTTACCATCAATTAATATTAAATCTTCTCAAGAACCTCTAGATATTTATTTTTTGACTGGGCGAAATTTTTGGTATCAGACTTGTTTATGTGCTTACTCGATGGCACAACATACAAACTTGACTTTGCGACCAATTATTTATGATGATGGCTCTTTAGAAAAAAAGTATCAAGACCAAATCATCAAAATTTTTCCCAATGCCAAAATAATTCTCAACTCAGAAATTGAAGAATACATAAATCAATATCTACCCCAGAAAAAATTTCCATATCTCAGAGAACGCCGCTTGAATTATCCAAATCTGCGAAAAGTAACAGATATTCACATTGCCTCTCAAGGATGGAAACTGGTATTAGATTCTGATATGTTATTTTTCCGTACACCAGATTTTCTATTAGACTGGCTCAAATCTCCTCAGCAGCCATGTCATATGGTAGATGTTGAGACTTCCTATGGTTATCCAGAAACTTTGATGGCTTCCTTAGCACAAGCCAATATATCTGAACGCTTGAATGTAGGAATATGTGGTTTAAAAAGTGAGGATATTGATTGGGAAAAATTAGAATATTGGTGCAGAACTATGATAGAGCAGCAAGGCACTCATTATTATCAAGAACAGGCACTTGTCGCTATGCTAATGGCTGGTAAACCTTGTGCAGTTGCACCAGATAAAGAATACATAGTTATGCCTAGTAAAGATGAAGTGATTCAGCCTCAAGCAGTTTTACATCACTATGTAGCAGACTCCAAGCCTTGGTATTTCCGCTATGGCTGGAAGCATATTGTTAAATAGTTTTTGGGATTTAGACCAAAATCAGCGAGTTTTAAGGATGATATGTCAAAAAAATTCTTCTATTTAGGATAAATGGAGGAAGTCGTATGATACCTTTAGTTTCTATACTTATACCTTGCTATAATGCCGAACGTTGGTTAGCTCAAACGTTAGAATCAGCTTTACAGCAAACCTGGAAAAATATAGAAATAATTATAGTAGATGATGGCTCTATTGATGCTAGTGTGACAGTTGCTCAAAAATTTGTATCACACAACGTTAAAGTTATCCTTCAAACTAATCGGGGAGCAAGTGCGGCCAGAAACAAAGCACTTCAGGAAGCCCAAGGAGAATTTATTCAATATCTAGATGCTGATGATTTATTAGCACCTGACAAGATAGAACATCAAATGCAACTTCTAAATTGCGATCGCAATTCAGATGTGATTGCATCAGGAGCATGGGCGAGATTTCACACAAATCCTTCCGAAGCTCAATTTATCCCTCAGCCTCTTTGGGTAAATATGCTACCTGTTGAGTGGCTGGTTTGCGCTTGGGAAGGACATTGGATGATGCACCCTGCTGCTTGGTTAGTTTCTCGTAAAGTTGCTGATAAAGCTGGCATTTGGAATGAAAGTTTGTCATTAAATGACGATGGTGAATATTTTTGTCGTATTCTCTTGGCTAGTCAAGGAGTTAAGTTTTGCTCAGATGCTAAGTCATACTACAGATCAGGTAACTCTCATAGTCTTAGTGGTTCTAAATCTCAAAAAGCATGGGAATCTGCTTTTTTAGCCCTAGAGATTGGTACAAATAATCTTTTGCTAAAAGAAAACAGTCCACGTACACGTCATGCTTGTGCAACCGTGTTTCAACGCTTCATTTATGAAGTTTATCCTGATGTACCTGAATTGAGAAAAAAGGCAGAAGCCAGAGTGAGAAGCTTAGGTGGCTCAGATTTACCGCCTCTAGGGGGTAAGCTTTATTTAGAAATCAGCCGCTTTATAGGTTGGAAATTAGCAAAACGACTGCAAAAGGGAGTTTATAATTTTAGATATTTTCAAGAACCTTATCAGAAAATTTGATAAAAAATCCACACCCATTAATGAAAGTTTTGATCATTATTTTGAATTGCTAGAATCACACTTATTTAATTATGGCTGTTTGTCGTATTTATCTTTGTACTTATCGCCGTCCTCAGCTTCTGCCTCGTGCCTTAGACAGTTTACTGAATCAGACTTTTCAGGACTGGATTTGTGAACTGCACAATGACGACCCGGATGATTCAACACCCAAAGAGTTAGTCGAAAAAATTACAGACCCTAGAATTATTCTAGTAAATCATCCAAAAAACTTGGGCGCAACGCAAACTTTTAATCTAGTTTTTCGCAAAGTCGATGAACCTTTTGTGTCATTACTAGAAGATGATAACTGGTGGAATCCAGACTTCTTAGAAAAAATGCTAGAAGCAATGGAAAAACATCCAGAGGTAGAGGTGGCTTGGTCTAATATGCGGATGTGGCAAGAGCAAGAAAATGGCATCTGGAAAAATTTGCAGACAAGCACTTTCCCCTTATCAATTAAAGAACCCTACAAATTGTGGCATTTTCCGCATAAACATCAAATATTAGGCGCACTACATTCTCAAGGTGCGATGTTAATTAGAAACAAGAATATAGAAAATTATCAAGTTCCGGTTTCTACTCCTTCTGCGATTATTGAACACGTCCGAGAAAGAGCATATAATTATCCGATTTTATTTGTTAATCAAGAATTAGCAAATTTTGCTGTAACCCGTTCAACATCTCGTTCTAAGAATGTAGTGGAATGGGGTGTATCACAATTTCTGCTTGCTGCTAATTTCTTGAGATATATGCCACTTAGTGAGGAAAACATTCAATTAATTTGGCAAGAATTTAGAAGCAAAAAAGTTATTGCTACACCTACATTATTGTGGTCTGCTTTGTTGTATCCAGAATGCCGTTATCTCTTGCATAAAGCAACTTTATATGACTGGTTTGTATTTATTCTCAAAATTTTTAAGCGTCCAATCCAGACCTATCAATTTTTAAAATTTATCAATAATCTTCAGGAACTCCAGAATTTTTTAGAGAGAAATACCAAAACATCAATGCAAAAATCTACAAAATTTAAATTCGATGAGACTTAGTGATATGAAGTGAGATAAAAAATTGATATTAAAAAACAACTATTTTTTATTAGTAGTAAGTTTTAGTATGTATGATAGTTAATACACAAGGATTTACTGGATGAATATCTATGGTCATAGCGATTTCTAATAGTTAATTATATTCCAATGTTGTTTTTTTGATGTTTTAAATGAAAAGTGGAAATGGATTTGTATATGTAGCAACAGGGCAAGGTTATAGGGACGAAGCTTTAAAATCGGCGGATACCTTAAAACGTTCTCAACCTGGTGCAAGGATTTGTCTAGTCACAGATAAAGCACCACAGAAACAGACTCTTTTTGATGATGTTGTTGTGGTTGAATCAGAAAATGTGACTTTTTCTCCCCTAGATAAGACTTTAGCAGTAAGATGTCCCTACGAGCGAGTTGTCTTTCTGGATACCGATACTTCTGTTGTTGGTGAGTTGAAGGAACTGTTTGAGATACTGAATGGTTTTGAAATTGCTCTATTGCCAGAAACTAAGCGAGGTTGGGATTATGAACTTCCAGATGTGCCTCAACCATTCGCGGAATTCAATACTGGAGTGATTGTATTTCGCAATGATGCACGAATAAATGCTCTGTTTGAACAGTGGCGACAGATGTATCAACAGTTACGGCAAAATCCTGGTTTAGTTAATGATCAACCTAGTTTTCGTAGGGTACTATTTCACTCAGATATTCGGGTAGCACCATTGCCTAGTGAGTTTCATTTTCTAGGTAACACAGAAAACTACATTATGTGGGATGCGCGTCTGATTCATGCACGAGGAGATTTAGAAGCGATCGCCTCGCAAGTAAATCGTCGCCTCGGTAGTCGAGTGTATATTCCTGATGTTGGCACGCTGCAAGGCTTTAATGGTCGGCTCAGTTGGGCAATTAAACTTTTAAACTTCTTCTGGAATGGAATTCAGCTTTTGTGGAGGAAGCCAACAGACTCAGCCGGGATGAATCCGGGGAAATGGTGGCTGAAAGAAAAACGCACAAAAGATGCTCAAGTTTAACAATTTTAGAAAAAATACCCTATGTCTGCCATTACACTGCAAATTAACTTATGCCCAGGCGATATTGCTTATGCAGAACTGACAGTTCCCCGGTTGGTGAAGATGTATCGTCCTTTCTGCACTCACATTTTAGCCATTGTGGACTGTTGTCCTCCCCAAACAACTCAGTTTGTCAACGCTATCAAAAAATTTGCTCCAGATGAATTTGCCCAACGAGTTAGTGTTCTGGAAAAAATACTCATCGGTTGGCAACAAGAAGGACTGTTTGACCAAGTTGTTTACCTGAAACCGGATAGTAATATCTTTGCAGGACTGTCTAAGCGATATCTCAGAGGCATTGTTCAAGAAACACATGATGCTTTTGGACATGCTCTCATGTCTTATATGGCAGCTCTAGATATACCAAAAACAAAGTATATCCTTCATTTTGATGCTGACATTTTGATGTACACTCAGCCCGGTAGTACTTGGTTAGAAGAAGCTTGCGATCGCCTAGAAAAAGATTCAACATTAGTTGCTGTCAGTCCACGAATTAGCCCCCCTCCTACACATCCAGATTTAGACCCTGAAATAGCTCCGGCATTACCCAATCATCCTGAAAGTGGATGGCTATCCACCTGGAAAACTCACTCAGTCGAAGGAGGCTGGTTAAGTGATTGGATTAGTAACCGTTGCTTTTTGGTGGATAAAGAACGCTTACAAAAATTACAACCTCTAATTGCTGATGACGAAAAATTGAGCGTTCGTTTTTATGCTCAACTACATCAACTAGCTAGGCGTTTAGCTAAAGGTAGCTGGTTAGGAAACTTAGGAGATTTACCACAACTACAACCAGGTGACTCCTTCAGCCGTCGTCTGAGAAACATTGTTAAATATCGTCTATTACCTATATACCCTCAACCACCAGAGGTTATGCTACACGCCAAGTTACGCCGCGAAGGACTCCATTGTTTATACCTCTCCAGGAAAGATGCTTGGTATGTACATCCTACGACAAAACCTGCTGATTTCATCCAACTATTACCTCAACTCATCCCAGCAATTGATCGAGGAGAAGCACCAAAGGAACAACAGAGATGTTCAGAGATACGCTTACATTTCTGGAAAGAGTATTTACAAGTTAAGAACCTTGTTTGATGCTTCAACAAGTAAATAAAACAGTAAACGCATTTTTTAATAAAAGATTGCATGAATATTTCAAAAATTGCTAAAGAGCTAGGTTTGTTTAGCAAAATTCAACCAGAAATCAGTAATTTAAATCGAGAAGAAAAGCGAAATAGCTATGATTGGAATCTAGAAGGCTTAAGGGGATATGCCGCCATCACTGTCGGTTTATTTCATGTATTCGCCTTTAAGAATGTACTTGATCCTGCTTATTCAAGCAATGAATATATAGGTCAGCTTTTGCCTGGGCTACCAGCAGTTATGCTTTTTTTTATGCTTTCAGGCTATGTTATCGGATTAACGAATACAACAGAATTTTCTGGTAGAGCAGTTAGAAAATACCTGATTCGTCGAGCAATTCGTTTAATCCCAATTTATTGGATTGTTGTAATCTTTTCTTTTTTATGCTATCCAGTAGACCAACCTACAACTGTTGTCGGCAACTTATTTTTCTTACAACAAGTCTTTGTACCGACAATTACCAATAACTCTGCTTTATGGAGTTTAACTTATGAAGTAGGATACTATTTAATATTTCTTTTTATTTGGGGGTTTAAACCAAAGCTAGTAAATGTATTAATTGTCTCTTTAGCTATTAGTATTTTTGGCTGGTTCTCACCAGATTTACATCCTACGCTACAACTATTTTGTAGTTTTATATCAGGCTGGATATTCTGGATTACTGGTTTATGGTTAGCATGGAAAATCAATCCTAAGCCGTCTAAAAAAGTCCCTGTATTTAGTTATTTGTTTTTGTTTATTGCGGTTACACTTATACGCCCCTTGTCTTTTATTTTGCAAGAATTTGGTTTTGTCAACCCCAATGCAGGAGGAGTAAACTTTAGTGTGCTTGGGATACTTCCCATCTGTCTATTATTATTTGTAGAAATTACTCAACGCCGATTTATAGGATATCAATTCTTGCGCCTAATTTGTCTATTGATTCCAATAGCTTATATCACACCATTAATGCTACAGGGTCGTCTACTTGAGAATAGTTTTTGGATTACACCCGCAGCATTAATCTTTCTTACAATAATTTTCTGGCGATACAAAATGAATATCTCTGTAGTAGCTAAATTGGCTCCTATGGGACAAATTTCTTACACATTTTATATCCTGCACATGCCTATCATAAAGTTGATTCATGACTACTTTCCTTGGCAGGGAACATTATGGAGCTTTTGCTTAAGATTCCTGCTTTGGTCGTCAATTACTGTTGGTATCTCTATTTTCCTTGATTTAGTGATGCAGCCAGTTATTAAAAATCGACTATCTAGACTGCTACTTCAGCATTAACATCAATTTTTAACCAAACTCAAATCAACTTTAGTTTATTACAAACTAATGGTGCAGATGACCCCAAATATACTGTCAAAACCTTCTGTCACATTAGCTCATCTTATGCCTGCTCCTTTTGTCCAACAAGTAGGCAAAGCCTTGTTAGAGGCTGGGATGTTGAATCAATTTGTCACGACTTTAGTTGATCGCCCTAGTGCAGAATATTTAAATAATTTATGTAAGGTAGCATCAATATTCAAATTTGATTTAAAAAAACAGCTATCTCGCCGCGCTCTTACAGAAATTCCAGATTCACTTGTTAAAGATTATCCATTCCCGGAAATTATTCGGCTTTTAGTTGGTAAATTAGACAAAGATAAAAGATTAACTGATATTGTTTTTCATTGGGAGAATGCAGGCTTTGACAATTGGGCTGCTCGTCAATCACTAAACGGCTCCCAAGCAGTTTATGCCTATGAATATAATTGCCTAGCCACTTTTCAAACTGCCAAACAACATAACATTGCTTGCATTTATGATGTTCCCTCCCCTGAACATGATTATGTAGAAAATTTATTATCTCAAGAACAGGAAATATACCCTGAACTTGATACACCTTATCGGAAATATTGCAAAGCTCGTCAAAAGAATCGTACCCAGCGACGTAGGCAAGAATGGCAACTAGCTGATGTCATTATCACTAATTCTGAATTTACTAAAGCATCATACGCTGCTGCTGGTTTGGATGTAGAAAAAGTCAAAGTCGTGCCTTTAGGTGCGCCTCCAATTACTAAAGAAGTATCTCTGGGTAGTTCGGAAGTACAACCTTTAAAGTTTCTGTGGGCAGGAACATTTGGCATTCGCAAAGGTGGCCATTATTTATTGAAAGCTTGGCAAAAATTGCAGCCTAATTCTCACGCTTGTCTTGATGTTTTTGGTGCTTTAGGACTACCTAGTGCTTTAGTAAATGATTTGCCCAGGGAAATCAAAATTTCTGGAACTGTTCCCCGTACTGAACTTGATGAACTTTATCGCCAAGCTGATGTGCTGGTATTTCCAACTTTATGTGACGGCTTTGGTATGGTTGTAACTGAAGCCTTTGCTCAGGGTTTACCAGTGATCACTACCAACCAGGCTGGTGCGGCTGACTTGGTAAAACATGGTGTTAACGGCTTGATTATTCCTGCCGGAGATGTTGATGCTTTAGCTGAGGCTTTGGACTGGTGTTTAACCCATAGACAGGAACTTAAAGAGATGCGAAAAGCGGCACTAGAGACAGCTGCTAGTTGGCAATGGTCTGATTATCGCCGCGTTTTGATTGACAATATATTGAATGGACTAACAGTGGCTGGCTACACCTTATGAAACAGCAACGAATATGTCTAGTTAGCCCTGGTCACGTTGCTTCTAACCCGCGATTAGTGAAAGAGGCGAATGCTTTGCATGAAGCTGGCTTTCAAGTCAGGGTGGTTGCTGGAGATTACATGGCAGCGATTCGCCCCTTAGACCAAACTATTTTGTCACAAGCTCCTTGGGCTTGGGTGCTGGTGGGCTTGGGGTCAAAGCCAAGTTATTTAGCTCGTAGGCTGTGGCAAAATATTGCTCGTCGTGTAACAAAAACTGGCTGGATTCCCCACATATCAATTGCGATTTGGGCGCATAGTTTAGTAAGTTTTCAGCTGGCTAAGGCTGCTGCTGCTGAACCAGCCGATTTGTACATTGCTCATAATTTAGCAGCACTCCCCGCAGCAGCCCTAGCGGCTCAACGTCACCAGGCTCGATTGGGTTTTGATGCTGAAGACTTTCATGTGGGTGAGTTACCTGATACACCAGAGTATCAGGCGGAAATTGCTGTGCGCGATCGCATTGAACGCACTTTTTTACCGCTATGTCATCACTTAACTGCTGCTTCACCAGGAATTGCGACTGCTTATGCTCAACGCTACGGAGTAAAAATGCAGTCAATCCTCAATGTATGCCCCCTTGGGGAAGCACCTGCATCACCCTGTGAACGCAAATCCTCAGAACCCTCGCTTTACTGGTTTTCCCAAACTATTGGCCCTGGTAGGGGGCTGGAATCAATTATCCAGGCAATGGGACAAATGCAAACTCCTGTACATCTGCATCTACGTGGTCTTCCGGCTGCTGGATATGCACAACAGCTAATGGAGTTAGCGCAAAAGGTGGGAGTAGGCGATCGCCTGCATTTGCTACCCTCTGCACCCCCATCAGAAATGGTGCGCCTAGCTGCCATTCATGACCTAGGCTTATGTTTAGAATTAAATCAACCCTTAAATCGAGCTATCTGTTTGACAAACAAAATTTTTACCTATCTTTTAGCAGGTTTACCCATACTGATGAGTAAAACACCTGCCCAAGAAGAAATTTATGAAGAATTAAAAGCAGCAGCTTTATTAGCCAATATTGATGATCCAGGTGCGATCGCCATTGCTTTGGATACTTGGTTTTCTAACCCAGATAAATTGCAACTATCTCATACTAAAGCTTGGGAATTAGGACAACAAATTTATAATTGGGATGTAGAACAACAAAAGTTTTTATTCTTGATCAATAACGCTTTAGAATAATTTAACTGAGCATCATTTAAAAATAAGACTAATTCAACTATGAATCAAGAAACCTTAATTAAATACTCAGAAGGATTTGCTAAAAAATTAGAACATCAGCCAATCAAGTCGAGATTACGATTATTCTCATTTTGGTTGCAGCGTATTAGGAAAAATTTGCGCCTACAGCAACTGAATAGTAGTTTATCGGAAGATGATTATAACTCACTTGTCAAAGTGCCGTTTTGTTTACAAGATCCACCTTATAAATATCAAGGCTACCAAGGCCCTTGGATAGAAGATTTTTTCTATGAGTATTGGGTTAATAATCATCTCCGTAAGCACCTGACCTACTTACCAATTTTGTTTGACAGCTTCTTTTTTCACAGTCAAGTACATAAATATACACCTAGACAGTTTAAATATATTTATAGTCAGATGCTACAAGTTTTACAAGAAAGTATCCATCCTGATAAAATATACTTTACTATTCTAGGAATGTATGATTTCCCTATTTGGGACTGGCATAATTTTCCCAAAAATGTATTAGTTTTTAGTGCTGGTGGTGGTGGTGATGTTCCAATTCCACTATTAAAAGGAAGTCCAGAATTCAAATGCCCTACTAAAGAAATATTAGTGTCTTTTATGGGTAGATTAGATGGAGCAAGTAATTCTGGAAATGTCCGCCAAAAAATGTATGAAACCCTGAAAGAGGTTGCTTATTTTGGACAAGGATCTCACTGGCGTAGTGTGATGGAAAAATCAACATTTACCCTCTGTCCCCGTGGACTTGGACAAACGAGTTTTCGCTTGTACGAAGCAATTAGTGTAGGATCAATTCCCATTTATATTTGGGACGATATAGAGTGGTTGCCTTATCAAGATGTCTTGGATTGGTCGGAAATTGCCATCAGTGTGAATAGCAAAGACATAGATAAAATTCCAGACTTGATTAAGGCTCATTCCCCGGAAGATATTTTCCGAAAACAGCAACGTATAGCAGAATTATACCTAAAGTTTTTCACTCTTGAAGCTGTTTGTGAAAATATTGTCAGAATGTTGGATAATTTTAATTCAATGACAGATGTTATACAAATTACTAGTAAACGAAGAATATAGGCAATTTATATGAGCTTAGTTCAGAAATATAGTTGTAAAATCCGTTTTGCTATGTCTCGTCTGCCTTACTTTCCCATTAAGTATTGGCTGACTGATGAGGATATAAAACCTGTGCCAGTTTTATGGTCAAAAATTATGCCATTTTTCAACTCTGAGAAAGGTTTTTTTAACTTTGAGCTTTGGGGTTGGGATGTACGTGAGTTACGCTTTTTGAATAGGTTTATTTCACCAGGAATGGTATTTCTGGATATAGGTGCTTATCATGGAATTTACTCAATAATAGCAGGGAGAAAAGTATCAACTACAGGTAAAGTATATACATTTGAACCAACACCAAGTCATTATCGTCGCATTAATCATCATCTTTGGCTCAATAAAATTGAAAATGTTGTAGTTGAGCAATTGGCTTTAAGTGATTCAGATGGCACAACAGAGTTTCATATTCCGGTGAATGGAGTAATGACTGTAGGTAGTTTAAAACCTTCATTATTTAGTAGAGGTAAACTCAAGGCAATTACTGTAGAAACAACCCGATTAGATACTTATATAGAAAAACAAAAAATAGAAAAAATCGACATCATTAAAGTTGATGTGGAAGGTGCAGAAATGCTTTTTTTTGAAGGAGCTAAAGCCACATTCAAGCATTTCCAACCTTTATTAATTTTGGAAGCAATTGATGTTGCCTGTGAGCCGTGGGGTTATAAAGCATCTGCTTTGTTGTCTAAAGTTCAACAAGACTATGATTATGTTTTGTATGAATTTGATGAGCAGGGTTATCTCAGTCCACACAATATTTGTGAAACTTACCCATCTGTGAGCAATGCAAACTTTTTGGCAGTTCCCAGGATCAAAGTTGATTGTATAAAACCTTTCTTAACTGCACATAGATAATCATTGAAATATGCTATACCTTAGCATTATTTAATCATTGTGTAATTGATATGACTAGCTTTTGTTCAGGAAAAATTAACTATTATTTAAACCTATGTATAATAATATTTTAGGCGCATTAAAGGAACAAGTAAAGAACCAAATCCATAAAAGAGGATGGATAGTTTGCCAATTGAGGAACTTACCAGCAGGCATAGATATTGCTTATGACCTATCCAATAGGATTAACTCATATAATTTTAAAACGATATTTGATTGTGGCGCTCATAGAGGTGAAACTGCAATCAATTTTAGCAAGAAATTTCCATCAGCCAAAATATATTCATTTGAGCCGGTTCAAAGCAATTTTGAATCATTAAGAAAGAATGTAGAGAAGTATCCTCAAATTTCCTCTTACAATTTCGCGTTGGGAGATAAGGAAGAAACTATAGCTATTCAGATAAATTCAGATTCACAAACTCATTCTCTAAAGAACAGAGTTACGGAAAATGAAAAACAAAATTCAGAAGTTATTCAGGTCATAACTATTGATAGTTTTTTATCTTCTCATTGTATAGCCAGTATAGACTTACTAAAGATTGACACAGAAGGGTATGAGCTTAACGTATTACAAGGAGCCAAGCAAAGCCTAACAAGCAACAAGATAAACTTTGTTATAGCTGAAGCAACAATTTTAGAAAATAATAATTACCATACTAACATTAGGTTAATAGACGATTATTTGAAATTATATGGATATCAAATAACAACTATTTATGATCAGGTTATTTGGAATAATCCTAGTCGATTGCTATATTTTAATGTACTTTTCTCAAGAAAGTAAAATAATATACCAAAAAGTAACAGTGACTGGCGGCATAGACAAACAATAGCTAAACCAGAGAGATGAAAATTCTGCTAACAGCTGATCCGGAATTACCAGTACCACCAAAACTATACGGTGGTATTGAACGTATTGTTGATTTACTTGTAACAGGATTGCAGGCGCGTGGACACACTGTGGGACTGGTGGCTCACCTTGACTCAACATCACCTGCAAATCAGTCTTTCGCTTGGATGGGAAAGCGATCGCAAAACAAATTTGATGCACTGCAAAATACAATCACCCTATGGTCAGCAGTACAGCAGTTTCAGCCTGATATTATTCATAGTTTCTCTCGCATCCTTTACTTATTACCTCTGTTATCTGCACGTCTCCCCAAAGTGATGTCTTATCAGAGATATCCCAGCCATCGCACCACTAGCTGGGCTGTCAAACTTGCCAAGGGTTCTCTAACTTTTACAGGTTGTAGTGATTATATTTGTAAAACTGGAAAAACTTCTGGAGGAGTTTGGCATACTATTCACAACTGTGTCGAAATAGAAAAATACACTTTCCAACCAAAGGTAGCTTCCGATGCACCTTTAGTATTTCTCAGCCGAGTAGAACGGATTAAAGGAGCGCATACCGCTATTGCCATTGCCAAAAAAACTGGACGTAACTTAATCATTGCTGGAAATCATGCCACAACTGGGGAAGCAGGTAAATACTGGCAAGAAGAAATCGTTCCTCATTTAGGCAAAGATGGCATTGAGTATGTTGGCGCTGTCAACGACATTCAGAAAAATGAACTTTTGGGACAAGCGGCGGCGATGATTGTACCAATAGAATGGGAAGAACCTTTTGGGATTGTTTTTGCAGAAGCTCTGGCTTGTGGCACACCTGTGATATCTTGCCCTAGAGGAGCATTACCAGAGATTATCAGGCAAGGTACTGATGGTTATTTAATTAATACTCTTGATGAAGGGGTTATTGCTGTTAACAAATTGTCCAATATTGAACGTGAACAATGTCGTCAACGGGCAGAGACAAGTTTTTCCGCCTCGGTGATTCTGGAACAATATGAAAAACTGTATCATAGCGTTGTATTTTAATTAAAAAACATGATTACAAAAACAGTTTCTCTACCTTTACCTCTAAAGTGGATACAACCACTAGATTTTCAGCAGAAATTAGGAATTTGTGAACGATTTTTTGGTAAAGCGATCGCTGGAAATGGTGTTTGTTGGGTGGATACTGGAGCCGGAATCCCCTGGAAACTTGATTTGACTAATTGCACCCATCGCTGGATTGTTTATGGTAAATATGAAGGTGCTGCATTTCTCAACTGGGCAAGAAAATTTCTCCCTAGTGATGGGATGATTGTAGACTCAGGTGCAAATATTGGCCAAATGTTAATGTACTTATCTCAATGGATACCACAAGGAAAAGTATTAGCATTTGAACCTGGTACGGAAGCAGGTAACTGGTTAGAAGAGTGTTTAGCAATTAATAGCAATCTCCCTGTAGAAGTAATCCGGGCTGGACTTGGTGCATCAAAGGCTCAATTACGTCTGCAACATATTGGAGATAGTTTGGGACATGGCGCTTGGAGTAAAATATCAGAAACTGAAGGTGAAGTAATTCAAATAGTACGTCTAGAAGACGAATTAGCCGCACGTTCTATTACCAATGTAGATTTGTGGAAATTGGATGTAGAAGGTTATGAAATTCCAGCCTTACAGGGTGCGGAAACTTTCTTAAAAGAGCAACGGATCAAAGCTATTTACGCTGAGATGTTTGAAGAAAATGGGCAGCGAATTCGAGATTATCTCATACAGTTTGGGTATAAATGCTACCTATTTGACTCGCAAGGTAAAATTTACTCTCCAAGCAAATGGCCAAACTCTACTAACGGACTGTTTTTGCCTAATTAAACTTGATATGCGATGTATCCTACTTTGAAGCGTAAAGTTTTAATCGTCAGTCCCCATTTTCCACCCATCAATGCGCCAGACCATCAAAGGGTGCGAATGTCTCTACCTTACATGGAAGAATTTGGCTGGGAGCCTCACATTCTAACGGTGCGTCCCGACTGTGTTCAAGGTGTTCAAGACTCAATACTGGCCAAAACAATTCCCTCTCATATTCCCATTACATACACTGGTGCATTACCTGTGCAACAAACTCGACGCATTGGGATGAGCAGTTTAGGGTTGAGGTGTTTTCCTTATTTACTTCAAGCAGGCGATCGCTTACTCCATCAACAAAAATTTGATTTAGTTTACTTTTCCACCACTATATTTGTCACTATGGTGCTGGGTAGTAGATGGTATCATCGCTTTAATATACCTTACATTCTTGACTTTCAAGACCCTTGGTTGAGCGATTATTACAAACAAGCACAAACTTTACCACCAGGAGGACGCTTCAAGTATGGATTTGCTAGACTCCAGGCAAAACTATTAGAACCAAAAGCTTTAAGTAAAGTTGCTCATATCATTAGCGTTTCACCAGCATATCCCAAAACTTTACAACAACGCTATCCACATCTACAAGCACAACAGTTTACTGTTCTACCTTTTGGCGCTCCCGAACCTGATTTTGCTGCACTTTCTGGACTGAATATTCCACAAAAAATATTTAATCCCAATGATGGTAAACGTCATTGGGTATATGTAGGACGAGGTGGCTATGATATGACTTTGGCTGTGCGGTCTTTATTTTTGGGTATTCAGTCCCATCGTCGCCAGAACCCAGAAATTTGGCAGTCGGTACAGTTGCACTTTGTTGGTACTAGCTATGCTCCAGGGAATCAAGCTGTCAAAACCATAGAGCCGATATCCCAAGAACTAGGTATTGCAGACTTAGTGAGAGAACATCCCCATCGTATTCCTTATTTTGAAGCACTACAAGTTCTTGCTGACAGCGATGCTATTGTCTTGATAGGTTCTGATGATCCTGACTATACAGCCTCAAAACTCTATCCCTGCATTCTAGCCCGTAAACCAATTCTTGCCATTTTTCATTACCAAAGTTCTGTAGTTGATATCTTGCAACGTTGTCAAGCCGGCCAAGCTGTCACCTTTACTTCACAACAACAGCCCAAAGATTTACAATCTTCAGTCATTACTCAAATCAATTGGTTACTATCTATAAATAAAGGATTCCAACCAAATATCAATTGGTCAGCCTTTCAGCCCTATACAGCTAGGGAAATGACTCACAAGCAATGTGCCATCTTTGATAGGTGTGTTACTGCTGCACGATAAAGTAATTAATATGAACCAATCTATCAATTCAACTCCTCAGTCATGGTCATACTTACCTTCCATACCAAAAAAAGAGCAGAAACAATTATTGAGGGTATTTTGGCTGATTGCATTGGGATTGGTTTCCTATGAACTTTTCTTGGTGAAAGACACCCCCTTTGTGAGTAAATTGGCAGCAGTTTTCATCACAGCAGCAGCTTTATGGCCTAATTATCTTTGGTGTTCAGGTCAAGCGAAAGGAATGCCTATTTTTCCCTTTTTTGCTCTGACACACATTTGGACTTACAGTCTACCACTGGTGACACATCATCCAACTGTTTTAACTTACTCTCTAGAAAGTCATTTATTTGCTAGTTTGACTGTCACTGGATTTCTGATCATAAGTACTTCAATATGGTTTTCATTGATCAAATCGCCTCCTCGCACGCCTAAATATTATCGAACTTTAACTAATAAAAAAGGTAATGCGTTCTTTTTCTTGATTTTATTAGCTGGCGTTTTTTTCAATATCTCGATTTATGGAAATTGGGGTTGGCTATCTCTGATACAAGGAGGTTTATTTACTGCCCTTCGTGCTGGTATTTTAGGATTAAATGCACTAGCTACTTTTGTGCTTTCTTATCAGTTGGGTAATAAGGAATTAACAAAACAGCAAAGTATATCATTTATATTTTTACTTGTGGCCTATATGGTGACAAATTCATTAGGCTTTTTGCTTGTAGGTGCTGCTAGTGCCTTTTTACTTGCAGTAGTTGCTTTTACTATTTCCCGTAAAAAAGTACCTATAATAGCAATTTTAATAGTTTTGATTTGCTTGTCTTTCCTGCACTATGGCAAAGGCCCCATGAGAGCTAAATATTGGGGTACTACAACTTCTTATTATCTTCAACCTTGGGAATACCCTACTAGATATGCTGAATGGATAGGTTACTCCCTAGAGTATATAAATAAGCAGAATAAACAGGATGATTTCTCTACTGATGAGGAAAAAAAAGCATCATTTTTCGAGCGAGCTAGTGTAATGCAAATGCTCCTTTTATCTCAAAAGAAAAGTCCTGAACCCATCCCATATATGTATGGAGAAACATATACAATCTTACCAGAACTGATAGTACCTCGGATATTAAACCCCAATAAAATTAGGGCGCACGAAGGTACAAGTTTGTTAAACATACATTACAAACTACAAACGCGAGAACAGAGTTTAACAACTACTATTGGCTGGGGTTTACTAGCTGAATCTTATGCCAACTTTGGATTAATGGGTTGTGCGGGATTGGCAATAATATTGGGTACAGTTTATGGAAAAGCGACTCGTTGGAGTATCAATGCGCCAATTCTTTCAGTCCAATCATTATTTGCTGTCATGATGATGTCTTTTGCCTTCCAATCGGAATTTTCGGCTGGAGTATATGTTGCTGCTTTATCCCAATCCAGCACAGTTCTAGCTGGCATAGCACTTGTATTGATGCAGAAACAGCGAGTTCCTCGCTATGCCTTTCCTCCAGTAACAGCAAATTACCCTTACTATGGATAAATATAAACTAAGTATTATTACATCTCATCCAATACAATATTATGCTCCTTGGTTTCGCCATCTAAATAATCATAGTGATGTGCAGATCAAGGTATTTTATTTATGGGATTTTGGTGTTACAAAAAAGCTGGATGCAGGTTTCAAACAAGTTTTACAGTGGGATATTCCTTTGTTGGATGGATATGAATATGAGTTTGTGCCAAATGTGAGTAAGCAACCAGGAGTTCGTCATTTTTGGGGGTTACAAAATCCCTCTTTAATTTCACAGGTCAAGGCTTATAGTCCTGATGCAGTGTTGTTGATGAATTACAACTACGCCAGCATCTATAACTTTTTGTGGAAGTGGAATTCCCATAAAGCACCGTTGCTATTTCGAGGTGATTCCCATCGCCTGCTAAAATCTACCGGAGTCAAAGCTTGGGCGCGTCAGCAATTTATTACTCAAATTTACCGACGTTTTGCAGCTTGTCTCTATGTGGGAAAAGCCAATTATGAATATTTTCAATATCATGGTTTACCCAATCATAATTTATTTTTTTCCCCCCATGCAGTAGAGAACGATCGCTTTATATCTCAAGCTGATCACGCTAAACAACAAGCAATCATCTGGAAGCAGGAATTAGGTATCCCATCAGATCATGCAGTGATTTTGTTTGCAGGTAAATTTGAACCTAAAAAACGTCCTTTAGATTTACTACAAGCTTTTGTGGCTGCGAACTTGTCTCAAGTTTCTTTATTATTTGTTGGTGCAGGCCCCTTAGAGACAGACTTAAAAACTTCAGCCGCACAACATAGCAACATATACTTTGCTCCTTTTCAAAATCAAACCTTAATGCCCCGTACCTATGCAATTGCTGATTTATTTGTCTTACCCAGTTATGGTGCTTCAGAAACTTGGGGGTTGGCAATCAACGAAGCGATGTGTTTATCTCGTCCAGTCATTGTCAGTAGTCATGTAGGTTGCGCTCAAGATTTGATTCATCACCAACATAATGGGTTGGTGTTTCCAGCAGGTAATGTGTCCGCTTTAACTAGCTCTCTGCAAGAAGCCTTTTCTGATCGCCAACGTTTGCGGCATTGGGGCGAAGAAAGCCAAAAAATTGTTTCTCAGTATAGTTATACTCAGGCAAGTCAAGGTTTAAAACAGGCACTTGACTATGTAATTTCATCTGTTGCTCCCAATCATCATCAGGTTAGGTCAACAAAAATCTCCTAGGCAAGTTTCCCGTCCTTGAATTTTTCATAAGTCTCATAAATAAAGTGCTTGAAAAAATATTGAGTAAAAATAAATATCGTTGTCATCTTTGGTTTCCAGCTTTATTCAACTCAACAGGCGGAATTCAACGTTACTCTTCTTTATGTTTAACAGCATTTCAACGTCTTTACCCCGATTGTGCCTACAATATAGTCATTAAACACGATACAAATGTACCACCTAAGTCAGCTAATTTATATTTTCATACGACTGGTAAATGGCCTTTACCCTTACGTACTGCCGCACTAGCAGCACAAATGGTTGGCCTTGGTCTTTGGCAGCGTCCCAACTTGATTTTTTCTACCCATCCCAACTTTAGTGTGACTGCTAATTTGTTAAAGCAGTTAATCGGTACCCCTTACTGGGTTGCAGCCCACGGGATTGATGCTTGGGATATTCAAAATCCTGCCGTCAAGCAAGGTTTAAAGAATGCTGACCTGATTTTAGCGGTTAGTAATTACACGCGCGATCGCCTTATGCAAGAACAAAACCTGACACCAGATCAAGTGGTTGTTCTACCCAATACCTTGAATGCGGATAATTTTAAAATTTCTCCCAAGCCAGATCATCTCCTTCAACAATATGGCTTAAATCCTCACCAGCCAGTTATTCTGACTGTGACTCGTCTTGCCCAATCACCGCAGAGGTGTAAGGGCTATGACAAAATTTTGCGGGCGTTACCGCAAATTCGTCAGGCTATTCCCGATGTCCATTATGTTTTAGTAGGTAAAGGAAATGACCGACCCAGAATTGAACAATTAATATCCCAACTGCAACTCCAAGACTGTGTAACATTAGCTGGCTATGTTCCTGATGAAGAACTACAAGATTATTACAATCTCTGTAATCTTTTTGCCATGCCAAGCAAAGGTGAAGGGTTTGGTATTGTTCACTTAGAAGCACTTGCTTGTGGTAAACCTACTTTGGGAGGCAATCAAGATGGGGCTGTTGATGCTCTTTGTCAGGGAGAATTAGGCGCACTTGTTGATCCAGATAATCTAGAGGCGATCGCTCAAACTATCATTCAAATTCTCCAGGGTAAATATCCTAACCCTCTAATATATCAACCAGAAGAATTGAGACACCGAGTCATGGAAAAGTTCGGTTTTGAGAGTTTTCAAACCCAAATTGATTATTACTTAAAGAAATATTTTTACTAAAGTCAAAATTTTGTAAATATATTGTTTTCATCTATTGCTATGATAACAGTTGAATATTCTAATAATTTTTAAAGCTAACGAAAATTATTCAATTATATAATGGTGCAACCCAAAATACAGGTTAATCAACCTCGCATTTGTCAAGTAGTTGCCAGCATCAATGAGAATATTGGTGGCCCGGCTTATTCGGTCACAAATCTAGCAAAAGCCCTAGCACAAAATAATATTGATTCTCATTTATTCACATTAGATTATCAATTACATGGGCAACAACTGCCTATTGATAGCGTGAAACTACATAGTCAACCAGCTAAAAATTTAGCTGTGTATATGAGAGGATTACAGCCAGATGCTAATTATTATTTGACTCAACTAGCAGCTACAGAATTAGACTTAATTCATAATCATGGACTATGGATGTTTCCCAATTTTTATGCTCGCCAAGCGGCAGTTCGTAATAAAATTCCTTTAGTGATTTCTCCTAGGGGTATGGTAGAATCATGGTCATTAAATAATAGTTGGTATAAGAAATTGCCAGCTTGGATTTTATATGAAAAGCAAAATTTAAATAAAGCTATTGCCTTTCATGCAACTTCAACTGAAGAAGTTAAATCAATCCGCAAACTCGGATATAAACAACCAATTGCTTTAATTTCTAATGGTGTTAGCGTCCCCACAATCAATGAAAAAGTTGATAGGCAAGAACTCAGCGATAAATTTCCAGAACTAGCTGAAAAAAAATGGTTACTTTTTTTATCAAGAATTCATCCAAAAAAAGGCTTAGACAACTTACTATATGTGTGGGAATCTTTGTCCAATCGCTTTCCTGAATGGCATTTAATTGTTGCTGGTGCAGATTTAATAGGCTATCAGAACGAGTTAGAAATGTTGGTAGAAAGCCTGAAATTAAAATCACAGGTAACTTTTACTGGTATGCTTTCTGGGAAGTTGAAGTATTCTGCTTTAACTAATGCTGATGTGTTTGTTCTGCCCACTCACTCAGAAAATTTTGGCATTGCGATCGCCGAATCCTTAGCTTACGGTGTGCCTGTTGTGACAACTAAGGGTGCGCCTTGGCAAGAACTAGAAACCCATAACTGCGGTTGGTGGATAGAAGATAATCAGCAAGCATTAGCGATCGCACTGACAGAAGCAATGAAAATGTCCTCACAAGAAAGACAACAAATGGGTGACAGAGGCAAAAATCTAGTACAAGCCAAATACTCTTGGAACTCAATAGCCAAGCAGATGGCTGACTTTTATTACTGGATTCTCGGTGGTGGTGAGCCACCTATTTGTGTTCAGTTTGATAAATCTGAGGGGAATTAGGCATGATTATTTCTATTGCTATGGGGCCGTGGTTGCCCGTTCCAGCAGTGCAAGGAGGCGCAATTCCACGGCTTTGGCAAGGTTTAGCTGAAGAATTTGCCAAAAAAGGCCATCAAGTAAAAATTTTATGCCGTTCTTATCCAGGGCAACCAGATACCGAAATCATTAATGGCGTTCAGTATATCCGAAGAGGAGGACTTCCTCAAAGTACTAACATTACTTTAGACCTAATTAAAGATTTATTCTATGCCTTAGTAACATTTCCTGTCCTACCTCCTGCGGATATTTTAATCATTAATGATTTCTGGCTACCTGTATTTGCATCTCTCCGTCCTCAAGTTGGAAAAATAGTGATTAATGCCAATAGGTTTCCTAAAGGACAATATCGCTCAGGGTTATATGTAAAAACAGCCTTTTTTGCTGCTGCATCACAGATTATAAAAGATAGTATTATTCAAGAATATCCTGCTGCAACTTCTCGCACCAAAGTTATCCCTAACCCTATTGATACCAGTATCTTTTCTCCCCCAAATCGCTCTAGATTAGCACAAAAAGAAACAGTGATTCTTTATGTAGGCAGAGTTCATCCGGAAAAAGGTATTCATTTGCTTTTAGCAGCATTTTCTATGTTGTCGCCGAGAATTCCTACAGTTAAGCTGAGGATTATTGGGCCAGTAAAAGAAAATCAAGGTGGGGGTGGGGAAAAATATTTACATACATTGCAAACTCAATCTGAAAATTTAAATGTTGAGTTTGTCGAGCCAATTTTTAACATCCAAGAGTTAGCGAAAGCCTACCAAGAAGCTGACTTATTCTGCTATCCTTCATTAGCAGAAAAAGGTGAATCTTTTGGAGTTGCCCCACTAGAAGCAATGGCAACAGCTTTAGTTCCTGTAGTTTCTGACTTAGCTTGTTTTAGAGATTTTATTCAGGAAGGAGTAACAGGATACTTTTTTGATCACCGCAGCCCTGATGCAGCTAAAAATCTTGCAGATGTCTTAGCATCAGCCATCCTCAATTCAGATAGGACAATGCAAATGGCTTTACAAGCAAGACAGCAAGCATCGGAATTTAGTTATGAACAAATCGCCAATCAATACCTTGCTGATTTTGAGAAGTTACTTCATAATCAAAGTATTTTAGATACTAAATTTCAGCAAACACAGCACACAGTTTCTAAAATTTAAAGATAAGTGTAGTGCTGAAACATATTGGGTGCAATCTAAGTTTTTCAATCAACAAATATGCTTGACGCAGTAACTCCACTTATCCTCACCTATAATGAAGCTCCAAATATTAATCGCACTCTCCAACAACTTACTTGGGCTGAGACAATTATAGTTATTGATAGCTACAGTACAGATGAAACCTTAGAAATCTTATCTTCCTATCCACAAGTTAAAGTTTTTCAACGTAAGTTTGACACTCATACTCAACAGTGGAACTTTGGATTAGAGCAAGTTGCATCTAAATGGGTGCTTTCTTTAGATGCAGACTATATCGTGACAGATGAACTCTCTGCTGAAATTGCTGCTTTACAAGTAAATGAGCAAGTAAATGGCTACGCTGCCAGATTTAAGTATTGCATTGTAGGTAAACCATTGAGAGGGACAATACTTCCGCCTCGCCAAGTTTTATTTCGCAAAGATAAAGCAATTTATATAGATGATGGACACACTCAACTTTTGCAACTAACTGGCCAATGTGCTATGCTCTCCAACTACATTCACCATGACGATCGCAAGCCCTTGAGTCGTTGGTTATGGGCGCAGGATCGCTATATGATCATTGAGAGCAAGAAGTTACTAGAAACTCCAGCTCATGAACTGAGTTTAGGCGATCGCATCCGTAAACAAAAAATCCTAGCTCCCTTCATTATCTTATTGTATTGCCTGATCCTTAAAGGTGGAATCTGGGACGGCTGGCCTGGTTGGTACTATGCTTTTCAACGAATGTTAGCCGAAATATTGTTATCTATTCGTCTAATTGAGTTGGAAAAATTACACAATAAATCAACTGGAATAGACTAATCTTGCCAGCATCCTCCAAGCATTTAGTCCTGTTATGAAATTGTTAGCCTATCGACTCCAAAAAACTTGGATGTTTTTTCTAGCGGGTATAATTCTCACTTTACTACTTACGATACCGACAAAACTAGCGATCGCATATTACCAAACTCCCAAACCCCAAGCTATCCTAACTCTTGGTGGTGGTTCAAACCGAGAAGAATTTACTGCTTTATTTGCCCAATATTATCCAGATATGAAAATTTGGGTTTCTTCGGGTAAACCGCTACACAAAGCAAGGGCAATTTTTCACACCGCAGGTATTGCTGATAGTCGTCTTTATCTTGACTACCGTGCTAAAGATACTGTGACTAACTTTACTACCTTAGTTGATGTTTTCCACCAACAGCAGATACAACACCTATTCCTAATTACTTCTGAATTTCATCTGCCTAGAGCCAAGGCAATCGCTACTATTATTCTTGGTAGTCGAGGTATTGCCTTTACTCCTATACCCGTACAATCTCAGCCGACGGAACTAGAATCTGTTTTTCGCATTCTTCGTGATGTTGCTCGTTCTCTACTTTGGATAATTACAGGTTATACAGGTGCATAATTTTAATCTGAGTCTTAGTTCATGCACTCATAGCACATATTTATACATACTAAAAAGATGAAACTCATACGTGAGTTTCATCTTTTTGTAATAGATTTTTTCAACTAAGGCTAAATATGACGTACCTAGCCATCAAAAGTTTACTTTTTCTTGAACTAAGATGATTTTTTTCTAGCCCAGCGTGTTTCCTTCCAAATCAAAATAAACAAAACTGCGGATATCAAAGCTCCTATATTCCATCTTACAGAGTTTTTCAGTAAATTGAAAGTTACAGAAGACTGATTTGTTTCCTTTTGAGTTTTGAGTTGTTGCTTGGTTTGGTTGAGTTGTGAAAGAATTTGATTTTTGATATCTTCAGGACTTCTACCATTTAATGAACCACCTTGGCGCTTAATTAAATCATCTATTTCTGTGGGGGAAGTTTTATTTAGTTGCTGTTCAACCTGATTAGCTTGAGACAGTCTTTGTTCATAGCCAGTCTTAATTTGCTCAAGGTTAGTATTATACAAACGTATTGTATTAACCACACCTAAAGGAATTAGCAGCAAGTATAACAATGCAACTAACAGACTTAAACGAGATAATAAAGCCAAAATACCTGATTCCCATCTGGCTCGTTTTGCTAACTTACCAGAAAAGACAAAAAGCAATCCAATTAATGGTATTCCCACTTGGTTTACCAACCTTCCCATCGTTTGGAATTCCCATGTAGGATTCATAAAGCTTGGTGGCACAAAAATATCAATTAAGTCTAAAAATGCCAACAAAAGCATACCGTAACCAAGAAAACGCCAAAGATTAACTAGTTCCAGTAGAGGTTGTATGTTCCCTACCAGTTTACTTAATTTAGTGAATTCTAACTCAACAAATTCACGGATGTCTGTTTCACGGCTATTAGATTCACTAGTATTAGATTCACGAATGTTTGTTTCAGCCATAATTAAAAGGTAAATGAATTACAAAAGTAAAGTTATTAAAATTCAAGGTTTAGGAAATCGAGGTTGCCACCACTGATACCAAGAAAACCAAGCTTTTTCAAGTGTTTGGTAGGCTTCTTCAGGGGAAGAATTTTTTAAAGGAATTGATAAATATACCCATAAACAGCGTTTGTCTAAAAGGGATTCTTCTCCTAGTAAGATTGGTATTACACGATTCAAACTGATATCTTGAGAAATGCGATTTTCTCTAAATTGCGTGTGAGTGAAAGTGCTACCTCCTCGTGGATTAATACAACTACTAAGATAAGCTTTTTGTTTATCTATTCCTAGCCCGTAGTATCCAACTCCTTCTTGTTGACGCACTAAGGTAGAATATTTTATACCAAGATTGCGTTGAATGTATGCACCAATATCTGCATAGTAGAAATTTTGTAAATAACGCATCTCAATATCTAACGATAAATCATTTTTAACATATCTATAATGTTTTTTAGCCAATAAATCTGGGTTTTGCTGAGTTTCATTTGAAGATTTTATTGGTGTAGCAACACTAGTTTGCCATTGTGCTAAAGGTACTTCTTCGGGAAAAGCAAAGGTATGAGTTTTTTCTTTACTTGGAGGGAAAAAAATTGATTTTCCCGCAACTAATACCCCTACACTGAAGATGAAAGCTAAAAATTGAATGCGGTTTTCTTTCCAAAACATTACTTTGAGTAATTGATAGAATTTTTACTTTCGTTCTCATTCCTACTGAGTAAAAACCAGCAGAAACAACACAAAAACAGACTAGCCACTATAGAAAATATTAAAGAACCATCTCCAATATGCCAATATTCAAAAGCTTCTTTGTCGCCCTGTGCTACTAAAATAGCCATTAATGCAACTCTAAATCCATTAACCACAAATCCTAAACAGGCAGCTACTATAGGTATCATAATTTTTTGCTGCCAACTGAGATTGAACAAATAAATAAATAGTACTGCTAGACTTAATAAATCTATAATTAGATCAATTCCAGAACAGGCAGAATATACTTCTACACTTCCAGTAGGTAGATGTATCATAACGCCTGAACGATTGACTTTAAAACCTGTATACCAAAGAATGACTGTAGAGAATTTAGCTGTAACCAGAGTTAAATCTAACTTATTCATAATCATAAAATTACGTATAGTTAGAAATCCTAATAACCACAACTCTCTTTTATACTGCTTTAATCCCCTATAACCAGAAGCTAACAAGGCAATACCAAAACCAGATAGTAAAGGTGGAAATAAAAATAAAAAACCAATGTTAATTTGAAAGAAAGTGTAAATAAACACTAATGCTATCAACACTGTACCTGTAATGGTAGATGATATATTGCTTTCTAGGTTCAATTGATGCCGTTTTTCTTTCAGCAGTAAATAAAGAGTTACCAAGAACAAAATATATACATAAAAATTAGTTGGATGGTAAACCCTGCTGACTAAGTTTAAATTAATAGCGATTAAGGTTCCACCAATTCCAATTAGCCATAATTCAACATTTTTTAGTGAGATTGATAACCTGTTTTGCATATTTTTTATTTAATTGAGATTGATTTTCAAGGTTACTATTTTTTAATCTGCATTACAAGTTCACATTTTTTTTTAATAAAAAGTCTTTAATAAGAAGAACTCTTAACTATGACAATCCTCAACTATATGTAAACATAATTTATTCCTTGCCTCTGTTCTTCAATATATCAAATATAACTACGTATATAGCCCAGCAATACTATCAAGTAACAATAGTGTTATTTAGCCCTGAAAACTAGACGAAATAAGAAATATATTAAGTAATGGGTTATCATCCATAACTTAAAATCAATTCTTACAAATTGAGTTAGATTATTGATTAAAATCATATCCTCAACTTAGTTAGTAAGTTAGGTATGAACTGAATTATGAATTTCAGCAGTTGTATCTATTTAACTTTCACTATTAGACCAAGCTGGGGAACAAGTACTAGGTATCATAGAAACTCCTTATACATAGTTTAAAGAGTTTTCTGTAAAAGACGGTGATTTCCATAAAGGCTGATCACCATTTCCTAAAAAATACTGATATGCCAATACATTTGCATAGAATACACAACGAATACAACGTTGTTAGAGATTTTTCATCAAATCTTTATTTGGCTTTAAAGTAGATGATTACTTATTTTACCGTTAAGTATGTAACACTATGTTGTCATCTGCTTTATCTAGCAAGGATAATAAGCTCTTTAGATTGACGGTTATCGAAAATTCTTAGTCTTTAGTTTTATATTGGATCTTCATAATCTTTATATGGAAAGCAATAACTACAAGTTATTGATCCTTTGTTAGGTAATATGTCATTTTACTGTCAGGTTCATTGTATTTAAGCATTTATACTTAGACGTATCATATATCACAATTATCTATTGGCGCAGATTTCTGCTTGATTAAATGATCGTAATTAGTTAAAAATCAAAAGATCAAAGTTTTAATATTTTTTCTCAAAGCCTTACTTGATAAAGACTTAGAGTTTTTAGCTTCACAAATAGGATTAGCTTGAGTGATTTGCGGATAACTTGCCGATTTCCTTATTTTTTTTAAACTATAGTAGTAAATTTTCTTACACGGCTAGTTCAATAACCACAGCCTATCATCCAAAAAAATGCTGAGGTTGTTACCTCTATTTGTAATATATTATCTCAGGTGTCGCTCCGTAATAATTCGCGGACGTAGTAGCAGCTAGTTAACTGCAATTCCCTGTTTCCTATTTTGATTCGGCTTAGAGGACATGACAAAAAATAAAATTAGTAAGTTTTTACAATACGCTGCGATCGCGTTAGTATTTAGCTTATCTGGCATTACTCATGGCAAAATTTCTATTTTTGAACCACTCCAACCTTCCGTAGCTGCAATTACATCAACTATTCCATCGACTGCGAAAGCACCTTGGCCAATATTTCAGCGAGTAGATGCTCTCAGTTTTGCTTCCCGCGTTGGTCTGGAAACAATTTGGGGTGGTTATGGTGAACGCAGTGAAGATCCTTTTAATTTTTTGGGTACTGGGCAGTCTCAAGAATTGACTAAAGCTGCCAATGGCAACTATGCAATATACAACAACCTTGACTTAGGTAGTGGTGTAGAAGCTTTGATGCTACGTGTTTCCTTAGATTCAGGAACAAATAGTGCAGAAGTACGTTTAGACTCACTGAACGGCCCTGTAGTTGGAACTTGCACCATCAATAATACTGGTTTACAAACATACCGTACAGTTCCTTGCCCTTTGAATAGCAATCTTGCGAAAAACACACCGAACAATGATACACGCAACCTAGTCATCAAGTTTACAGGCTCCAACAGCAATATGCGCTTTAATTGGTTTGCTTTCTGGGCTAAGGATACTGTGCAGAAAATAGACGATATCCAAAAAATCCAGCCAGACCGCATCAATAAAGGCGCTCCTGTTATACCTATTTCTGGCAGACCAGTGCGGACACAAAACCTACTACCAGCCAGTTCTGACACTTTAGCCAAATCATACGGGTTGTGGTCTCCAGCCAAAACTGGGGAATGCCCAAAGTGGATGCACGACACCTATTGGACAAAAGCTGAAGATGGTAAGGTATACCCCACATGGCACCCGCCTGTAGACTTTAACCCAGAAACAAATATGTACTGTACATACGGACATGAGCATGGCGATGACCCACGCAGTTCGGAGGTATTTAACATTGTGGGTATGCCAGCATTTGGGTATGTCAGCGAACAGCAAGAAGTTAATAGTCCATCTCACGCTAGGCATGAAGACCATGTTGGACATAAAGTTTTGGTTGCGAACAACTGGAATATGTACAACGCAAATAACACCAGCTTAAATACAACTTGTGATGTGACTATAAAACTGCATATGGGTACACATTCCCCAGATGCTTTAACAAATACAGCTCATGAAATGTTCGTTGGTGGTAAGTGCGATGGAGAGGAGCCTTTTAATATAAAACATTTTGCTTTGTTCGGTAAAGCTGGAACATTCAAGGAACCAGAGGTTCCTTTGTGTGGGGTTACCCATACTGCTGGTATACCTCCTAACCCTATTGACCAACCTATGGGCGGTATGCACAGAGCCATTCCTACAAAAGAATGTTTTGTGCGCGGTACACAAGAAGAACAGTTAAATGGTATTGTTCCTAGAAGTGGTGAGTTTTGGTTAACAGGATTTACAGGCGGTAGCTTCTACTTTAATTTGAGAAATGCTTCACGTTTCTTTGATGCTTCTGCCGCTACGAAAATTAGTAGAACGGTGGATACTTGCTATAATTCTAGCCATCCCATGTCTAAGGGGCTATTGTGCCAAGAAGTTTTGGCGGCTGGAAGCAAAGTTACCTGGGATGACCCTCGTTCACCTTTCCGTGGAACAGTTCATTCTAATACCCATTTTGCAGCACTGGCTTTTAGCAATTCTACCAACTCTGTAATCTATACAGACGCTTATGGAAGAAATGCAAAAACATCACCAGATGCCTCGCAGGGCGTTATTTTTAAGCAAATCGTTCCTGTTAAGGGGTTTCATTATAAGGTAGATGGACAGGCAAGCGTCATACCTACAGTAGACTATTCAGCTTACGGGAAAAATGGGGTAAGAGCGCCTAATTAAACGCAACTAAATTAAACCGTAATAAAAAAATAGCCTATGAATTTACTCATAGGCTATTTCTTATTACATATCTCGCAGACAAATTGGAAAATAAGAGTATTGTTGATAGGCTATGCTGGTTTTAGCTTAAATACTTCTATTAGCTATAATAAAAAGCCTAAATCTCGTATTTGAGATGAGTTTTAGGCACTTTATGAGAATGTAGATTTTTACGTTAAGTTGAGTTAACGGATGATGTAAATATCTTTCAATTGTTGAAACACTGAGAAAGTTTAGTGGTGTTGATAATTAAGAAAACTGAACTCTAGCTACTGCCATAATTCATTGTTAATCACTGAAATTCATCGCTTTTAATTGCAAAAACAGATTTACTTGTTTGCAAGTAGAGCTGATAAACAAGCAGGGAATGCAAGTTAATAATTGGGGTTTGATAATATGAATCTTACCCAAGAGTTACGAATTAAGCTTTGACTAGCTTTTCGTCTTTTTTGGAATACCGCTTTCTGAGATATGCACCAAAGGTTGCACCCAAAGCGATACCACCCATTGTTAGAGGTTCGGGAATAGGCTGGACTTCAACAGCTTTCAGGAAGTAGTCGTCATCCCCATCGGTAACAGTGAAAGAGTAAAGTGCGCCGAATGGAGAATTATTAATTGCTACGGAGACTGTACCAGTGCCAATAGAAGCAATGTTCCCACTTTGAAGGAAAGAACCATCTACTAATATTGAGTATTCATCTCCGTCTGGAGTAGCATCAACTTGAGAAAAGATGGCTCTGAAGAGTTTTACTTGAGGACTAAACAATAAGTTGAGGGTTTCGTTAATATCTAAGCCATCGACTTGATTATTATCGTTCCCATCGTTGCCTGTTACTACCCCTAAACCATTGCTATTACGAAATAGTAATGTTTCTGCTGGATTAGCTCCAACTCCGGTTGCTGTCACTGAAATACCACCTTGATTGTAGCTATAGCTTGTAGCAGTGCCAAAAGTACCACCCAGGTCAATAGTGATAGCTGAAGCCTTTCCTGTGGTAGCCATTAATGCTACGGTAGAAACTGCCGCCACGGTAGCCACTTTTTTAAGTATATTTAAATTTGCCATTTAGTTTGTTCCTCAAAAGAAAAGTAGGTGTTAAGTAAACCAACATTGCTGTGTGGCAAAATTCCCAGATTTATCTCAGATACCAGCCCCTTGTTAGCAAAATTACGTTTTTAAGAAAACACACTTACGTAGCCCAGAAAAGTTTAAATTGAAGCAATGTACGCAGAATCCACACAAGTGGATTTCAAGTGAGTATGTTAGGTTAACCAAGAGGTTTTATGGAGTATCCATACCCACACTTAAGTAATTGCACTTTATCAAGACTCTGTGTTTTTCTAAAACTTAAGATTCCGTAATTACCATCAAGCTAGTTGATATCTACTAAATAAAGCTGACATAAATACACTTACATACAACACATGGAGAACACAATATTTAGCTGATTCACTTCATAAAATCTTCATTTGCTATAGTTGTGTATCTTTGCAATATATAGATAGCACTGCTTCTCGGTGATTCACACATTTATAGGTACACCACAACTAAAAAAGATTGATTTTTCAGTATTTTCAACCACTACTCCTGTTGAGGATAAGACAGTTTCTCGCAAAAGCTTGATTGAATTTTGTTGCACAGTTAATCTTTATAATCTTTATAATGTGACAAAAGAAAATATATGGAATCTGATGTCATATCCTTTGCATAGACTAAGATATATGTTTTTGTAAAGTTCAGCTAGTTTAGCTGACAGCTTTCCACTACTCTCTCATATAGTTTTGTGATAACTGCTTAGAACTTGTTTTTGATGCAACAATATATAGAAATATGTCTTATGAAAAATATTTGTTCTGTAGTAATATCTATTTACTTACTTTAAAACTTACGTTTCCAACATTTTCTATAGCTTTATTACTGTATTTTAAATTTCCTAGTTGATTTTTTGACAAGCGAGAACTGAATTTTTAGGACACTCACTAAAATAGGTTACTATATTATTAGCTTGATATATGCGGTTAGATAATTACACTCTTGGTACTTATACTCCTGGCGCACCTTTATGGAAACAAGTGTTGTGGTATTTCCTGGGTTCTCCGTTAGTGCAGAATCGGTGGTTTACTGCTTCAGGGTTAAAAGTGTGGTTACTCAGAAGTTTTGGAGCGCAAATTGGTCAGAATGTGCGGATTAAACCAGGAGCGCGGGTGAAGTTTCCCTGGCGATTAACTGTAGGTGATCATGTGTGGATTGGAGAAGATGCTTGGATTGATAATCTAGCAAATGTGACAATTGAAAGTCATGTATGTATATCTCAAGGGGTGTATCTATGCACTGGGAACCATGACTGGAGTCATCCCGATTTTAAATTAATGACTGCGCCAATTCACATTCAAGAAAGTAGTTGGATTGCTGCAAAATCAGTAATTGGCCCTGGAGTCACTGTTGGGAAGGGTGCGGTGTTGACTTTGGGTGGAGTTACAGGACGTTCTTTAGAAGCGATGACAATTTATGCCGGGAATCCTGCCCAACCTATTAAGCAGCGTAAGATTTAATTGTGGTAGAAGGCGATCGCAGCATAAATCATATCGAGAATAGCACCTCGACTCCGCTCGGCGACCAAGGAACAGGAGAAGAAAGAAGATTTGCTGAATCTATATCAGATACAATCTCCAAGGTTGGTGTGTTTATAATTCTGAGGCTGTATCTGGGGCAATAATTTCACCAGTACCTATTTCGAGAATCATATCTTGATCAGTAATTAATTCACTCAATTCTTTGACTTGTAAATTCATTTGTTCACAAGCTTGTCGGAGTTCTTGGGCAAACGTATTGAGATCGTCGCCATAGCCACATTGATAAGCAGCAGTTTCAATTCCTTGCTTGGCATTTGCTCTGGCACAATCTACTAGCTCTGTGCCGCACAATGGTTTTGCAGATGGCATAATTCTATATATTTATTGATTAAATGTTAGTTTTAGATTAGCCATTCTTTAAGTATTGACACATCCCTCGGATGGCAGAATCATTACTACAAAATCATAATTAAGTACTCAAAATTGAGAACTTTCTCTTTATTCTTAAAACCAGCATTTTTAGGTAGTAGCAGCAACTTCACTCAAAATTCAGGATGATTTGGGTGTGGAACTTTGTCAGATTCTGGGTGTGTGAGAAAATACTTTGGGCAGAAGTACATCTTGGCCATAAAATTCTACACGGGGAACTAAACAGAGTGCATCCCCAATTTACTGTTAGCCAAGGAGTGTTGTTGTGGACTTATCCCGTATTCCTGCTCAACCAAAACCGGGTATTCTGAACGTTCTGATTGAAATCCCAGGTGGAAGCAAGAATAAATACGAGTATGACAAAGAACTGGAAGCTTTTGCCCTAGACCGAGTGCTTTATTCTTCGGTAAGATATCCCTACGACTATGGTTTTGTGCCGAATACTTTGGCTGATGATGGCGACCCTCTAGATGGGATGGTGATCATCGATGAGCCAACTTTTCCTGGTTGTATCATTGCTGCACGCCCAATAGGTATGTTAGAGATGATTGATGGTGGCGATCGCGATGAAAAAATTCTTTGTGTACCAGACAAAGACCCACGCTATACCCATGTCAAATCTCTCAATGACGTAGCACCGCACCGTTTAGATGAGATTGCTGAATTTTTCCGCAGTTATAAAAACTTGGAAAAGAAAGTAACTGAAATTCTCGGTTGGCAAGATGTTGGTACAGTTGCAGCTTTGGTAGAAAAGTGCATCCAAGCTGCTAAATAATCTTTGAGTGCTGAGAGTTGAGCAAACGCCTACAGCATCTAGATGTTAGTGCTACATAATGGGCAACAATACTCAGCACTCAGCACTGAGTACTGGCTCCTCAGCAATCTTCACATTTGAGCTAAAATCATTTTGATCTCGGAATCAAAAAATAAACTGCTATGAGTGATAGAGAAACAGTTCTGGAACTTGTGAAAAGATTACCTCCTCACGTCTCTCTTCGTGATATAGTGCGGGAAATTGAGTTTATTGCTGCTGTCAGAGAGGGTTTAGCAGAAATTGACCAAGGTCAAGGAGTGTCGATTGAGGCTGTTGAGCAAATGATTGCAGCATGGACTACCAAGTAGTTCTCTCTCCAAAAGCTATAGGAGATTTGGAAGCTATTGTTAGGTACATTGCCTTAAGTAATCCTGAAGCTGCAAGAAAATTGGGTCAGCAACTCTTGGAAAAAACCAAAGAGTTAAGCCAGTTTCCTCTCCGAGGTCAAAGAGTACCGGAATTTAATGATTCTCATATCCGTCAGCTGATTCTTAAGCCTTACCGAATTATTTATCGTGTAGAAGAAGATAAACAACGAATCAGTATTGCTAGGTTTTGGCATTCGGCACAAGAGAGCTTAGAGCTTTAAAGAAAACAGGACTCACGTAAGTGTCACAATTGGTGGTTGGTGCGTGACGCGATAAATCTGATGACTATGTTCAAATCTTCTCGTTGCGTCACACACCCTACAGAAAAAATATGCCAGTTGCGTAAGTCCTAGAAAAATTGAGTTTAAAACCCTGTCATTTTACAACGGCTGGATGCTTTTGTGATACTAGAGTCAGGCAATCAAAAAACCTCAAAAATAATGCAGCGTACAGTTCTTTTGGCAAAAATACACAATTGCACCCTGACTGGGGCGAATATTAACTACGTAGGTAGTATCAGCATCGATGAAATGTTGTTAGACAAGGCTGGTATTCTACCATACGAGCAAGTGCAAGTCGTCAATGTTGCCAATGGTGAACGTTTTATTACATACACAATCAAGGCTCCAGCCAATTCGGGAATTATTGAGCTAAATGGGGCGGCGGCACGTCTAGGCATTGTGGGCGATCGCTTGATTATAATGGCTTACGGGCAGTTCTCTTTGGAAGAGTTAAAAAATTACTCTCCTACGGTAGTCATTGTGGACGAAAAAAACCGACTATTAGAAGTGCGGCACTACGATGACCTGCTCAGTAAGGTCTAAATTGTCAGAAAAATGTCAAATCTTGCGCCGTCGGATTTCCAAAGTTCCGTAACTGAAACCGCAACTACAACCGCTAGTAGTTCCGTGGGTGAATTTTTTGTGCAATTTTGGGGTGTCAGAGGTTTAATCGCCACCCCAGCTAGTAACGCCGATCGTTATGGCGGAAATACTGCTTGTATAGAAATACAAGTAGCAGGTAAACGCTTGATTTTTGATGGTGGAACTGGTCTACGTATTCTCGGTAAATCTTTGCGACAACTGCAACAACCGATAGAAGCACATTTATTTTTTACCAATTCTCAATCAAATCGCATTCAAGGGTTTCCGTTTTTTGCACCAGCATTTGTCCCAGAAAACCGCTTTCATATTTATGGTTCGGCTGCTTCTAACAGTGCTTCCATTAAACAGTGCCTTTGTGATCAGATGTTACAGCCGCACTTTCCTTATCCACTCCAGGTAATGCAGTCGGAATTGCATTTCCATAATGTGATTCCCGGTAATGATGTGCAGCTAGATGATGTCACAGTTACCACAGCCTTGATTAATCAAACACAGCGTTCTGTTGGCTACCGAGTTTCCTGGCAGAATAAAAGTGTTGCCTACGTTACCGATTTAACCAAAAATGCTGATCCTGTTGATCAAGAGCAGATTTTACAACTGGTAAAAGGTGTAGATTTGCTAATTGCAAATGCTACTTACGTTCCACCAACAGCCAATAGCCACGAATCGACGGATGTACACTGGCAAGCGGCTGTAGAAGTAGCCCAAAATGCAGCAGTGAAGAAATTAGTGATTTCCCATCACCATCCCGATGATGAGGATGACTTTCTCGATCAAGTGCAAACTGATGTAAAAGCAACTTTTGCCCAAGGTTTACTAGCCTGTGAAGGTCTGGTGTTATCTATTGGTGAATAATTTACTTGATACATTTGAGCGTGCCGTATACTCCGCGAGTTTCCACCTGTACACAGTCTGGATGAAAACCTGCGGCGATCGCAATTTGCTGCAATTCATCGGCAGTGAAGAAGCGAAACACTATGCTGGGTAAGGGTTGGAGAAATTTATTGGACAACAGGACAAGCGATCGCTTGCTGTAAACAAGACATCATAATATTTGGATTGTAAAAGTAATTAAATATGCTGCAAGGCATTCTGGGAAGTTGAATTAACTATTTGCCTCAACTCTTGCAATTTAGCCGCGACTACACCATTAGTTAATAATTCTTTGGCTGTGGCGATACCTGATGCCATATCTGAACACATACCACTGCGCCAGAGATAAAATCCCCCATTCCATAAAGCTGTTTGTAATAATTCCCCTGGTTTGCCTGCTAGAACCTCTTGAATTTGGGTGATTAATTCTTCAGTGGTGCCTAAAGGGACGTTTTTGGTGGTAAACCCGTAATCATGGGGTGAGAGAAATAACCTGGCTAAATCTGGCGATGGAGATAAAGCGATAATTGCGGTGCGATCGCGTGGTAAGTCACCACTTCCTTCTAAGCCTTTAACTAAAGTATATTTTCTTACTTCTCTTAATTCTAATGCAGATTGAAACATTCCTTCGGTGGGGGGATGAACAAACCCGGCAATTAGGTGAGTATCACCCGCATAAGGACACCAAATTAATTCCATTGTGGCAAAAGGTGGACGTTTACCTAGTTGGTCGCGGTATTCCCAAATACTGTTAGTTAAGGGGAAATGACGAGGTGTGTAGATAAAGCCAATTTTGGTTTGTGCAAAGACTTGCTGGGTTTGAGGTAAAGATAAAGCAGTCCAATCAACGCCTAAACCTTGCCAAACTTCGATTAAAGGTAAACCATATTTGGTGGGTAAGCGATCGCCACCGTGCATCACCACAGGTTGTCCAGCCGCCGCGAGAATTAAAGCTGTAACGTTGCTAATGGGTGCAGTCCGAGTTCTGCCATCATAAGGTATTCCCAACACCATCACAGGTGATGTAGCGTTAATCGGCTGGAGTTTTGGCCCTAGTTCATTGTATGTATCTAACATTCCTGCCAACTCTTCGCCCGTTGGTCGTTTGATGCGATGGGCAATTAAGAATGCGCCGATTTGGGCTGGTGTGGCTTCTCCCAACAAAATCATTTTAGTAGCGATCGCAGCTTCCGCACGAGTTAAATTTTCGCCTGTGTGATTGCCACTGCCTACCTTTTTGAGTAGTTCCCTGAAGATATTGCTCATATTTGGTCACTGGTCATTTGTCATTGGTCATTGGTCATTGGTACAGAAATTGACCCTCCAAAGTTTAGATTTTAAATTTTGGATAGTGGAATTGAATCTAAAATCCAAAGTCTCAAATTGGTCGCTCCCTTTATGGGTGCAGACAATCTAAAATCCAAAATCTAAAATTGGTTGACCATTGACTATGGACTGTTGACTAATCATACTTCAGGAAGCCGATCGCTGTTCTTTTGATTGCGGCGGAATATTTTCTAACACCAATTCCCAAAAATGTTTAATCGGGGGAATTTGCAGGCGGTCTTGGGTTGTGACCATAACGACGCGGCGAGTCAACCCAGAATTATCTAAGGGATTATTAGCTAAAGGACGCACGGCTAAAGTTGAGTCGTGACGCGATTCGACTAACGCCGAAGTCGGAAGTAAGGCAATTAATTCACCTTGACGCACCACACCCCGAAACGCATCTAAAGTATTGACTTCTAAAGCCGCATGGAGTACTGCTTCTAAACGCTCAAATTTATCTTGGACTAACCGTTGCATTCCATAGCCATCTTTAAATACCACTTGGGGATAACGCACCAATTCTGACCAAGGAATGCGTTCATATTGGGCGAGAGGATGATTAGCGGCGATGAGGACTTCGATTGGTTCTTCGTATAAAACTTCCACCACCATTTCCCTGCCGGTGGTTAAAAAGCGATTATTCATGACGATCGCTAAATCTACTAAACCATCTTTGAGAACCTTCAGGGCGCGATCGCTCCCCAAAGATGTTACCCGCAACTGCACTTCGGGATAATCTCGGCAGAACTTTTGTAATACTGGCGGTAAGTAAGAAGCACAAAGAGAATGAATCGAAGCAATGCACAACTCTGGTTGCTTACCCGCCATTAAATCTACTAATTCTTGGGTAGCAACTTGCCACTCCTGACAAATCTTGCGGACACGCGGCAATAAACGTTCCCCGCCCAAAGTTAATTTAGCATGAGTGTTGCGGTGAAACAGTTCCACACCCAAATCAGCCTCTAAAGCTTGAATTTGGCGGCTAATAGTTGATTGAGTGACACCACATTGTCGGGCTGCTTGTTGGAAGCTGCCACTGTCTGCGATCGCCAAAAAAGCTTGCAACTGTTCTAGTCGCATGTGAAGGTAGCCTGAATTACATTTACGGCTCTCATCAAGTTAACGGTTTTCCTCACAAAATTTAGTAGAGTTTGCTACATCTGCTCATAATTGAAATATTTTAATAGAAATTTAACTTTTTGTTGCGAGCTATGGGACTAATGTTTGATTTCTGAAAAAAATCAGTACACCCAGATCAGGACTCTTTCCTAATCCCTGCCTATCGCGCTTGCGTTGCGCTTCGCGCACCACAGAAGTAAATTCCAAAATCAAACCGGATTCCTATAAATAAACTTCAGCAGTCAGAAGCCAGTAGGCATTGGGGTCAAACTTATGGTCTTTTACAATCGCTAAATTAATCGCATTAGGGATTTTCCAGAAATCAATTATCAAACATAGCTAAAATCCGCAATAAATTGACATTATTACGAATTCTTTTGATGTAAGTTTTGATTTTGAAAAATCAAACAAACCAAAAATTAAGCTTTCTACTCATATCCATATAATTTTATTTTGTTAATTAGCTTTAATATATAACCTTTAATAATCTCTCTAATCATAAAAAACTATATGAAAGTATTTTATTGAAACAAGTATTTATTAAGACATATTAAAAAGCCAGCCGATTAAACTATACATCGGATATAAAGTAACCGGAAAAGCACTTTCGAGTGACAAGCATAAAAAATAATTGAAGTTGTTACTGATTGACTACTTTGATGCTTGTCCAAACTTAATATCTCCCAGCGATAAACTGTACTCTAAAAATTCACAGTGGAAGGATAAAGTTATGCTTAGGTAAAAAAATTTGCTTGTATAACAATACAAACTTATAGATTGTTGTGTTTTACTCAAGGTGATAGATATCAATAAATCTGCTATTGTCTAAGCCTTTTGAGTACGAAAGATGTGCTGTAAATGCCAGTTTTTACAGGGTGGAACTAAAATGCCTTTTGTCAGAATTGAGACTAATCATGACTTCAGTCAAGAAGTTATTCAAAATGTAATAACTAAAGTTACGCAACAAGTTCATCTAATTAAAGGTGATCCGGAAGATAAAATTTTAGTAGTTGTCAATACTAAAGTGAATGTAGCTTTTGGTGGTGACTATGAAAAGCCAGCGGCTGTTGTGCAACTAATGAACTTGAGATTACCTGTAGAGATTACCACCAAACTAACAGAAAGTATCAGTGATATTTTGCTAGAAAATTTCAATGTTCCAGCTTGCAGAATGTATATCTTCTTTGAAGAATTTACCAAGATGCATTTGGTTGGATGGAATCGAACAACTTTTCAGCAACTATTAGGTGCTGATGATTTAGCCGATGTTGAAGCGGCTAGACATAAAACTTTGGTGTAAACGAAAACAGCAATTTAGTATAACGGAGTGATAATAGACATGACTAGCTTTCTTCAAAGAATTATTACTGGTGAAGTATCGCTTGAAGAGTATTCTGAGACAGAAAAAGAACGTTTACTTTATAAACTTCTGTCTGATTTACCATTAACTTCTATCTTGAAAATCAAAGAAGATTTGAAGGGGAATGTAATTACCAAATCACAAAGAGCTTCTGGCAAAATAGTACATCGTGACTCGCTGTTACCTATTCCCAATTTAAGTGTAGAGTTATGGGATAGAGATCCGTTTGGAGGAAAAGATTATTTAGGTAGTGGGGAAACGGATGAATCCGGAAAATTTGAAATTTTGTATGACCCAAAATTAGCTGGGTTTGGTGATGTACCAGATTTACAATTAAAAATATTTGACCCGCCACAAACTGTATATATTGATGGCAAAAAGAGTCAAGTGAGAAACTTAATTGAAGTCAAAAATGGGCCTGATAATGTCACAGGTGATTATGATTTTGGAGTTGTGCAGATTTCATATTATGAGTACGACTCAGAATATAAGCTATTTCCTTACAGCCTCCCTGAATCTATTCACCATGATTTCACACCAGAAGCTGAAGCGATAACAACAAAATCTGTAGCCAAGTATGGACAGGTTATGGATGCTCTAATCCAAAGAAATCGCCGCAATCCTAATGAGCCATCTTACGATGAAATCCAAAAATCATTTCCGGAAACCTTAACGCTGATTTTAGAAAAAGAACGTCCCGGCTATACCAGAAGTGATGAATTTTTTGGCGAAAGGATGTTAAATGGTTTTAATCCAGTAATTTTTAAGAAGGATAAAAATAATCCTTCACTATATACTACTGCTTTTAATGGAGATAAATTTACCTTAACAGGCAAAATAGATTTGCCTAATTACAAAGTCAAATTTGAGTTAAAAGATGGAAAATTACTACCTGTAGAAATCACGTTGCAATTCCGTGAGGATAATTGTTTGCAACCAAATTCCCCGTTAAAAGAACCGCAGACTTACACCCCGGCTGATGGTAATCAGTGGTTGCAAGCTAAACGAGTTGTTCGCGCTACTCATTTGGGTGTTGTAGGTGAAGTCAAAGGACATTTAGCCCAGTGTCACTTTAACATGGAACAGTATGCGATCGCGTTCTTCAGAAACATTAGAAAGAATCCGATCCGTGGTTTCCTTTATCCCCACATCAAAGAAGTAGTTCATATTAATAAATTTGGGCGCAAAATCCTGATGGATCCGAAAGAAGGGTTTTTTGCCAAGCTAGAACCCATGTTGATTAACCCAGATATGTTGCAATGGGTAAGAACAAGTATGGGAACATACGATTGGACAGATTGGCAACCTAGAAAACCTCTGTCTGAAAATCATACATTTGCCAAACTCGGCAATTTATATTGGGATATTCTCACTACTTATGTAGATTTATTCTTTGCTACTAATCAAGCAGAAATAGTCAATAACTGGTCAGAAATACTCAATTTCTCCAATGAATTAGTGCATAATAGTGTACCCTATGTTCCTTTAAGTTTAGAACAAGTAGATGATGGTGATCAATGGTATGATTTGAACGAAATTGAACATTCATCAAATCCACGACAAGAAATTAATGGTGAATTAAAAGCTGTTAGACCGATTACTGTATCAGCACAACCAACTGAGCAAGACATAGCAAATCTTAAACAGGTTTGTAAGTATGTGATTTATCAATGCACCTTCTGGCATAGTTGGATTCACAATGAACATAATCCTGAATTTGGTGAATTGAAGTATGGTGATTTGTTAACTAATGGCTCAATGGGTGACGAAGATGATGAGAGTGTATTACCTGGTCGTCAGACAGCTAGTATAATTTTGGCTGTTTCCCATATGCTCACAAATTTTAAATACGGCTACATTCTCAAAAACGAAGATGGCGATGTATCACCAGAGTTAGTTGAACTCGTTCAAAGTAAGAAAGCTGAGTTTGAAAAATTAGGATTTGATCTCACAACTCTACGTTCTAGATTGAATAGCTAATCTCTAGGATAAGTGGTAAAAGTAATAAGCCTTTTACCACTAACTTTTTTTAGAAATGAGCAACTGAACTAACTGCTGAATACGGGAATTTAATTCAGCTTTCAGCAACTATTATGGAATATCACCATGACATTACTCGGAAAAAAAGAAACTAGGGACAAACTAGATTTTGGTGAATGGATCTCACTGAACAATGTCCAAATAGTTCCACTAGAAATAAATTATTTTTGGTCAGCATTTGATAATTACCTGGAGTTTCTCAAAGGTTTTAGTGGAAGAACAAATGTTGAATTAGAAACTGATGCGGGAAAACCTACAAATAGTCCTGGCGCTATTGTGAGATTTGATTTTCAAGGCTCGTTAGTACGTGACAGATTACTCTACAACGATCACCAAAATCATATCTGGAAAATGGATATACCGGAGGCGACTAACCTCTTCACCTTGTATATAGTTACCATTACTGCCCAGAAGATAGACGATAATCATACAAAAGTTTCTATTACTGTTGAATTAGTGTTGCAAAGTCAAAACCGTGAGGAACGCGCCCAAGCTTTGCAAACACTCAGAGCATACCTACCCAAACGCATCGGGGAAATTATCAAATTTCTACAACACAGAGATGGTCAGAGATTCAAGTTAGCACCTTTAAGTGAATTAGAAATAAGTCAACTGGCTAAAGATTTTTACGAAAAACTCGATCAACATGCTCCACCAGAAGAAATTACGCCTTTTTTAAATCTGGCAGATAATGATTTTAAAATGCAGTTTCCTAGCTCCACATTGCACAATCAAGAAGAATTTAATCAATGGTATAAAAACGCTGTTAATACATTTTATGATGAGATTCATACAGTGAAAGAAATTACTGTGGAAGTTCAAGCTGATCACGCTGATGTTAACGCCATTATTCATTGGGAAGGTAGCAAATGGAAAGCTCCAAATGCTCATAGTCAAAGAGTTGTAGCCGATGCTCAACATAGCTGGAAAGTCGTGCGATCGCCTGATACATTTAAACCCATTTACAAAAGCTATATCGTTCACAAACTAGATTTTGCTCCTGGATCGTCTAAGCTATAACTTTTAATACTGCTATAGTTTTTGAGTCGCAGCGTAACTCCTCTTGCGAAAGGGGATTATCGGCCAAAACCTTTGCAGTATTGCCACTATGTTGATTTTTTGAGTTTACAATTAAGGCGAAAAATAAGGTATATGACAGGTAAATTGAACACAAAAGTAGCTGTAGTCACAGGCGCTTCATCAGGTATAGGTGAGGCTACATCTCTAGCATTAGCCACAGAAGGAGCTAGTGTGGCATTAGTAGCACGTCGTGCTGATCGCCTAGCAGCTTTACAACAACGCATTACGGAAAATGGGGGACAGGCGATCTCTATTTCTGCTGATATCGCTGACGAAAACCAAGCCTATGAGGTTGTGCAGAAAGCTAATGCTGTATTTGGTCGCGTAGATATCCTCGTCAACAACGCAGGTGTGATGCAACTCGGCTTAATTGACGGTGCAGATACAGAACAATGGCGCAGTATGATCAATATCAATCTTTTAGGCTTAATGTATGCTACTCATGCAGCTTTACCCATCATGAAAGCTCAGGGTACAGGGCATATTGTGAATATTTCCTCTACAGCTGGTCTAGAAGCAAATGCTAACGCCGCCGTTTACTCAGCCACTAAATTTGGTGTAGGCGCATTTACGGAAGCATTGCGTAAAGAAAATCATATTCATAAAATCCGCGTAACACTGATTGAGCCGGGTGCTGTAGCTACAGAATTAGGCGATCGCATCACCGATACTACCGCTAAACAATGGGCCCAATCATGGCTAGAAACCAAAAAACCACTCGCTAGTGATGACATCGCCTCTGGTATTGTTTATGCAGTTACACAACCACCCCATGTCAACGTTAACGAAATTGTTATTAGACCATTAGATCAGTAATCATCACTTACGGCGTTTTGCAAGTACATAATTAATCAGGCTGGTTTGTACTCCCTGACATCACATCAAATTGCGCGAATTCACCAACTCATCCAAATCTATAATCACAAAGCGAATCACCGCGCACCTGCATTTGTCGCAGAACCTTCCCACCAGGACAAATCATGAAATTTTTCCAGCCTGTACTTTTGTTTGTCCTATGCTTTACCTTGGTAAGCGTGCATTCCTTTGGGCAAACCGTTATGACCGTAGCGCCTCAATTGTTGACAGATCCATTTTTGCAGCTACCAACGGCAAACTCAGTCAGAGTAGTATGGTTTACTGAGTTTGCCGGGAATCAGCATACAGTTGCTTATGGGGAAAATTTGCAGCAAACTGCCAAAGCCACAACGACTAAACTCAGTCGCACCAGAGAAGACCAAAAATCCAGAGTTGGGAAGCAAACCCAAGATGGACAAGTTTATCAACAACCAACAATGCGGGATATTTGGCGACATGAAGCGGAGGTGACAGGGTTAACGCCAGGAGTGCGGGTGAATTATCGAGTTAGCAGTATAAGAGAAGATGGCGCGACTGTTAGCAGTGATGTTTTTACCCTGACAGCCAAACCAGAACCGGGAACACCGCTCAAAATCCTGTTAACTTCCGACCATCAACTCAAGCCGATGACCGCCGCCAACCTACAAAAAGTCGTAGAAACAGTGGGAAGAGTCGATGCAGTGTGGTTTGCTGGTGATTTAATTAATGTGAGCGATCGCGCCTCGGAATGGTTTGATGATAATCGGGGTAATGCTTTATTTCCTGGCTTACAAGGTCATGCTCAATACGAAATGCAGCATAATGGCGTGAAAGTCACTTACACAGGCGGGCAAATTATCCAACACGCACCCATGTATAGTTGCATTGGTAATCATGAAGTCATGGGGCGTTTTGGTAGGAAAAACAGTTTAAATGATGAATTTGATGATACCTTTCCCCGCGCGGTTGCCCAAAAATTATATAGTGGCAAATCTCTAATTGATCATTCTTTTAATACAATTACCTACGAAGAAATTTTGAGCTTACCTGAAAGTAAATCAGGTGGAAAAAAATATTATGCAGTTAGTTTTGGTGATGTGCGTTTAATAGTTTTATACATCACAAATATGTGGCGCACACCCAAATTAGACGGAAAATCTACAGGTAGATATCGAGAAGCAGAAAAAGATTTAAATAACCAAGAAAATTGGGGTTATGGGCAGATCATTTATGAGCCAATCGCCAAAGGTAGTACACAATACAATTGGTTAGCAGCAGAACTCAACAGCCCAGAATTTCAACAAGCAAAATACAAAGTTGTGATGTTCCATCACCCGCCCCATACCTTGGGCGATAATATAGTTCCAGCGTACACCGACCCAATACAAATCAGCGATCGCAATCAGCAAGACAAAATTACCTCTGTGCGTTACGAATATCCCAAAAACGCTGACTATATTATCCGTGATGTTGTCCCTTTACTCGAAGCAGCTAATGTGCAATTAGTCTTTTATGGACATTCTCATTTATGGAATCGCTTTATTAGTTCTGGGGGAATGCACTTTTTAGAAACCTCAAATGTGGGTAATACCTATGGTGCTGCTTGGGGCGAAAGAAAACGAGAAGTTCCCACCAACTATCAAGAAAAATATGTTGACCTCGGCGACCCCAATGGTTTAGAACCTTTGGTACCAAACATCGCACCAATATTAGGTGAAAATGGTCAACCAATACCTTATATAGCTAGTAATAACATTACTGTTTTTAGTATCTTTGATACCAGCACAGGTAAAGTAAGTAGCTATCTTTTTGATACGCACAAACCAGATTCAGAAGTGATCAAGTTTGATGAATTTCAGTTGGCAAGATAGTTAGGACTTAGGTAGGACTTACGCACCACAATTGTCTGTGGGGATTGGGTGTGGGGGTGTAAGGGTTTTGAATACTTCTTACACCCTCAATACGGTTCGGTTCGGATAAGAAACTTACTTGTGTAGGCAAGCAAGGGTGCAGGGGTGAAAGGGGGAACGAAGGTACGCTCTCCCCTGCACCTGAAGCTCCTCCGCCCCCCTGCTCACCTCAACAGATACATTTGTTAACCGAACCGTATTGCTTACACCCTGATACCCTCATACCCCTGCACCCTTTACTAAAACTTATTTTTTCGGTTTTTTGCGTAAGTCCTATTAGGTTTGGAGAAGTCACACATCCCGTTATTTACTCCTCACCCTTGCCCTCTTTTCTTCCTGGCTACCCAGAACAATGGGAATGGTGAAATGAAACTGACTACCTTGGTCTTTCCCTTGCGACTCTGCCCAAATTTCTCCGCCCCAACCATTGACAATTTGCCGACAAATTGCTAAACCCAAACCTGTGCCGCCTGCGGTACGCCGTAGCGCCCCTTCTTCCTGATAAAAGCGGTCAAATACCACCTCCAAGCGATTTGGCTCAATACCCCGTCCGGTATCAGCCACGGTGACTTCTACCATCTGATTGCCGTTTTGAGAGGCTTGAATGGAAATTTCCCCGTCAGAGGGCGTAAATTTGCAGGCGTTGTCGATGAGTTTTGCCAAGACTTCCACTAACCAATCGCCATCGGCTTTAACTAAAGGTAAATTTTCTGTGATTTGGGTTGTGATTTGGGGCGGATTTTCCATTGAAGGGCGGGTGCGAGTGCGACTCAGGGCTAAATCCACACATTCTTGTAAGGTGAGTGATTCGGGATGCCATTCTACGCGGCCGCTTTCTAGGTTAGACAGGGTGAGAAAATCCTGGACGAGTTTCCGCATCCGTTCGGAATCGGCTAGGGCTGTATTTAACATTACCTGCTGTAATTCCAAAGGCATATCTGGTTCGCTGGCGAGGCTTTCTAAGCAAACTTGAATGGTAGATAAGGGGGTACGCAGTTCGTGACCGGTAATGGCTATCAAGTTGCTGCGGGTGCGATCGAGGGCTTCTAGTTGTTGGTTGAGTTCTTCGAGGTTGGCGTAGGCTTCGGCTTGAATTAAAGCGGCCCCGATTTGGGTGGCGATCGCTTTTACCAAGTCAAGTTCTCCGGCTTGCCACTGGTGGGGCGGTACACTGCAATAGTGTAGTTCCACAATCCCCAGCAGTCTTCCCTGAGATAATACGGGTTCCATTAACCAGGAACGAATACTGTATTTTTTGGCAATTAAGGACAGATTTCTAGAACTGCTGATTCGCAAATCATTATGTGTATCAGCTACACAAACACCTTCCCCTAGCTGTACAACTTCCTGAAACAAAGCATTGTTATCTAAATCCCAAGTTTGCCCACACACCGATAAAACGCCAGTCGTCAAAAATTCATGTTCAATTGTGGCTTGGGCTTGTGTGGCTTGAGCGCGGTAAATTAAACAACGACTTGTCCCTAAGTGTTGTCCTAATTCTTGGGCGGCGATTTGCAAGACTTCATGGGGGTCAAGCGATCGCCTAATTGCCGTACTAATAGAATTAATTAAACGTTCTTTACGGGCTTGGGCAATAATTGAGCGATAAGCTTTGTGTAATTTATACTGACTAGCTTGCAAATAAGTTACCAATCGCTGCACAAAAGGATCTGTATCGATATCACAAGCAAATTCGGGTTGTCCGATTTGAGAGTAAATTCTTGGTTCCCCAATGCCAAACCTTTGGCGGGCTTCCTTGATTTTATTTGCCAAGTCTGGGCGATAAATTAAAATCCTGTCCAATAGCAATTGTGCCGCTTTCAGGCTAACTCCTCGCTCTGATGTCCATATACCCTCAAACCTGCGGGCTGTGTCTATATCCAAACCAGTACTAAACTCTGGCACTTGCTGATTTTTGGTAATAGAACCCAAGCTTTCTCGACACACTAAGCAAGTAGCATAATTATCAGCAACCACTACTAAGTGCCACTCTTGCGTTAAAGCATCATCTGGTTCAAAGGCTACTTTCTCATAGTATTCCGAGCTATTGGCAAAGTCCGTTTCTGGAGCAGCTAAAACGTATATTTGATTACTGCGCTGCGCCAGCCTTTGATAGCGATGAGCTTCTTGGCGATAAAATCGCTCGCGTTGAAAGCTGGCAATTACCAAAGGTCTGTCTAAAGTCGCCGCCAAAACCTGATCTTCCATCGCATGGGAGAGGGCGGTTAGTGAAGCTTTGAAATATAGCTGGGGTCGCAGGTAAGGAATGGACTGTAGCAGATCACTCAGCACAGAAGTCGAAATGCTCATGAATATTATTTAAGGAGCCACTTTCACAGAAAAAATCCACGTCACAGCTGCATTGTACAAATTACAATCAACTCTCAAACTAGATAGACCGTTAGATTATGTAAAGAATCCTAAACAGCACCTGCAAAAGGCAGTATCAGCAATTAACTGCCAATCTAGGTTGCTAAAAGTCAAAACAGGCTTTTGGTACATTGTTCAGCTTTTAGTCATCAGATGGCAAGTTATTTTGCTTGACTGCACAAGGAGGAAGTGCCTAGAGGTTTCTTGACAAATATCCCAGTCTCTAGTCAAGTTCAAACCCAATAACGGAGATCAATTCCGTCAGCATCTTTGTTTAGTCAGGCATAGACGTGGTATTGCCATTCTCTCAAGATGCTATGGTCTGGATAGAAATTGTGTTTGTTGATCTAGATTTTGCCCATTGGGATGATTTAAGTCCTAAGCTACTACGCTCAATATACATTTTCGGTCAGAACTGCCCTTTCGTTAACCAAAAGTTGATCAAATCTGAAGTCTGAATTGACTTCTCTGTTAACTGCCCCTCGGTACTGCCTCTTACCTCAACCGCCTAGCGGTAAGTCAAAAGGCAAAAATGAAGAATACTTTTGACTTCTCCGACGTTGCTAGAGTACCTCCTGACTTGACCCGAATTTCTCAGGTATGGGTAGGGGGTGTGGGGAGTTTGGGGAGTTTGGGGGGTGTGGGGAGTGTGGGAAGTTTGGGGGGTGTGGGAAATCTAGGCTTGAAAGTGCTGAGTGCTGAGTAAAAATGCTAGTCCCACTTTCATGCTTGGCTATGAAACAAGTTTCATCGGGACTGCCTTCTGCAATCAGCCCCATAAATCTCCAATTTACTGGTTTTTCGATAGCTTTGCATCTTTTTGCAGCCTGATGAACGTGGAATTCTGGATTTTGCTTTGATTGTGGAGCTTTAGTCCCAAAATACAAGATAAAGCAAGTCAGGTGGGAGTATATACCAGGGTTGATTTAATATCTGTGAAAATCCTGTAATATCAGCCTTGACTTTCACCCCAGACAATATAAATTTATAAAGATTTGTTATGTAAATTTTCTCCCATAAGTTTCTCAGAACTTATTTTTCACAGTTCTGAACAGAATTTTTTGCTTGGATTTTACTGCTGTTGAACTGCTCAAAGTTACTCCGACTACGAAAACATAGACTTATACACGGAACATTGGCTGATGACACCGGATTTGCTAATCACCCAAGATAAAATTTCATTGGACGGCAAGACTTTTATCCCCGCAGAACAATTACCTATGTCAGAGTGGCCTTGTGTGGTAAGTGAACGACCACAACCCACGCTGACGGTAAAAGATGATGATTTATTCTTAGTTACAGATACAATAGGGAACATTTCAGGCTGTTCTCTGAATGATGGCAACCCCAGTATGGGATTGTTTTGTTGTGATACGCGATTTCTCAACCGTTTAGAATTGCAAATTGAAGGGCGATCGCCTACACTCCTGAGCAGCACAGCAGAAAAGGGATTTTCTCTTTCGATTTTGTGTACTAATCCCAGAATTGACGATCGCCTCAAAGCTGATAGTATAGGCATCCGCCGCGAAATCGTCCTCAATGGCGCACTATTTGAAGAAATCGAAATATCTAACTACAGCACCACTACTGTCAGCTTTGAACTCAGCATCAGTTTTGATGCTGATTTTGTTGATTTGTTTGAAGTGCGGGGTTATGAACGACCCCAACGAGGTAAACTTCTACGTCTAGTAGAACCAATACACGAAGACGCAGCCCAATTTAATGGTGATGGTGCTGTACCTGTATCACCTCACCCAGAAGCCCAGAAAGCCGAATTCTTAACCTTAGCTTATCAAGGTCTGGATGGATTAATCATGGAATCGCGTATTCATTTCCAGCATTACCTACCAGATCACTTTAAAGGTTACACAGCCGTTTGGCGTTTAGAGTTAGCCTCTCATGAAACTCAAAAAATTGGCTATCGGATTAATTTGTTCACTAACAATACTTCCAGTTCTACTGTCAGTGCTGCTTTTACTCTAGGACAAGCTAAAGCCGCAGAAATGATGGAAGAACAAAATTGGGTACAACAAATTACCCGCATTAGTTCCGATAAAAGTACACTCAATCACATCATTAACCGCGCTGAACAAGATATGTACTTGTTACGCCAGTCTTTCGGCAAGTACAAGACAGTTTCTGCGGGCGTACCTTGGTTTTCGGCGTTGTTCGGCCGAGATTCGATTATTACGGCTTCCCAAACCTTAATCTTAAACTCGCAAATCGCCAAAGAAACTTTGCAACTATTAGCCGCTTACCAAGGTAAAACCGAGGACGAATGGCGCGAAGAAGAACCAGGTAAAATTCTGCACGAGTTACGCTTGGGTGAAATGGCGCGTTGTCAAGAAATTCCCCACACACCTTATTACGGTACAGTTGATGCTACGCCTTTGTGGTTGATGCTGTATGGTGAATACTACATTTGGACTAATGACCACGAAACCTTAGAACAGCTTTGGCCAAATGCTTTAGCCGCAATGGAATGGATTGACCGCAACTTGCAAGCAACTGGCTATTTGAGTTACTATCGCAAATCAAAACGCGGTTTAGCTAATCAAGGTTGGAAAGACTCTGGCGACTGTATTGTTGACCGTAAAGGAGATTTGGCTAACGGGACTATTGCTTTGTGTGAAGTCCAAGCTTATGTTTATTCCGCTAAAATCCGTTTGGCTGAAATTGCCCGAATGAAGAAGCGGTTAGATTTAGCAGACCGTTGGCAAGAAGAAGCAAAAAATTTGAAGTTGCGGTTTAATCAAGACTTTTGGATAGAAGACCAAGATTTTTGTGCTTTAGCTTTGGATGGCGAAGGTAAACAGGTAGATAGTGTGACATCTAACCCTGGTCATTGTTTACAGTTGGGCATCTTTACCCCAGAAAAAGCCTATAGTGTGGCGGAAAGGTTACGCGCCCCCGATATGTTTAATGGTTGGGGGATTCGGACTTTAAGCAGTTTATCGCCAGCATACAATCCAATGGGTTATCACACTGGTTCAGTGTGGCCTCATGATAACTCTTTAATTGCAACGGGTTTGCGATCGCTCGGTTTAATCGATCAAGCCTTGGAACTTTTTCAAGGTATACTCGACATGACTAATCACCAGCCTTATCAACGTCCTCCAGAACTGTTTTGCGGCTACGAACGCAATGGTGATAACGCCCCTGTACAATATCCTGTGGCTTGTACACCACAAGCTTGGGCTACAGGTAGCGTGTTTCAAATGCTACAAATGATTGTCAATTTAGTCCCAGACGCGCAAAATAACTGCCTACGAATAATCGACCCCGCTTTACCAGAGTCGATTAATCAACTGTCATTTCACAATTTACGAGTTGGTACAACAATTCTTGATTTGGAGTTTGAGCGTTCTGGTAATACTACTGCCTGCCGCGTAGCAAAAAAACGCGGTAATCTCCGCGTAGTTATCGAAGCTTAATCAAACAATATGAAGTATCAATGAGGCTGGAGGCTAGTACAACAAGGCAAAAGTAAAAAGGTGAGCCATTGCGGTGGACGGGTTTCCCGGCATAAAGGAGACAGTGCCGTGGTGAAGCAGTCCGGTCTTGGGGGTTTCCCCCAGGAGGAACTGCTGAAAGGGTCTCCCGACTTGAGGCAACTGTCGTCAAATGGTGAACCCGAAGGGCAAAAGGAAAAAGAAAGAATATTCATACCACAAGCCATTTAGCAATTTCTTATGGTCTGTTTATTTACGCCAATCTGTACTAGGGGCTAGAGGCTAGGGGTTAGAAGTTCAAATTTCAGACTTTTGTGTGGCTTTAGATATAAATATCTAGCCCCTAGTCCCTACTCCCCACTCCCTACTCCCTACTTTTCATGATTTTCACTCTTTTGTCCTGGAGAAGCTTCATAAATTGCATCTAGTTGTTGTCTAGCATCTTCAACATTAATAGAACGCATAACTAATAATGGTTCTTTAATGATGTTGCCATTGCTATCTAATAATTCTGGATGGGGTACTGATTGTCTCCCTGAACGATAATTTCGATTTGCTGAAGATGTGGCTTGATAATTTCGCTCTCTGTCAATAAAACTAAACATAACTAAGTTGCGAATTAAGTTCGCCACTGCAATACAAGCCAAAATCGTAAAAGCAAGAATATAAAGTAGGTGCAACATAATACGGGTTTCCTCCAGGGCAGCAAGTTTAAAAACCTTATACTGAAAAGCTTCGCTGAGGTTGGGACTCGCAGCGAGTGTAGATTTTTAACGCACTTTTGATGCGCTTATATGATTAATATGAAAAATTTGTCAAGGCTTATTCAATTAACGGTAGCATAGGATACATTATTTGTTAATAAAAAATTTATTAAGTATTTTATAGTATCTATGCGAAGTGTGTGATGTGTCACTAACTCCAGCTAGAGCTATGACTTTTCTTTTTCTTGATGAAAGCGCATCCCTACATTCCAACATTCTGTAACCAATTGATGCCAAGGCGCTAAGGTTGTCATATCCAATCCGACTTGTTTATCAGTGGCTGCAAATAGCATTTTTGCTGTGTTTAGTTCTGTTTGTGCTTGCTTGACTCGTAACAGCAGGTTAGATTGTTCTTGATGACTCATAAATGAGAGTTGCTCAGTTTCTAAAAGGTGGCGCGATCGCCCAAACCAATAGTCAAAGTCTTCTAACAAAGGCTCTAAAACCGTTTTCAGCAACTCAGTCCCTGGTAAATTTGAGTCTTGCATAGCTATGAAGGATACTTCTATTTTTCTTATTAATATTAACGTTTTTTACAAAACTTAACATTATTATATGCTATGTCCTCAGAAAGATAGTAAAAAAAATCTGTCATAATGATTACGAAAAGCAAATCTTCATCAAGAACACAGTAATTTAACCTAAGAAAATTCAGGCTAAAGACTGTAGACAGAAGAAAACACAGTCGGCAAGCTAAGATTAAGTTTCATACTTCAGACTTTACACTTCATACTTCATACAATGCTAGAGTGCATCCAGGACAGCTAAAAGTCCGTCAAGCTGAAATATAACCCTATGTTATATTTGGGTAAGCTTTTCAGCATTTTAACTAATAAATTACTTTTTGCAATTACTTCGCCAATGGTTCAGCAGCCAATGTCGCCTAATCAAAATCTGCATCAAGCAGAACAACCAGAAAAAATTTCTTTACCCCGTACCAGCGAATCAGAGACTTTAAAAAAGATTCGCCACACAACTTCTCATGTGATGGCAATGGCAGTGCAGAAGCTGTTTCCCAAGGCGCAAGTTACAATCGGCCCCTGGATTGAAAATGGATTTTATTACGATTTTGACAGTCCAGAGCCATTTACTGACAAAGACCTCAAAGCCATCCAAAAAGAGATGGCGAAGATTATTAATCGCAAATTGCCAGTCATTAGAGAAGAAGTCAGCCGGGAAGAAGCCGAACGCCGCATTCAGGCAATCAACGAGCCTTATAAATTAGAAATTCTGGCAGATTTAAAAGAACCGATTACTATTTATCACTTGGGTGATCAATGGTGGGATTTGTGCGCCGGGCCTCACGTTGAAAATACTCAAGAATTAAACCCCAAAGCCATTGATTTAGAAAGCGTTGCGGGTGCATATTGGCGTGGGGATGAAACCAAAGCGCAACTACAGCGCATTTACGGTACTGCTTGGGAAACTCCCGAACAACTAGCTGAATACAAGCGCCGCAAAGAAGAAGCACAGCGCCGTGACCATCGCAAACTCGGTAAAGAATTGGGTTTATTTATCTTCTCCGACTTAGTGGGGCCGGGTTTACCTTTATGGACTCCCAAAGGCACTTTATTGCGGAGTATCTTAGAAGACTTCCTCAAGCAAGAACAACTCAAGCGTGGCTATTTACCTGTAGTGACTCCCCACATTGCGAGGGTGGATTTATTTAAAACTTCCGGTCACTGGCAAAAGTATAAAGAAGATATGTTTCCCTTAATGGCTGAGGATGAAGCCGCCGCCGCACTTGAGCAAGGCTTTGTCATGAAGCCAATGAACTGTCCCTTCCACATCCAAATATATAAGAGTGAATTACGCTCTTATCGGGAACTACCGATGCGCTTGGCAGAATTTGGCACGGTCTACCGCTACGAACAGTCAGGGGAATTAGGCGGTTTAACCAGAGTGCGCGGTTTTACTGTGGATGACTCGCACTTGTTTGTCACCCCAGAACAACTCGATAGCGAATTCCTGAACGTGGTGGATTTGATTTTATCGGTGTTCAATAAACTGCAACTAAAGAACTTCAAAGCTAGACTCAGTTTCCGTGACCCTGCTAGTGATAAATATATTGGTGGCGATGAGGTTTGGGATAAAGCCGAAGGTGCAATTCGCCGCGCTGTTCAACAGCTAGGAATGGAACATTTTGAAGGTATTGGGGAAGCTGCATTTTACGGGCCGAAGTTGGACTTTATCTTTAAAGATGCGTTGGAAAGAGAATGGCAATTAGGAACTGTGCAAGTTGACTACAACTTACCAGAACGCTTTGATTTAGAGTACGTCTCTGAAGATGGTTCGCGCAAACGTCCGGTGATGATTCACCGCGCACCTTTCGGTTCCTTAGAACGACTGATTGGGATATTAATTGAAGAGTATGCAGGTGATTTCCCCTTGTGGTTAGCACCTGTGCAAATCCGATTGCTATCTGTCAGTGATGCACAGCTAGAGTTTGCGAAATCTGTAGTAGCGAAAATGCTGACCTTGGGTATCCGTGCCGAAGTTGACACCAGTGGCGATCGCTTGGGTAAATTAATCCGCAACGCCGAAAAAGATAAAATACCAGTAATGGCAGTGGTAGGTGCAAAAGAAGTTGAAACCAACTCCTTAAGCATCCGTACCCGCGCTTCTGGAGAATTAGGCACAATTTCTGTAGATGAAGTGGTACAGAAATTAAAAGATGCGATCGCTAATTTCGATAACTTCTAGTACAAACTAGGCTGGGTAATACCCAGCCGAAAAACTAATATTAAATATTCAGTCTATGAGTACCACAAAAGATAAAGTTCAATCTCTTTTGCAGCAACTACCAGATGATTACTCAATTGAAGATATTCAATATCATTTGTATGTCATAGAGAAAGTTATGCGAGGATTAGAAGTAGCCAAAACAGAAGGAACAATTACTCAAGTGGAAGCTAAAAAGCAATTACGTAATGCCAGCCAAAGACATTTATCATGATTGTGTAAAAAACGCCCTTATTAAAGATGGGTGGCAGATTACTCATGACCCACTTAGCCTAAAAATTGGCAAGAAAGATATTTTTATTGACTTAGCAGCAGAAAAAATTTTAGCAGCAGAAAAACAGGGAAAAAAGATAGCTGTAGAAATAAAAAGTTTTGTTGGTATGTCGGAAGTAGAAGACCTCAAAAATGCTCTCGGTCAATACATTTTGTATGAAAAAATTTTGCAACGTCTTGAATCAGAGAGAATTCTTTATTTAGCTATTCGTGACACAGTATTTAACAAAATTTTTGCAGAAGAAATTGGCAAAATTTTATTGGAAGACAATACCGTAAAACTGATTGTATTCGACTCACAAGCGGAGGCAATTACCACATGGATAGACTAGAAACTTACCAAAATATAATCCGCAACATACTCAAATCATATCTGAACATTTCTTATGCCAATGCTGATATTCGTAATCGAGCAGCATTTGATTCAGAAAATGACGAGTATTTGATTATTTCTGAAGGTTGGAACGATAAACAACACCTCCACAGTTGTTTAATTCATATTGAAATTATTAACGGTAAAGTTTGGATTCAGTGCGATAATACCGAAGATGGTATTGCAAACGAACTTGTGCAAGCTGGTATCCCTAAAGAAGATATTGTTTTAGGATTTCATGAGCCTGATGTTAGGCAATATACAGGATTTGCTGTTGCTTGAAATACTTATAGCATTTACTAGTCTACTGAGGTACAAACTTATCTGTTTCCATCTGCGTTCATCCGCGTTCATCTGCGGTTAATTATTCTTGCTTGTACCTCACTAGAGTGAGAAACGCTATATTGGCGATCACTTGGGTAAATTAATACGCAACACCGAGAAAGATTAATTAGTATTTTAGAGTATAAAAATTGACGTTGATAGTAAATAAAGTTACAGTGGTGATTGCAAATCTTTGGTAGGCAAAATAATGGATTTTTCTCGTCTGGAATACATTAAGAATATAAGTGATGATGGGAAAAAATGGGCTTATGAGTACTACAAAGTTAGCGGATACTACCACTTAAACTTTAAACAGGGTAAAGGAGTAGAGAATCATGCTTTACACTTACCGAAAGGGGCATTAATAATCCTGTCTCAAAACCCATTCGAGCAAGAGCGATACTTGACCCACGTAGTTGAACTGGTTAATGAAGGAAGCGAAGATAAACTCCAATGGGACGAATCAGAACAGTGGGGTATTTTTAGATGGGTGAAGGTTCACTGGGTCGCTGATTTCAATAACCCTAGTAAAATTCCCGTGGATAAAGAGGTAATGCAAGCGAATTGGGGTTTGTTCGATACGAAAGCAAAATTACTAACTGGCGAAAAACTCATGTCTCGCTGGGGAAACATAGAAAATTTAAGAACGCATTTACAAGCAGTTTTTGAAAAATAGTTAAACAGAGGGTGTTTGAGTTGCTTGAGGCATATTGCAAGCTTAGTATAACTAAGGTATAACTATAAATATCGGCGATTACTGTCAAAACCCCTATGAAAACTGCTATTTCGCTACCAGATTCAGTTTTTGAAGAAGCAGAAGCACTTGCTACACAGTTAGGCATATCACGCAGTGAACTTTATACGAAAGCATTGCAAGCGTATCTGCAAAAGTATAACCGTAATCAAATTCTGAGCAAGCTGAACCAAGTTTATTCTCAAGAATCTGCTGAACTAGATTCAGTGTTGGCACAGATGCAATTTATGTCGCTGCCTCAAGAGGATTGGTAATGTATCGGGGTGAAATTTGGTGGGCGAACCTACCTGATCCTGTTGCTTCTGAGCCTGGTTATCGTCGTCCTGTGTTGATAATTCAAGATGATACATTTAATCAAAGCCGCATCAGTACAGTTATAGTTGCTGTTATCACCTCAAATATTCAATTGGCAGCAGCCCCAGGTAATGTATTGTTACCCCGTGAAGCATCAGGCTTACCCAGAGATTCTGTTGTTAATGTATCTCAACTCTTGACTATTGATAAAAGCTTTTTAGTTGAGCGAGTTGGAGCATTACCAGACTTTTTACAAGAGGAAGTAGATGAAGGGCTGCGAATAATTTTATACCTCTAGCAGTCCTAGCCATTCAACTGTAGTCTAATTTTAATGCGATCGCACCCTGCGAGAACTTCTAGCAATTATATGAATGATAATGATATTGAAATTCAGTGGGAAAAGCTTAAGGATAGCTTTCCTATTGGACATAAATTTTATGGTGAAGTCATAAGTGTTAAACCCTATGGTATTTTTGTAAGTTTAGGTGATCAAGACCAAAACAGTTATAAACTTAGCGGAATTATAGATATTGTTACGCGAGCCGATCATGATTCGCTTGGTTTACCGAAAGAAACTTTCCTATGGCCACCAGTTGGACAAAGAGTACATTGCAAAGTCATTGCTTACCGAGAATACAACAAGGAAATAGACTTAAGATTAGTCAAATAGAAAAACATAAAAATTTACCAGTTTTCCGCTTAAGTTTAGGCCAAATAAGCTTAGTGTCAAGAATATATCTGAGTCAGCACACATATCACTAGTGTCTTTAATGAACAAATCAACCAGTTACATGGGATGCTGGTTGATTGGTTAGGTGAGTTATTTGCAGATGTCTGTTATTTCTTCTGTTACGGTTAATGTCCCCGCTACAACTGCTAATCTGGGTCCTGGTTTTGATTGCATCGGTGCAGCTTTGACACTGTGTAACCAGTTTAAGTTTACACGCCTAGATGAAGGTGGTTTAACAATTCATGTCACAGGTGCAGAAGCTGAACGAGTGCAAACTGATGAGAGTAATTTACTTTATCAGGCGTTTTTGAAGTTATATCAATATATAGATCAGACTCCGCCGCCTGTGAAAATTGAGATTGGTTTAGGTGTTCCATTGGCGAGGGGTTTGGGGAGTTCAGCGACAGCCATTGTTGGCGGTTTGGTGGCGGCGAATCAACTTGCGGGTGAACCTCTATCTCAAGTGCAGGTGATGGAGTTGGCGATCGCAATGGAAGGACATCCTGATAATGTAGTTCCAGCATTAATCGGCGGATGTCGTCTGGCGGCTACTAGTGAAACTGGTTGGGAAATTTGTGATGTACCTTGGGATGAAAAGATTGTCCCAGTTGTGGCGATTCCCAATTTTGAACTCTCCACCTCAGAAGCGCGGCGGGTTTTACCTACTGAATTTAGTCGTGCAGATGCAATTTTCAATACTGCCCATCTAGGCTTATTGTTACGCGGTTTGGAAACTGGCAAAGGAGAATGGTTAAGGGCTGCTTTACAAGATAAGTTGCATCAGCCTTACCGTAAAGCTTTGATTCCTGGTTACGATGCGGTAAATGCGGCGGCGGTGGCGGCTGGTGCATTTGGTATGGTGATTAGTGGCGCAGGGCCGACATTGTTGGCTTTGGCGGATGCGGCACATTCTCAAGCTGTAGAATTGGCAATGGCTTCAGCCTGGAAAGACGCAGGTATTGAAGCCGAAGTGCGATCGCTTGCTTTAGACACCCAAGGCGCAACAATTTTATGAAGCAGCCAGGAGGAAGATGAAAAATTTTCCCCACTCCCTACTCCCTACTCCCCACTCCCCACTTTTAACTATGGAGCAGATTCAAGTCGAGATAGCAGCACTCAAATCAGAAATTCAAGTTCTTCAGCAAGAACGGGCTGCACTTAATCAAAATCATGGGATATCTGGCGATGATCATTCACCTTCGGCAATTGTTGAGGCGTACCGTCGTCAAGCCAGAGAAAATCCCCAGTTATCAGTGGAACTCAAAGGTATCGATGATGCGATCGCTGCTTTGACAACCCAGCTACAAAAAAAACAAGCCCAATTTGCACGTTGGCAAGTTGAATCCAAACAACTTACCATCGAGCAACAACTAGAAGAAGCGAAAAAAGTGGCACAGGTTCACGCCGATCGCGTTAACGAACTAGCAGCAGAATTAGCCGACGAAATCCGTCAGTTAAAAGCCACTGCTGATTATCTCAGTCCTTTATATTGGCAGGTTTACTACAAACCTTTCATTACCGGATTCAAGACAATCTCCGTTCCTTATGTTCGTTCTGATGGGGAAGTTTGGACGATTGTCAACCGTATTGTTTAGCGCACAACCCAACATCTTTAGGGTAAACTTTCCCTTGAGACATATAATTTATAAAGAAATGTAACGGTGGCTTATACCACCGTTTTTGTTGACGTTACAAAACTTTATATCTAGAATGGACTTGCCATCTAATTGGATGAGTATTTATTCCTGATTATGGGCAGAATAGGAGAAGTGATGAGTATATATTCTCAGCAAAAACCAAAATTTAATGTTTCTAGAGATAAATAACGTTTACAAAAGTAACGATTCCTTAATATAATGTAATTAAAAGCGAAAACAAAAAACGATTGTCAGAAGTGATGAATGCTATGGATTTTCCCTGGCTAACTGCCATAATTGCCTTGCCCTTGGTGGCTGCCCTAGCCATCCCCATAATTCCAGACAAAGAAGGAAAAACAGTCCGTTGGTATGGTTTAGGTGTAGCGATCGCGGACTTTGCCTTAATGATTTATGCCTTTTGGAGTAGCTACGACTTCCAAAGTTCAACTTACCAATTCGTCGAAAAATACTCCTGGGTTCCCCAAATCGGTTTAAATTGGTCTTTAGCAGTTGATGGCTTATCGATGCCCCTCATCTTGTTAACAGGCTTAATCAATACCCTAGCAATCTTCGCGGCTTGGAAAGTAACCAACAAGCCGCGATTGTTTTATGGGTTGATGTTGGTGATGTACAGCGCCCAGTTGGGTGTGTTTCTTGCCCAAGACTTGCTCTTGTTCTTCCTGATGTGGGAAATCGAGCTAGTTCCTGTATACCTGCTGATTTCAATTTGGGGTGGTGCTAAACGCCGTTACGCTGCTACCAAATTTATTCTCTATACTGCTGCTGCTTCCATATTTATTCTTGTAGCCGGTTTTGCGATGGCTTTCTCTGGTGACAACTTCACCTTTGACATCGCATCTCTGGGAATGAAACAATATCCTAAAGCTTTTGAATTATTAGTTTACGCTGCTTTATTAATTGCCTTTGGTGTGAAGTTGCCTATCTTCCCCTTACACACCTGGCTACCCGATGCTCATGGTGAAGCATCCGCACCTGGTTCCATGATTTTGGCTGGTGTGTTGTTGAAGATGGGTGGTTATGCCTTAATTCGCTTCAACATCGAAATGTTACCTAACGCTCATGTTTACTTTGCTCCAGTTTTAGCAATCTTAGGTGTAGTCAATATTGTTTACGGTGCTTGCTGCGCCTTTGCTCAAACCAACCTCAAACGCCGCTTGGCTTACTCTTCAATTGCCCACATGGGGTTTGTGCTGATTGGTTTAGCTTCCTACACAGAAGTGGGTATCAGTGGAGCCGTGTTACAAATGGTTTCCCACGGTTTGATTGCTGCTAGTTTATTCTTCTTATCTGGTGTAACTTACGAACGCACCCACACCTTAATGATGGATAAAATGGGTGGCATTGGTAAGGTAATGCCGAGAACCTTCGCTTTGTATACTGCTGGTGCAATGGCTTCTCTGGCTTTGCCCGGAATGAGTGGTTTCGTCGGCGAATTGATGGTGTTTCTCGGTATTGCTACCAGTGATGTTTACAGTTCCAGCTTCAAGATTGTAGTTGTACTTCTGTCCGCAGTCGGTGTGATTTTGACACCAATCTACTTGCTGTCTATGCTGCGTCAAGTGTTCTACGGTAAGCAAAGTGAAGAGTTACATCTAGATGCTGTAGTTCCTGATGTTAAACCTCGTGAGTTGTTTATCACTGCTTCTCTGTTACTTCCCATCATAGGTATTGGTTTGTATCCCAAACTAGTAACGCAGACTTATGATGTGAAAACAGTAGAAATTGCGACTCACGCTCGCCAAGTTCTACCTGTTGTAGCTCGTCAACAACCAGCAAGCCTTTACTCTCAAATTTTTACTGCGCCAACTTTAGCTAATGCTCAAGTGGAAAGTTTAGTTAATATTTCAAAGTAAAAGTAGATTCACAACAAGGGTGCTGAAAGTAAATTCTAATATGAGGGGAATATAGGGGTGATTACCAAATCACCCCTTAAATTTTTTTAGTTCAGGACTTACGCAGAATCATGAAAAAACGAACCACAAAGGGCGCATAGACGCGGTAGCGGCTTCCCGCAGGGTAGGACACGAAGTTAAGAGGATTCGAGAGGGTTTTTGCGTAAGTCCTATAGTTTAGAGAATAAATAGCTCAGACTGGAAGTCTGGGACTGTTATAGGGTTCTGTCTTATCGATGTCTTAACCGACTTGGCTAATGCCATAACTAATTTTCCCAACTATAGATCCAACAGCAAATATTTGACGTATACCTCTGTAGTGCCAGCAACACAGAGGTTTTAAATTCTGAATTAGACTCAAGGATATTTAAGCCCCTCTCCGACGCGGAGAGGGGTTTGGGGAGAGGTCATTGAACTCACGTTAAATTTATTTTTTAAATTTATAGATCCAAGTTGCTGTTCTTGACGTATTTAATCTTGAAAACCAACAAAACAAGTATTCTACATCAACAGAATACATAGTAACGTGGAGTATTTACTAATATGAAAATTCCAACAACGACCAATCAAAAAAGTTGGCGAAACTTTAGTTTTGCTAATATCAAAATTCTTATAGGTGTCAGTTTATTGGCATTCGGTTTAACAGTAGGTTGGACAACCTTAACACCAAAATCTGTAACCGCTTCTGACCACGATGATGGGGAAGTCGATACAAAAGGACGCAATTTAAATTTGACTGATTTATATGTCTTCCGTGAGCAAGACCAGAACCCAGCAGCGCGTAAAGATGATTTGATTTTAGTGATGAATACAAATCCGCGATCGCTGGCTCGGCAACAGTATTATTTTAGTACGAATGCTCTATACGAATTCAAAATTAGCCGGGTGACTGATCGAGATGCAACCCCTACAGGTCGAGAAGATGTGATTCTGCGCTTTCAATTTGATGAACCCAACAGCAGAGGCGAACAACCATTTAAATTGACTGTAATTGCTGATCGTTATAGAAGTAGCGATCGCGGCATCACTACTCCTCTAAGTGTTAATCCCAACAACCCTACTATTAACAACTTATATTTGCGTAAAACACCAGTCACTGTTTTTGCTGGACTGCGTGAAGACCCCTTTTTCTTTGATGTTGAACAGTTCTTCCGAGTGCGTGCAGGTGCTTTAGGTATTGGCCCGGCTGTGGGTTTTCGTCCGGCCGACCAAGCTATTGATTTTGCCAAAGGCTATAACGTGAACTCCATCGTCGTCAGAATACCCCGTTCTCTAATCGCCGGAAATACCAACGCCACAGTATTTGATGTTTGGCAAACCATCTCATTTAAAAACTATGCTTATGGTAAATTCCAACAAGTTGAGCGTCTAGGAAGACCTGGAATTAATGAAGGTTTAGTAGTCACTAACGATTTTCTTAACGCCTTTAATAGCATTCCCCCAACAGCCGATTTAAGCCAAGCCGCAGCACCCGTGGGAGCAGAAGCCAGGAAGACACTCAAAGCCTTGGGTAATAGTGACCAACGTGCTGATGCACTGCTGGCAGCATTTCTTCCTGACGTGATGCGAATAGATACTAATGTCTCCAGTGGTTATGCTAATGCTCTCAATGCTAAAGGCAGTCCTGTCGCTGGACGTAAGCTGACAGATGATGTCATTGATACTACACTTAGCGTTCTGACTAACGGTGCTGTGACTAGCGATAACGTATCCTATACAGGGACTCCCGGCAACCCATCCCAAGGACATCAACCTTTAGTCTCGCAATTTCCTTATTTAGCATTACCAAATTAAGGCAAGGGTGCAGGGTGCGGAGGGCAGAGGGGAAATATCTCTCCCTGCCCCTTGTCCTCTTACAGTTTTGTAATCCTGATTACTACTCTCTGCTTCTTCCCTTAGCGTATGTCTGCGTAAAAAAATGCAAATACAGCTTTTCCACTACAAATTCCCCAGAAAAATCCTTTGGGTATTGATTACTGCCCCCATACTATTCATCATTGCCCCTTACCCCAACTCGCAACCAAATTCACCCTACCGCTATAACTTTTCTCTCTCCTTACCTGGTACGGAAAATAGCCGTGCCACATTACAACAAGAAATCGCCTTTTACCAAACTAAAGTACGACAAAGCCCTGATAGTGGTTTGAATTTAACTGCATTAGCGCAAGCCTACTTAAAAATGGCCAAAGCTACGGGCGAAAGTAATTGGTATTTATTAGCAGAACAGGCAGCCGATCGCTCTCTGTCTCATTTACCATTCCATAATCAAGGTGCAATTCTGGTTCTGGCTCGTGTTGCCCAAGCTAGACATGACTTTGCCGCAGCGATTCGCCTATCTCAGCAAGTCTTACAATCTCAACCCACTAACGATCATGCTCTGGCTATCTTAGTCACATCAAATCTGGCGACGGGCAATTTAACCGCCGCTAGAACCGCCGCCGATGCTTTGGTGAACAAAATTCCCACCCAAGGTAACTTAACTTTACAAGCTTTGGTATTAGTTGCCCAAGGTCAAGATCAACGTGCGATCGCCACTTTTAAAAATGCTTTAGCAACTGAAGAACCGGGGGAACTTGGTACTTCCGCTTGGACAAGGGTTGTCTTCGGTCAATTTTATAACAAACGGGGACAGCCTGATTTAGCCGCAAGTCTCTACAAAGAGGCTTTACGCATTATACCGAGGTATCCTTTAGCATTGCTGCATCTAGCAGAATCAGCAACGCGCCAAGGTAATTATCAGCAGGCGGAAAGTTTGTACGCCCAAGTTTTACCTAACTCGCAAACATCATCCACCATTTTTGACCATGCTGTGTTGCGAGGTAGGGCGAAAGTTCTGCAATTACAAGGTAAAGCCGCAGCAGCAAAAACACTGTTAACTCAAGCAGAAAACTTACTGCGACAAGAAAACGCTGGACACACTAACGGTTCCTTTGGACATCGGCGAGAGTTAGCCAGGTTGTTATTAGAAAAGAATCGCCCTGAAGATACGGCTGAGGCTTTATCGCTAATGCAGGCGGAAATTAAGATTCGCCGTGATGCTCAAACACTGGATACCTTGGCTTGGGCTTTGTTTCGCGTCGGACGTTTCCGGGAAGCGCAACAGCAAATACAAGCCGCCTTGCAATTAGGTACGCGAGATGCGGCTATGTTTTACCGGGCGGGGATAATTGCCAAAGCCTTGGGAAATCAACAGCAAGCTTTGAATTACCAGCAGTTAGCCGAAAGTGTTGATCCGACTTTTAACGCCGAGGCGCGGCTGATATCAGGACTTGGTTTAGAGAATTTGGGAATTTAGGGGCGATAACAACTATGTGGCGCAGATACAGAGTGGCTTTCATCTGTTTGATTGCAGCATTTTTAGTAGTAATTGGTTGGGCTAGTCCTAGTCAAGCACACTGGGCTGATTTAGCGGTGGCGGAGGTGACGGTAGAACAGACAAAAACGGTAATGATTTTGACATTTCCGACAGCTTTAGTACCTGGGGTTGATGATAACCGTGATGGACAACTCTCCATTGATGAAGTTACCACCAATCAATCAGAGTTAGAAAAATTTTTTGGCGATCGCATCCGTCTGATTGACGCACAAGGGGAAACAGGTAAACTGGCGGTGGCTGCAACGAATAATTTACCTGTGAATCTTGCGAGTAATATTCAGACTCACAGCACTTTAGAGCTAACTTATACTTGGGCGCAACCAGTCACCGGACTCGTAATTAACTACAATTTATTTCTCCCCAATGTCGCTACCGCAAGATGTCTCGCCACCGTGATGCAAGGGGGACAAATTCGTAATTTAGTCTTTACTCCCGAACAACGAGAATTTACTTTGATTAACCCTCCGATATGGCAACAAATTAGTAGCTTTGTATGGCTAGGAATTGAACATATTTTGACAGGTTATGACCATGTTTTATTTTTAATTAGTTTATTAATGCTAGGTGGTGGTTTTGGTTATTTAACGAAAGTAGTTACAGCTTTTACTATTTCTCATTCTGTGACTTTGACTTTAGCTGTATTGGATATTGTGACTTTACCAGTCAGGTTTGTCGAAAGTGCGATCGCCTTGACAATTGTTTATGTAGCGGCGGAAAATTTCTGGCGTACCAGTTTACGCTGGCGTTGGTTACTCACCTTCATTTTTGGATTAATTCACGGGCTAGGTTTTGCTGGGGTTCTCAAAGAAATTCATCTGAATCAATCTAATTTAGCTTTATCATTAGCTAGTTTCAATGTGGGTGTAGAAATCGGTCAAATAGCGATTGTCACTATTGCCTTTGTGATTTTCCGTACCATTAAAAAATATCCTGGGGAATTAATAGTACGTCGTTGCTTATCTGCTGTTGTTGTGGGGTTGGGATTAATTTGGTTTGTACAACGAGCCTTTTATTAAAGCCCTGAAAGAAGTATTCATATCAGGACTTACGCACAAAGATTATCTGTGGAGATTGGGTGTAAGAGTGAAAGGGTTTGGGGTGTAAGGATTTTGAATAATTACACCCTTGCCAAAACCCTTAATTTTTCGTTTTTATGCGTAAGTCATACATATATTTCCTGCTTTCAAAAAAGTAAAAACTGTGATGTCAATTGAAAGTTTTAGATACCCGACTTCTTGAAGAAGCCGGGTATCTTTGTGTTCATAAATGATGCAGGACTTATATGTGAAATAAAATCTTTTCTAAGGACGATAAGTATTAGTCCGAGAGCTACGAACGCCAGCAATAGCACCTATTAATGAAGCAGCTAAACTTAATAATGAACCCAGTACAAACCACCATAAAGCTCTAGAAGTAGCCGCAGCAGCTTCACGAGTTTGTTGAGCAGTTATGTTCGGTACATTTTGAGGTACTGTTAAACCACCAGGTTGTTGTACTTGGTTGATAACGTCACCAGCATTAGAAGCAGCAATTCCAAAAGCACCAGATACCCCACTAGCTAATAGCCAAGAACTCAACGCCAAAGTAGTAGCCCAAAGAATTGCACCATTGAGCAAAGCTGTATTCCGGCTCATCGGGCCACAAGCACGACTAGTTATCCATCCCCCAGCAAAGAGTGACAGTAATAAAGCCACAGTTGACCAAATTCCGACATTACCAGCCACATCAGGAGCTATTGTTCGAGGTGCGCCAGAATCAGCCACTCTACCTGCACCGATCGCGGCAAAAAATGCACTTAAAATTAACTGTGTAGCTAAAGCAATTAACACCCCGGAAATTATCGGCCCCCAGCGCACACGGTCATGATAATCGGCTACTCTACTAACTACCGCCGGATCAGTTACAATCTCGTCGCCTGTGCGATTTACGTATGACATAGTTTATTAGCTCCTTGACTATTTTTTAGTAAATTTTTTTCGCTATATTCATGCTTACGTTTAAAATTAAATTGCTCTTTTCACTTTTTCATATCTATCAACAGAAAGACTTGTTTTATCTATCTAGGGTAAGAATAAATTTAAAAAGATGTAAAACTTCAAGAGAGGAAATTTAGAAGTCATAATTGATTATCTTTTTAATTATTTAGGACTTACGCAAAACACCTCTCAAACTCTCATTTCTCTGTGAACTCTGTGCCTTTGTGGTACCCTGCGGGAAGCCGCTTGTGCGTCTACGATTTTCCGTAGCCTGTGCGTAAGTCCTGTTATTATGACCATAAAAATTTTCAGATTTATTCGCTAATAAGTAATTTGGCACTAACATTACCTATTAGCGATTATCAACAGATGATGAAAAATCTTGTCAGTGACTAACGCATTCTGACGGCTGTACCTGTGGCGGTAATCAACATCAAAACTCCAGACTGGTCAACATTGATTGTTCCGGTATCGATTTCAATCCCAACAACGGCGTTTGCACCTAATCGCTGTGCGCGTTGTTCTAATTCTAAGAGTGCTTTTCTTTGACCTTCTTCAAATAAACGTTCGTAGCTACCGGTGCGACCACCAATCACATCTCGAATGCTGGCAAAAAAATCTCGTAAAAAATTGCTACCGTAAACAACTTCCGCAGTTACAATACCTAAATATGAATCAATTACAGCACCTTGAATGACATCGGTTGTAGTTAAAATCATAAAATCATCTCACAGGTAACAGGTCAAGGAATATTGTACGTCTGAGATTGTGATTATTGGGGTCACTGCTAACGCAAAATCAAACTTAGTGTTGCAAAGCAATATAAAAATTGATACAGAAATTAAATAATTTGGACTTTAAAATCAGCATCGTTGTAGTAATATTAGCCAGTGATAATAAAATCGTTAGCAAAATCAAGACATAAGTCTGTTATTGCTGATTTCCAGCTTGAGATAGGAACTATACTGAATATTTACTGCTTGTATAGTAGTCTGGTTAGATATGTAAACAATAGAGACAAGGGAGACAAGGCGGACAAGGGAGAGATGTTGGTAAATTGGCTATTGATGAGATGGTTCAGTAGAAACTCTAATAAAGTGGTGTCGTTTGCAGCCTGGGAGTTTATAAAATATTAATATTTCGTAAAACAGAATAAATACAGTTTTCAAAAATCCATATTTTTGTTTTAATGTACAAGAAAAAAGTTGCTAGAAGTTCAGGAAATTTACTGTGTACAAACGCATATCACTTATAGTTAGTGCTTTGTTATTAGGATGTAGTGTGGTTACGATTCCTGTGAAGGTTCAGGCGCAGGTCTTAGTCGCCCAAGCGAAAAACCCAGAATTAAAGGAATTGTTTGAAGAAGGTCGCAGACAAGTTGATGCGGGTGACTATAACGGAGCGATCGCTACATATCAAAGAGCCGCAGCCCTAGACCCCAAGAATGCTAAAGTATACTCTGGCATGGGTTATTTGTATGCCCAACAAGGAAATTATCAAGCTGCTTTAGTTGCTTATCGTCGAGCATTGGGTCTTGACCCTGATAATAGCGATTTCTTTTATGCTGTAGGTTACATCAAAGGTAACTTGGGTGATACCAAAGGCTCTAGAGATGCTTACCGTCGCGCCATTCAGCTAAACCGTAACAATCTCAATGCTTATCTGGGATTGGGTGTTACCCAAGCTCGTTTAGGAGATTATGAAGCAGCGAATTGGGCTTATGAACAAGCTATTGGTATAGATCGCAATAATCCTCAGATATATGAGTTTATGGCGGCGATGTTTAAACAACGTCGCCAGACAAAACAAGCAAATAGCTTACTACAAAAAGCTAAAAGTTTATACCAACGCCAAAATAACCCCGATGGCGTTGACAGAGTAGAAGCAATGTTGCGGGAGTTGGGCGGTTGAGGTTAATCTAACTGTCTCCCGGTTAATTCCACAAAAATATCTTCTAAATTAGAGGGACGCACCATCATTCCGGTTTTATCTGATTGTTGATTCAGATAATTGTTTGCTGCTTCTAAAGAAGGGAAAAATAAATATTCCCAGCGTCGGGCGCTATCATTACCCGCCTCGGTGATTCCCAATTGTTTCATGACCAAACCTTCACCGTGAGCAGAACGCAACTGTTGGAGCGTTCCTAAAGATATAAGTTTGCCACTATCCATAATCCCGATGCGTCCCGGCCCGGTTGCTTCAAAAGCTCCACACAAGTACTCGACTTCATCCATGTAATGAGTCGTCAGTAACATTGTCATTCCTTGCTTGTTTAAATCTCGAATAATTTCCCAAAGTCGCCGACGAGTTTGGGGGTCTAGTCCGACAGTTGGTTCATCCAAAAATAAAATTTGTGGTTGGTGAAGTAACGCCCTGGCTATTTGTAATCGTCGTTTCATTCCTCCAGACAAAGTTTTGACTAAATCATCTCTTCTGTCTGCTAGTTCCACATACTCTAGCCACTGATTAATTAGTCGTTGTCTTTGTGGGTTGGCTATACGATGTAGCCGCCCATGCAATTCCATATTTTCCCAAACAGTTAAATCACCATCTATACTAGTTTGCTGCAAAACAACACCAATGCTCTGTTTTGCTTGTATTGGTTGTTTGACAACATCATAACCAGCAACTTCTATATGTCCTTGGGATGGTTGGGTTAATGTAGTCAACATCCGAATTGTGGTTGATTTCCCCGCACCGTTCGGGCCTAGCAGGGCAAAAATTTCTCCAGGTGCGATCGCAAATGATAAATCATTAACTACAGGAATATTTTTGTAAAACTTGAAGACATTCTCTAACAGAACAGCAGCAGTCATGGATAACTTTCTTAACATTCAGTTCATCACATAGACTATCATTCGTTGAGTGCTGTACACTGAGCGAACTTGTACTGAGCGCAGCCGAAGTAGTCGAAGTGTGAGTGTTGAGTGTTGATGGGTGTGCCTTGTGCAAATTAGACACACCCATATTGAAGGAAGTATCTAGAGTTTAGATTTTACCCAGGAAACTTCTTCAATAAATCATCGCCAGGAATTACTGTTGTATAGAATACATAATCATTATTAGCTACATAGCGACGGTCTTGTTTAATAATTGACATAAACTCTCTATGTCCTTGACGCATCCGCCCTACAAGACAACCAGCACTGGCATTTTTAATATCATTACTAGGCGCATCATAGCCCCAGTGTTGATTGATGTAGAAAAGACCAGTGTCTGTTTTATCACCTGTGCGCTTAAAATCCTTGTTGAAATCACGGTGAACAGTCAATGGTGCAACTTGTACTAAAGCTTCGTGGCGTTCTGCATTCCCGTGCAAACCTACAGCCCAGGCTTTGTATTGTCCAAACTTAATTCTGGCTGCACCGCCGGGATTCATGGGATTTACGGTGTAATATCTGCCGGGTTCGGTGGTTGCTTGCCAGTGATCGACAATTTTAGGAGTACTATTTACTACTTCGATCACAATGCGGAGATCATTAAAGGCGTTGGCTGCATCATTATTAAGAGTCCAGTCTCCATTCATACCCTCGATATAAACAATGTTATATTCTTTGGGGCCAGTAAAGACTTGATAATTTTCTGCCAGCATATACTTCACAATTTTGCTGGCAATGTCGTTACCTAGCTTTAATGGAGGCTTGGGTAATTCATCAGGCTTAGTTTCAATTAGTTCTTTAGCTGTAACTGCACCTATATAATCTGACTCATCAATTTTCATTAATTCTTGAAATTGTTTGAGTGCGGCTGCCGTTACAGGGCCAAATTTCCCGTCTGCTGGTGGTTCCAATAAACCTAGACCAATCAATAATATCTGAATTTGGCGACTCAATTCTTCATCTTTAGCGATCGCTTCAAATCCCCACTTTTCTTCTTTACCTAAGAAATCTTGTAATTTCATGTTGCACCTATCTTCGTTTAGTTCTAACTAGGTATAAACATCATTTCCATAATTGGGAATGTTGTTGGAAACTATACTCGCGGCTCAAAATTTCAGCCGTGAATTTTAGTATTACTTTACTATTCAAGGCAACTTCAGTAATTTACGCAAAAGTAATTCGGTATTTTTGATAAAATCTAATTTGTAGGGTGGGCATTGCCTCTGTAAAATCTGGGAATATGTTGTAAAAATTCTAGCAATGACAACATTTCGTTAGGTAAGAGCCACATTCATAATTAACTATCCCGCTTCGGAATTAATTCCGAGTCTCATAGCGTAAGTCATCTCAAGATGACTCAACGAGAAATGTATTCCAGTCCACTTAAGTGGACTTTGGCTATGAGCCTGGAACTTTAGTTCTAGGCGGGATGTAGTTGAACATTTTTGACTGATGTAACACGTAGGTTAACTAGGTGTAGAAACAGGTATGGCTTGATAAGCATTTTTGATGGCTACCCAGCTACTAGCGATGGGCATTCGCCAGCCTGTACCAAAGGCGCGGTCGGTAATTTTCAAGCCGGGGGGTGCTTGGCGGCGCTTAAATTCGGCACGGGCAACCATTTGAATTACTCGGTCTACAATTATGGGGTCGTGACCTGCTTCAACTATTTGGGCGGCTGATTGATGGTCATGAATGAAGCGTTGCAAGATGTCGTCTAAAACTTCATAAGCTGGGAGGGAATCTTGGTCAACTTGGCCGGGTTTGAGTTCCGCACTGGGGGCTTTGGTGAGGATATTTTGGGGAATAATTTCAGTTGGGAGTGCTGAGTGCTGTTCACTGAGCGAAGTCGAAGTGTGAGTTTTGAGTGCTGAGGGATGGGAGTTTAACCAGTGGCAAATTTTATAAACGCGGGTTTTTGGCACATCAGCAATTACAGCTAAACCACCGTTCATGTCGCCGTAGAGGGTACAGTAGCCGACGGCCATTTCTGATTTGTTGCCAGTGGATAATAAGAGATAGCCAAATTTGTTAGCGATCGCCATTAATAAGTTACCGCGAATCCGTGATTGAATATTTTCCTCAGCTATGCCAAATTCTGTGCCAGCAAATAATTCCGCCAAGCTGTTGTCAAAACCTTGCATTAATTCGCCTATCGGTAAAATAGTGGTTTGAATGCCTAAATTTTTACCTAATGCCAACGCATCACTTACAGAATGTTCTGAACTGTAAGGTGATGGCATCAGGACACCGAGGACATTTTCTTTACCTAATGCTGCTGTTGCGATCGCAGCGACTAATGCTGAATCTACACCACCACTTAAACCTAATACTACTTTAGAAAAGCGACATTTTAAGGCATAGTCTTGCACACCCAAAACCAAAGCTTGCCAGACTTCCTCTTCTTCTGATTCGCTCTCTGGTGTTAAAAAACTTAACTCTAAATCTCGTGTTTTTTTGTTAAATTCTACATTTACTAAATCAGTGGCAAAACCACGGGCGCGACACATAATTTCGCCTTGACCATTTAACGAAAAACTATAACCATCGAATATTAAATCATCATTACTACCGACTTGATTGACATAAATCATTGGCTGTTGAAAACGCACTGCACTATGTTTCAACATCGATTCTCGAAACTGCGGTTTGCCGACGCTGTAAGGTGAAGCAGATAAGTTAACAATTAAATCTACACCCAAAATTGCTAAGTCTGCAATGGGATTAACAGCATAACTACGTTTGCCCCAAAATTCTTCATCATTCCATAAATCTTCGCAAATAGTTACCCCAATATGAATATCATCTAAAGTGAAATGATTTGGTTGTAACCCTGGTTCAAAATAACGGTCTTCATCAAATACATCATAAGTAGGCAACAGCCGCTTATAAAAAATTTGCTTGACTTTCCCCGATTCTAATAAAGCAATACTATTAAATAAACTTTTACCGCCAGTGATATGAGATTTGGTATTTGGTTCAACAGTGCCGACTAAAACAGCTAATTCTGGTGGTAAATCTCTGGCTAATTGTTGTAATGCCAGACTCATAGCCGAGACAAAACTAGGATTTAATAATAAATCTCTGGGTGGATAGCCACACAAAGAAAGTTCTGGAGTTAATAATAAACGTGCGCCTGATTTTACTGCATCTTGGGCGGCTTCTAGAATCTTTTGGACGTTTCCTGGTATATCACCAATGGTTGGATTAAGTTGAGCGATCGCAATTTTCATATTTGTCCTTTGTTCTACCCTGCGGGAAGTCGCAAAAGCGTCTATGTCATTAGTCATTTGTAGATAGTTTTTTACAAATGACTAATGACCAATGACTATTTAAATAAACACCAAAGGTTTATCTTTAAAAGGTGCAAAAGCCTCAGCGTCGAATTTATATAAACTAGCTGGTCGACCTGCACCGCGTGATACCTTTACTCCGGTATCGCACAAAAAACCTAACTTGAGTAGTCGCGCCCGAAAATTAGAGTAATCAGAAAAGTTTTCCCCTAAAACTGTTGTATATAGCTGATACAAATCGTTTAAAGTAAACATTTCTGGTAACACTTCAAAGGCGACTGGGCTGTACTCTAATTTATTTCGCAGTCGTCTGTGACCATAAGTTAGCAGTTGATTATGGTCAAAGGCTAATTGTGGCACTTGTTTGACGGGATACCAAGCAATTCCCGCGACTTTATCAGCAATTAATTCGGCTTCTTCAAACCTGACAAGGGCAAAATAACTTACTGATAAATAACGCACACCATAACTATCGGTTGCTTCTCTGGGGTCGCGGTTTGGCCCGCCAAAGGTATACAACTGTTCTAAATAAAGATTGTTGACTCGGATTTTTTCTGCCATGATGCGATAGGCCGCATCTTCTAAAGATTCGCCTTGACGTACTAACGTCCCAGGAAGACTCCAAGAATTTAAAAATGGTTCTTGCTGTCGCATGACTAAGAGAACCAAAAGTCGATTTTGAACAGTGTCTACAGAAAAAATTACATTATCCACACCTACCTTAAAATCAGCCAAAGGTTGTTGATTTAGCGGAGTTGGAATCTTTTTGTGGTTGCGTCCTGGCATTTGTACAAATGCTGTTGATGAATATAGGCAACAATGGGAGCTATCAGGGCTTGAGTATCTCCATGCTCACGATAAGCTGTTGAGGATACATTTAAACCTGTGAGGGTAGCGATCGCAATTTTTCCTCCCAGCTTTTGGATTGCCTCTAAGCTAGATTCTTCTATTGCATATCCTGGTCGTGGCACAACCATTAGTTGCACTTGCTGTAATAAATCTTCAATTCTATACCAGCGTGGTAGTTGGTTGATCAAATCTGAACCAATAACTAAGGTGTATTCTGCTTCTTCACCCCAGTGCTGTTTGGCTTTTTCCACTGTTTCTAGGGTGCGCCAACTACTTAAATCTTGCGTCACTGCTACGTTATGCCTTGACGCATCCATGTCGGCAATTAATAACCGCAGCATCGCCGCCCGATGTTCTAATTGTGTTTGATGGGACTTAAAGGGATTATCTGCCGCCCAAACTGCCACCCAATCATAACGTTCTGACAACCACCTTAAAATCTCTTGATGCCCAGCCGTTGGCGGATCAGCACTTGTACCAAATAAAGCTATTCTCATCATTTACCTCTGTGTCCTCTGCGTCTTGGCGGTTCGTTCCTTAGTCTTCTCAGTCAATTCCTGCAACTCTTCAGAAATATCCACCTGCAAAGCCACAGGGTTTGATATCTGCCTTGTTTGTTCTGGCAAACTAGCGACTGTTATGGCGGTTCGTTGGCGAATGTCTGCTAAAGTTTCTGGCAGTTGCACTCGTTCGCCTTGCTTCATGAATAATTGCAATAAAGGTGTTTCTGATTGCGGTGTTTCTGTGATTAACCCCAACCTATCAGCTTTTACCTTACCGCCAACAAATGACCGAAAAATCTGCTTGCGTCCGGGATAAGTCCCCTTACCACTGGACTGCTTCATAACTGGAACGCCATCAATTTCCACGAGTTTATAAACCCCGTTGACAGGCGTACCTGTTACCAGTCGTGTTCCCAAACCATAACCATCAATGACTGCCCCAGCCGCTTTGAGTCTGGTGATTTCCCATTCATCTAAATCACCACTGGCAACAATTGGCACATTTGGTAGTAGCGATCGCACTTGTTTTGACAAGCTTACCAAATCCCCAGAATCCAGTCTGACTCCTGATAATTCCATTTCCCCAGCATTGACTTTTGCTGCCAAATTTTCCGCCGCCGCGATGGTGTCGTAAGTATCAATTAACAAGGGCGCACCGGGAAAATAGCGATGAAATGCCGTAAAAGCTTCTGCTTCACTGCCTTCCATCGCTGACAACGCCATGACCAAGGCGTGAGCCATCGTACCACTTGGCTGCTGACCTAGTTGTAATGCTGCTAACACATTCGAGGTAGCATCTAATCCTCCCGCTAAGGCTGCCCTTGCTGCCCACAATGCCCCTTGGGGACTAAATGCCCGCCTTGTGCCGAACTCTAAAAGTTTGGCTTTTTCCCCGGCCACATCACGCAGACGGGCGGCTCTGGTGGCAATTAAAGTTTGATAATTGATGGTATTTAAGAGGTAAGTTTCTATTAGTTGGGCTTGCCACAGTGGCGCTTCAATTCGCAAAAATGGCTCGTTAGCAAATACGGCTGTGCCTTCGGGAACTGCCCAAACATCACCAGTAAATTTCGCTTTAGCCAATAACGACCAAAAGCTCTCGCTGGCGTGGGCGAAAATTCCCGTTGCCTGGAGTGCGGCAATTTGCGAATGAGTAAAACTTAACTTTTCTAAATATGCCAGAACTTGCTCTAAACCCATTGCAATGAGATAGCCAAAATTTTCTGGCGATCGCCTCACAAATAACTCAAAACTAGCTTGTTTTTGTTCTAATCCTTCGCCAACATAACAAGCCGCCATTGTTAGCTGATAAAGGTCGGTGAACAAGCTGTAATCAGCCGCAGAGATTGTCAAGTCTTGGTGCTGGTAGCTGCCCAAGTCTGGGATAGTTGCCATGTAAGAGCGTCCTTACAAGAATGCTGCTTTTTATTATGGTAGATTTTACCATAAATAATGTCAACTCCTCCGTGACAAAGAGGCTATTGACTTCATTAAATCAACATACTCACCGCAAAATAATTATATTTTATACAAATATTTAATCTTTTTTAATAGTTTATTCTTCGTAAACTAACTTTTATAAAACACTCATATTTCTCATACAAAAGAGCTTAATTGGGAGTTTTGTTATAATTGGAATTGCAGAGAAACTTTAAACTTTTTTGGCAACCTAAAGTATTGCAAAGCAATCTGAAAAACTATTGCATAAATTCTCAATATATTGAGAGTCTGAGCGATAAGAAAATATCGAATTAAAGTAGAAAGATAACTATCTAACTGACTCAAAAATAAGGAGTCTAAGAGTATGGCTATTTCCCAAATCATTGCTAGGATTACCGAGTATATCTCTGAAGCCGCAATGCGAATTTTTGGCCCTACAGATGATCAATATCCTAATACTGGGGTACAACCTTTTACAGGTGAACCTTATAAAAAAGGTATGAGTGATGTTTGGTAGAAGATGAAATATTTAGATATGAGTGAGGTCAAGGCTTGAGCCAAAAGCTTGAGCCTTTTTATTTGGTAGGGAGTGGGGAATGGGGAATGGGGAGTAGGGAGTAGGAAGAGGAAACGGGGCAAGGGGGAAATATAACAAATGACAAATGATAAATTACAGCCCTCACCAGTTATCTTAATTTCAACGACCTACTTAATAATCAATTACTAAAACTGCTGAACCTGTAATTTCGCCATTGCGAAGGGCGTTTAAAGCTTGATTTGCTTGGGTGAGAGGAAAAGCATTCACCTCTGTTTGAATCGGAACTTTGGGTGCTAAAGCGAGAAATTCTTCGCCATCTTTGCGAGTTAAATTAGCCACAGAACGCAACATTCTTTCTTCCCAAAGAATTTCGTAAGGAAAAGAGGGAATATCGCTCATGTGAATACCAGCACAAACTACAATTCCACCTTTGGCGACTGCGCGTAAAGCTGCTGGAACTAATTTACCAACAGGCGCAAAAATTATCGCTGCATCTAAAGGTTCTGGTGGTAATGTATCAGAGTCACCCGCCCAATTTGCACCGAGTTGAAGAGCAAATTCTTGTCCGGTGATATCTCCAGAACGAGTAAAAGCAAAAATTTGCCGACCTTGATAGCGAGCTAATTGAATTAATATATGGGCAGATGAACCAAACCCATAAAAACCAATTTTTTTGGCATCGCCTGTCATACTGTAAGCGCGATAACCAATTAAGCCACCACATAATAAAGGTGCAGCTTGTAAATCACGAAAGCTAGGATCTAAGGCAAAGCAAAAGCGGTGATCAGCTACAGTATATTCTGCATAGCCGCCATCTAGGTTATAGCCAGTAAATTCAGCAAAATCGCAAAGATTTTCTCGTCCTGAACGACAATAACGACAGCGATCGCAAGTATGACCCAACCAAGGCACTCCCACCCGTTGACCGACATAAAATTTATCAACCTTTGCCCCCATTGCCTCGATAGTACCGACAATTTGATGTCCAGGTATTAAAGGTAATTTAGGATGAGTCAATTCTCCATCAACTATATGTAAATCTGTGCGACAAACTGCACAAGCATGAACCCGAATCAAAACTTGTTCCGCATTGGGTTGAGGTATTGGTAACTCAGCTAAACGTAGGCTCATATCTTGCACCTGAAAATCTGAATGTCAAAACCACAACTAAGTGAAAGAGGAGCAAGGCGTTCAATATCAAGTAAAAGAAGATACACAAGTATATGTGGGAAAATAGATTCAAGAGCAGTTTGTGCAGCCTGTCCCCAATCAGGTGGTGATGTTGGCTGAATATGCAGATGAGTCCAATGAGCGATGAGGTAAGCAATCAGCGAAAGAATAAGCCAACGATACATACCCAGCAGAGTTCCTTGTCCAAAACGGTGCAAACCAAAACGATGCTTTGCGGTTTTAAACCAGCCTTCAATTTGCCAACGACGCTTACCCCACCGCTTAAGAGTAGAAGCTTTAATTGGTCGAGTAGATAAGACAAAGCGTTTTTCTAGTTTGCCATTATCGCGCTTTAAGTAATACCAAGAAACAGTAACAGGAAAGCTTAAACCAAACAAATAAACCAGTTGACCTTGTTTATGTAAGCGCCTTAAAAGTCTACCATCGGCTAACTTACGACTAATAGATACACCTGTAATAGCATGATATTTTAGCTGACGTATACCCTCCAAAAATTCAACACTGCCAAAGGCTGTGTCAGCTAAAATAATCGTTTCAAAGCGTTGAGTTAATTCTTGAGGTAAACGTTTGACTAATTTTAGCCCAAGCTTTGCTGGGGATGGAGTTCCCTTACCCCTCCAAACCCGAAAATTCCAAGGAATACGCCATCTTCCTATAACTAAATAAACGACAACTATATGTAGACCACGCTTGCCATTGTAAACTCTAATTAAGTCACCAAACTCTGAGAACTTGCCTCGCTTCTCTAAAGTTGTTAAATCAATAATGACTTGTAAAAAAGGTTTTCGTCCTGGATTAGATGAGGATAATATTTTTAAAATGGCTTCTAATGCGTGGTTACGAACTACCTTAATCATCTTCCTTGTCGACCAAGGGTTTATGTTTAAGAATCTGCTGATTGCGCTTGGGGATTTTGTCTGACTGTGTTCTGGTAATGGATGTCCTTGTGCCTCTAAGAATAATGCCAGCATCGCTTCTAAATTATCTTTTTGATACTGCGTCGGCATCAGTTCTTTCAAGGTGTAAACTAGGTTTTGGGCGTGGGCAAGCATTAATCAGTGCTTTGTTTAATTCAAGTATTTCACGCCTTTTCTCTCATGTTTTAAGTATCAAAGGCAAACATATCCATGTCTTCGGCGAAAAAGTAACCGCCGGCGCGGAAATCTTACTTCCTACGTAACATTTCGGCATTTATGTTCTATTTATAACTGAATTTACTTATTCATCCTTATTTGAATCTTGTTATATTTTTATGCTGTCTATTGGCTTTCTACGGGTATCTACGTTAGGTGCAAGAAGTGAGTAGGGGTTGATGTGGTGCATCTAAAACCATTGCACGCATAATTAGGGGAGTGGGGATGAGTACTGACTATTGGTATAGCTTAGGCTGAACAATTTTTCTTCTATCTTGGGAATAGATATGTACACCGCTAATGGTGAAGCCCCTACGCTCCAGACACGTCCCAACTTTGATTGCTTATTTTCATAAATACCCTACTCCCCACTCCCTATTCCCTATTCCCTAATTTTTATTTGCGAAAGATTTCGGCGAAAAATTGCCGCATATCTTCCCAAGAACGTCGGTCAGCAACGGGGTTATATAATGCTCCTTTTAGCTGACCTTTATTGTCTGGGTTAGTAAAGCTATGTACTGTACCACCATAAGAAATTAATTGCCAGTCTACATTTGCTTGGCGCATTTCATTTTCAAAAGCTTGGACTTGTTCTGCTGGGACGAATGGGTCATCAGCACCATGCAATACTAAAACTTTGGCTTTGATATTTTTAGCATCGTTGGGGTTTGGTGTATCGAGGTTGCCGTGAAAACTGACGACTCCGGCAATGTTAGCACCGCTACGGGCAAGTTCTAATACTGTACCACCGCCAAAACAATAACCGATCGCTGCAATTCGGTTAACATCAGTAAGCGGATTGGATTGTAATACTTTTAACCCGGCTAAGGCGCGATCGCGCAACAATTTTCTATCGTTGCGATAAATGGTAGCTTGCTTACCAGACTCTTCAGGAGTTTTTGGTCTAATACCTTTACCATAAATGTCAGCCGCAAAGGCAACATAACCAAGTTTCGCTAACTGTTCTGTGCGTTGTTTGGCGTAAGATTGTAGTCCATTCCATTCATGTACTACCAAAACCCCAGGACGCTTGCCTTTAATTGCGTCATCATAAGCGAGATAGCCTTGTAAAACTGTATTTCCTTGTTTATATTCAACATTTTTTGTTTGAATTGCTGCCAATGTTTGTGTAGCAGTCAATACCACAGCCACAGGTGTAATTAATGCAGAAAGCAGTAATTTCATCTCAAGACACCCAGTAAAATAATCATCTGGGATGATTATGCCTGGAAAGTAGACAATAAAGTCGTCATTTGTCATTTGTCAAACAAATCCACTCCCAACTCCCCACTCCCCACTCCCCACTCCCAACTCCCCACTCCCAACTCCCCACTCCCCACTCCCTATTCCCTACCCCCTAATTCGGTTATTGCGGCATTCTGGCAAGGCTAAAAATCGCAGCGATCGCTACATTAGAAGTATATTGAGATATTTATCAGCATTGATACAACGCTATGAGTGCAGCCACTATTCCCCAAAATCCCTTGTTAAAAGGAACTGGCTTACCGCCATTTACTGAGATTCAAGCAGAACAAGTAATTCCAGCCTTCCAGCAGTTATTAAAAGAACTGGATGAGGAACTGGCTACCTTAGAAGCTAACGCCCAGCCGACTTGGAGTGGTTTGGTTGAACCCTTAGAAAAACTCACCGAACGGCTGACTTGGAGTTGGGGTATAGTCAGTCATTTAATGGGAGTCAAGAATAGTCCCCAGCTGCGTGAAGCTTATGAAACTGTCCAACCCCAAGTGGTACAGTTCAGCAATAAACTTGGTCAAAGTCAAGTTATATACAACGCCTTTAAACAACTCCGGGCGAGTGATACCTGGGCAACCTTAGAAGCAGCCCAGCAACGTATTATCGAAACTGCCATCAGAGATGCGGAATTGTCTGGTGTGGGCTTGTCAGGCGAAGCCAGAGATCGGTTTAATGCCATTCAAATGGAGTTAGCAGAATTATCCACGAAATTCTCTAACCATGTATTAGATGCCACCAAAGGTTTTAGCTTAAACCTGACAACCAAAGCAGAAGTTGAGGGTTTACCCCAAAGTTCCCTCAGTTTAGCTGCCCAAGCTGCTCGTGCGGCTGGCGAAGAAAACGCCACCCCCGAAAATGGCCCTTGGCGCATTACTTTAGATTTCCCCAGCTACAGCCCGTTCATGCAGCACAGCACCCGCCGAGACTTACGGGAAAAATTGTATAAAGCATATATCACCCGCGCGGCTTCGGGCGAGTTAGATAATAACCCTTTAATTGTGCGGATTTTAGAGTTACGCCAAGAACTAGCCAATTTATTAGGCTACAAAAATTTTGCTGAGTTAAGCCTTGCTAGTAAAATGGCTCCCAATGTGGCAGCAGTCGAAGCACTGTTAGAAGAACTGCGGAGTGCCAGCTATGATGCTGCTGTTAAAGAGTTAGCCGAACTCAAAGCTTTTGCCGCCACCAAAGGCGCACCAGAAGCCGCAGATTTACAACACTGGGATATTAGCTTTTGGGCAGAACGTCAACGGGAAGCAAAATTCTCCTTTACCACGGAAGAATTACGCCCCTATTTCCCCTTACCGCAAGTTTTAGACGGTTTGTTTGGACTGGTGAAGCGGCTGTTTGGTGTTACCGTCACCCCTGCTGATGGACAAGCACCCGTTTGGCATCAAGATGTGAGATATTTCCAAATTGCTGACGAAACAGGTAAACCCGTCGCCTACTTTTACTTAGATCCTTACAGCCGTCCCGCCGAAAAACGCGGTGGTGCTTGGATGGATGTCTGCATTAACCGAGGCAAGATTAACGATAATGGAGCTACATCTGTGCGCTTGCCTGTAGCTTATTTGGTGTGTAACCAAACTCCGCCAGTTGATGGTAAGCCGAGTTTAATGACCTTTTATGAAGTAGAGACATTATTCCACGAATTTGGTCATGGCTTACATCACATGCTGACCAAAGTTGATTACAGCAGCGCCGCCGGGGTGAATAATGTCGAGTGGGATGCTGTGGAACTACCAAGCCAATTCATGGAAAACTGGTGTTATGAACGCCCGACTTTGTTTGGTATGGCGAAGCATTATGAAACTGGTGAACCATTACCAGAGCATTATTACCAAAAATTGTTAGCCGCACGTAACTATATGAGTGGGAGTGCGACACTGCGGCAAATTCACTTCAGCACTGTGGATATAGAATTACACGATCGCTATCTTCCTGGTGGTGATGAAACTCCCGCCCAAGTGCGCCAGCGCATAGCCAAAACTACCACAGTTTTACCACCCCTAGCTGAAGATTCTTTCTTGTGTGCCTTTGGGCATATCTTTGAAGGTGGTTATGCCGCCGGTTACTACAGCTATAAGTGGGCTGAAGTCCTGAGTGCAGATGCTTTCGCCGCTTTTGAAGAAGCTGGTTTAGACGATGAAACCGTCGTTCAAGCCACTGGTAGACGCTACCGTAATACTGTGTTGGCACTTGGCGGTAGTCAGCATCCAATGGAAATATTCAAAGCCTTCCGGGGAAGGGAACCAAGTACAGTTTCGCTGCTACGGCACAATGGGTTGCTTCAAGAAGCTCTCAACGAAGTTACTCAGCTTTAACAGGCGATCGCAGTTCTAGAATTAGTCAAGGAAACACTATCAACAAAATTCAATCAATCATGTAAAGTTTTGTATAGTCCAAATTTCAGTTTTTGGGCTATTTTCATTTTTTGTTGATGATCATTCACGGTTTTTTGGTAAAAAGTGAATTTGACAAATTGCAGGACTATAGATTATGGACTTTTGGCTTTAAACTAAAAACTGTTACAGACTATGACGCGATCGCAATATGATCGTGATGGCGGTGTTACGATGCCCTAAAAACCTTGAGAGAATGCTTTATGGCAGAAACACTTTCTGGAAAAACCCCACTGTTCGCCGGTAGTACTGGCGGTTTGCTCACCAAAGCAAAAGAGGAAGAAAAGTACGCTATCACTTGGACAAGCCCCAAGGCTCAGGTGTTTGAATTACCTACAGGTGGCGCAGCTACTATGCACCAAGGCGAAAACTTGCTTTACTTAGCTCGTAAAGAGTACGGCATTGCTTTGGGCGGTCAACTCCGTAAGTTCAAAATCACCGACTACAAAATTTATCGGATTTTGCCTAGCGGAGAAACCACCTTCATTCACCCAGCAGATGGTGTCTTCCCTGAAAAAGTTAACCAAGGCCGCGAAAAAGTACGCCACGTAGCTCGTAGGATTGGCGAAAATCCTGAGCCATCAAAACTGAAATTTAGTGGTACAGCTACCTACGATGCCTAGGGACTAGCAGGGACAGAGGAAGTATGAAGTATGTAGTGTAAAGTGTGAAATAAGTTTTTTCATCCTTTAGCCTTGATGCTTTTACCTCCTCAGTCCCTCATCCCTGATACTCAATCTCTGTAGTAACCTATGATTTTTCCCGATTTCTCTGATTTTTCTCAATTAGCTTCACAAGGTAACTTTGTCCCGGTGTATCAAGAATGGGTGGCTGATTTAGATACACCTGTCTCTGCATGGTACAAAGTTTGTGCTGGACAACCTTACAGCTTTTTGTTGGAATCAGTGGAAGGCGGTGAAAAAATCGGACGCTATAGTTTTGTAGGTTGTGATCCTTTGTGGGTGCTAGAAGCGAGAGGAGAGACAACCACCCAAACACACCGTGATGGTTCACAAGCTGTGTTTACAGGTGATCCTTTTACAGCTTTAGCCCAATGTCTTGAGCCTTATCAGCCAGTAAAACTACCCCAATTACCACCAGGAATTGGGGGATTATTTGGGTTTTGGGGTTATGAATTGATTCGTTGGATTGAACCGCGTGTTCCCGTCCATCCCCCAGATGAACGCAACATTCCCGATGGGTTATGGATGCAGGTAGACCAACTGTTAATTTTTGACCAGGTAAAGCGAAAAATTTGGGCGATCGCCTATGCTGATTTACGCGACCCGAATGTAGATTTACAAGCAGCTTATCAAAAAGCTGGCGATCGCGTGACTAATTTGGTCAGTAAGTTATCTCTACCACTGTCACCGCAAAAAACTATCCTGGAATGGACACCCCCAGGTAATCAGCCAGTAGAAAATAAAGAATTAGCATACACCAGCAACTTCACAAAAACCGAATTCTGCGCCAACGTCCAAAAGGCAAAAGAATATATCAAAGCAGGTGATATCTTCCAAGTTGTCATTTCCCAGCGACTCGCCACAGAATACACAGGCGACCCCTTTGCCCTTTACCGTTCGCTGCGCCAAATTAATCCTTCGCCTTACATGGCTTATTTTCACTTTCAGGACTGGCAAATTATTGGTTCCAGCCCCGAAGTCATGGTGAAAGCTGAACGTGACCCAGATGAGGGAATTATCGCCACAGTCCGTCCCATTGCGGGTACAAGGCCAAGGGGGAAAACCACCAAAGAAGACATCGCCTTTGCAGAAGATTTACTACAAGACCCCAAGGAAATTGCCGAACACGTTATGTTGGTTGACTTGGGGCGGAATGATTTAGGGCGAGTTTGCCAAAGCGGTAGCGTGAAAGTCGATGAATTGATGGTTGTTGAGCGTTACTCTCATGTGATGCACATTGTGAGTAATGTGGTAGGTAAATTAGCCAGCCATAAAAACGCTTGGGATTTAATGAAAGCTTGCTTCCCGGCGGGGACAGTTAGCGGCGCACCCAAAATTCGGGCGATGGAAATTATTAACGAACTAGAACCAAGTCGCCGGGGTGTTTATTCGGGTGTGTATGGCTATTACGATTTTGAAGGACAATTAAATAGTGCGATCGCAATTCGCACAATGGTAGTCAAAGATAACATTGTCAGTGTGCAAGCTGGTGCAGGTTTGGTCGCCGACTCTGAACCAGAAAAAGAATATGAAGAGACGCTAAATAAAGCCAGAGGCCTATTAGTGGCGATTCGCTGTTTGCGTTAACGAAATTTGCCAGAAATCTCAAAAATTTCCACTAGGGACGGACGTAAGTTCGTCCCTACATGTATTTGTTCAAAAATCAAATCGGACTGCTATATCCCTCCTATAAACAGGAACTATCAACGCATAACTGAGAATTTGTTGTACTTTTGTAACGATTTTGTTATATTTCTTTACAGATGGTTGTACAAAGCAATTCACATCCAGTCAAGCATTTGCCCTCAGACTTTCACTGCAAAGTCAGTTCATGCGTACATTTGTTAACCAATTAATTCCACTAAATCGAGTTAAGTAAATGATCATTTGGAAGGCAGGCTGTATGGACACTGATGAACTTCTCAGGCGCTATCAGACAGGAGAGAGAAATTTCACACAGGTTTGCCTGCATTCAGTTAATCTGAGTGAAGTATGTTTAGCTGGGATTAACTTAGGTAGCGCCAGCTTAGTAAATGTCACTTTATCTCATTCCAATTTAAGTGGTGCCAACCTCATAGAAGCAAACTTGGCATTATCTTGTCTTTGGCGAACTAACTTCAGTGGTGCCAGACTAATTTGGACAAACCTCAAAGCAGCTAACTTAATTCGCGCCAACTTGAGTAACGTAGACTTACACAAAGCATCTCTACAAAAATCAGACCTACGTTTAGCTAATTTACACAATGCTGACCTCAGTGGCGCAGATTTAAGTGGTGCAGATTTGAGTTACGCCAACCTCTGTGGTGCTAACTTAGCAGGAGCCAATCTTAAAGGCGCAAACCTCACAGGAGCTAACTTGAGCCAAGCCGACTTGAGTTATGCCGAGCTTCATAAAACCATCTTGTACAAAGCTAATCTCAGTGATGTTGACTTGTCACAAGTTAACTTGAAAAAAGTTGATTTATGTGAAGTGCTGGCTAGTCAATGACTGCTGAAATGTCAGTTGATATCAAGAAAGAAACTGGGGTTTGATGGTGCGGACAAGCTTAATGAAAATAAGCGATCGCTTTCTCTGACTTGGTGAAGCGATCGCTTGGATTGTATACTGGCAGATACGAAAATATTTGAAAAAGTACGCAAAAAATTCAGTATCTTTTGATAGCTTAGAACAAAAAGGTTATTGACTGACCCTGAAACGGTAGTGAAATTGTCAACTTGTAAATCGATATTGATAGATGCGCCCTTGATATGGGCATCAAGTTATTGGCTTATACCGATTGGAAAAATGATTGTGAAGAATTGAAGCTCTTTTCGACTTTCGCGTAGCGGTACTAGCTGTTAGCTTTTTTCAAAGAACGGCGACGAGTGTTGAGTACACCAATTGCACCGATACCAACTAAGGCTAAGGTTGCGGAAGGTTCTGGAACACTAACACCTGTTAATGCAGAAGCATTTTTAGAACCAATATCTACGGCAAAAACGACATCATTATAATCTTTATCGCCGCCACCCCATAAATCTTCATAACCTAAAACCAAGAAGTTTTTGTACACATAAGTCATTACGTGCTGCAAACCATCTGGGTTAGTAGCTTCATTTAAGCCAAATACGCCTTTAACAGTTTGCCCTTGTTGGTTTTTGCCGGAGATACCACCATTGATATCATTAGAATGCAATAAGAAATCAAGTGTAGTACCAGCTTGGAATTTACCTAAGCTAACCCAGTCACCAATATTTAATGGGCTGTCTTGTTGGGTTTTATTAGCTAAAGCATTGTTAGGATTTGCACAAAACTCGTTAAAATTTTGAAAAGCACTATCTTTGGTGCTACAAGATGTATCGCCGAAGATTTTGCCTGTGGTGACAGTATTACCAGAAGTGGCTTTAAAATCTAAACGGTTGCGATAACCACCAGCAGTTTCACCAATAAAGAATACTTTAGTGTCGTGAGCATATTTCAGTGTCAGTTGAGATAAATCAACTTTATGCGCTCCAATTGTCTCAGGTGCTAAGTAACGAGATTCTTTACCCACGAAATCTTTAAAGTCTTGGATATTATCTTTAAAATCAGCCGGGGCTTCATTTCTGCTTTGGATGTTAACCGCATTTGCTGGTGTAGCAGATACCCACAAACCAGTTACTAAAGTTGTTGCAGCGAGTAATTTAGTGAACAATGAACTTTTCATAGCTTGCCTTTTTAGAATCATGAATCCATTTGTAAAAGATTGGCTATGAATGCGTCCAGTTTATTTTAGTAACTTGTTCGATTTTTTATATTGAAAGCATTTAATAAAAACTCATTACAAAACTTATGTATATACACTGGAAATCCAATCATCAACCTTAATTATTGCAAGTGATTTTTAAAGGAATAATTACTGAACAAATACGAAAGTAAAAGTACGCAAATGCAATGTTTATTCATCCGCAAGCATTGATAAATCAAGCTAGTTTCTACTTTTTTCCTCACCAGGCAATTTACTACTTTAGTGGGAAAGCTGTAGAGATTGCGGATGAAAGCAAAAGGTTTTTTAGTGATTTCGCGGTTCTGGTTGAGTTTCATTTTCAGACTTCAATTGAGTGTGACCACAACAATCTTGCTGTTTTATGTCGGATGGTGCAATTTCTGGTACTGGGTCGTAACCGCCAGGATGAAATGGATGACAACGCAAGATGCGGCGAGTAGCCATCCAACCACCGCGCACTACTCCAAACCTCTCAATTGCTTGAATGGCATACATAGAACAAGTTGGCTGAAAGCGACAAGTAGGGGGAAACAACGGCGAGATAAACATTCTGTAACCCCGAATTAACCAAATAAATAATATTTTCATTCCTGCTGCCCAAATCTTATAAATTAGAAACAAGGGTAAAAACTGTCTAGTGTGTAAGATCCTTGTTAACTCTGATTCCTGCTTTAACGTCAATTCCAACTTTGTGGCTGCAAATTACCATAGTTGCAGTTTGGGTGTTGCTTATCCTCCTAGTTTCATGGGTGGTAAGTCGCTTTACTGATGATTCAGAAATAGTTAGAAAAATCGTGCATATTGGCACTGGTAATGTGATTTTACTGGCTTGGTGGCTAGATATTCCGGCGAGTGTAGGCATTACAGCTTCGATTGTAGCGAGTATTGTGACCTTGTTATCTTATCGATTGCCAATTCTGCCGGGGATTAACAGTGTGGGTCGCCAAAGTTTAGGAACGTTTTTTTATGCTGTGAGTTTTGGCATTTTAGTTGGGTGCTTCTGGTATTTGCAACAACCCCAATACGCTGCAATTGGCATTATGGTAATGACTTGGGGAGATGGTTTAGCAGCGTTAGTTGGTCAACGTTTTGGTCAACATAAGTATAAAGTTTTTGGGGCAAGTAAAAGCTGGGAAGGCTCTTTAACAATGACCTTAGTCAGCTACATCGTGAGTAGTTTGATTTTGCTGGGTGTGCAGGGAAATATCTGGCAGATTTGGGTGGTATCATTGGCTGTGGCGATCGCCGCTACTGGTTTAGAAGCTATTTCCTTTTTGGGTGTTGATAATTTAACCGTCCCTTTAGGTAGTGCTGGTCTAGCTTTTGTATTAGTGCAACTATTATTAGCTAACTAAACTTTATTAGCTAAAAAAATAGAATTATTCCGCAAGATTCACTATTGTTACTCGGAGAATACTAGGATATCTGGAACACATAAAAGATTTTTTTATATCTGCTGCTAGTAGTAAAACTAAAGTTGTGATTTCTATCTGTAGATTTATGATTTCCTGACAAACAGTGCTTATAGTTGGGTACTTAGGTGGTCAATCCACCAGACTTAAGTGAGGCTAACAATCATGTCACATCCAATATTTTTATCAAAGTTGTTGATTGAGTTATCAAATCAACGACAGGAATTAGTTGCTAGTAGTATAGAATTTGAGTTGGCTGGTAGTGGTTTTGCCAACTGCAATATTGGCTAGAAGTAGGATGTAGAAATAATAAAACCATCAACTTCTACTGATTTGCAATTTTTTGAATAATTCACATAGTATTGCAGAATCTAACTTGCTCAAAGGTTGAATATGACACAGCCATTAGCAGCGATGCTGTGGTTATAGCACAATACAGTTCAGTTAAGACTAAAAAGCAATTCTGGTGTAGGTTGGGTGGAGGAACGGAACCCAACAGAGTATGCGTGAATGTTGGGTTACGCTATCGCTACACCCAACCTACTATTCTCTTAACTGTAGTTACAGCACTTTTGAAGTAAGTGAGGTACACCATAAATATTAAGTAATGAGTAATAAGTAGTGAGTAATAAGTAAATTCCTTATTCATTACTCCTTACTTTTGTCAATTATTTTGACCAAATTAAGAAGAGGGGAGAGGAGATAGTTATTACTCGCTCAACGTAAGTGAGGTCTTTGAGGGAGTCGAGTCTTCTCCTCTGTTTTCTCTCTGTGTTGCCAACGTTAGAGATATGAGAAAAGTTATGGTTGTGCTTGCTTGTCACACACTTTTCTCGTCCCCCATAACTAATTATAAAAGATTATTAGGGATGATGTTTTCTGTCTTTGAGAAAGGTAATTTATAAAATAATGGCTCAAAGCGATCGCCTCAGAGGCAAACTCTACAATTTGCTTGGTATTTCGCTAGTTTTGTCAGGCAAAATCCCCGTTATTTTGTCTAACTTTTGATAGTTCTACATATAAATTTCTCAAATAAGGTGCAGTACAGTGAATTTCTTACGCGCTCAGGAAAACTATGCTGATAATAGTTTTAATGACCTGAATCCAGAACAACTCCCTGTATTTGATGTCAATGAATTTCTTCCCAGCATTGGTAAATGGATTGGTGTTGCTGGGAGTGTAATGATTAGTATTTTTGTGCTGGGAGTAACTTTATCTGCGATTCTCAAATACAATGTCACAGTTAAAGTTCCGGCAACAATTCGACCTTTAGGGGAACTTAAAGTTGTGGAGTCGGCGATTACTGGAACTGTGGAGAAAATTGAGGCGAAAGATAATCAAATAATCAAACAAGGACAAGCGATCGCCTACCTGGATGATGGACGGCTTCAGAATCAAAAAAGTCAGCTACAAAATACAATTCAAAAAAGTAAATTACAACTGAGTCAAATTGATGCACAACTAAGTCAAATTAATATGCAACTGGCGGCGCAAACTGAATTAATGAACCAGACGATTTTAGCAGCGCAAGCAGATTTAAGTGGGACTGAACGCAACTATCAAGACCAGCGAATTAAAGCTTTAGCGGAAATGACGCAAGCAGAATCGGCGTTAACGATCGCAAAATTACAAAAAGACAGATTACGGCGCGAAAAACTGCTAACTACGACTGTACAAGAAACCGAAGCCGCCTTGACATTAGCCAGAGTCCAACGCGATCGCTTGCAGCGCGAAAAATTATTCCAATCAACTGTGCAGGAAGCAGAAACCGCCTTGAATATAGCGCAAAAACAAAAAGATAGATTATTACAAGAGCAACTTTTAACAATTACTGTGCAAGAAGCCGAAGCCGCTTTGCAAATGGCCAAGTTACAACGCGATCGCCTACAACCAATAGTCGCACTAGGAGCCGTTTCACTCAATTTATTTGAGGAAAAAATTCAAGCCGTCAAATCTGCGGAAGCTAGGTTAGCAGAAGCCAAAGCTAATACGAAAAATCTTGTGGAAGAAAAAGAACAAGCGGTGATTTCGGCAAAAGCGAAACTCGCACAAGCTCAAGAAAATGCGAAAAATAGCCTAGAAGAAAAACAATTTGCAGTCAAAGCAGCCGAAACTAAGTTAGAACAAGCCAAAGCTAACGCTAAAAATAGTTTAGAAGAGAAAGCACAAGCCCTCACAGTTGCCCAAACAAACTTAATCAAGGCGAAAACTGCTATTAATCCGACGGATTCGCCTGTAGCTGTTGCACTTGCACGCATTCAGCAAGAACAGGCGAAGAAACAAGCAGATTTAGCGGCGTTGAAAAAAGAAAGAGAAACTTTACTCCAGCAGCGCCTAGAATTTCAAAAGCAAGTAGATAGAACGCAAAAAGAACTGCAACAAACCGAAAATGATTTAAATAAAACGGTGATTCGCGCACCGAGTGATGGAATTTTGTTGCAATTTAATTTACGCAACCCTGGACAAGTTGTGCAACCCAGTGAAGCGATCGCGCAGATTGCACCTTTAGATGCAACATTACAAATCAAAGCCAGAGTTCCCGCGCAAGATATCGATAAGGTAAAAGCAAATCAACAAGTACAGATGCAGGTTTCTGCTTGTCCTTATCCAGATTACGGCACACTCAAGGGTACTGTGACCACAGTTGCACCCGACGCTTTAGCTGTGGAGAAAAACGCTACATTACCGACTGTGCAAACACCACCAGCTTATGAAGTGACAATTGTACCGCAAACTTTATCTGTTGGTAGAGGCGATCGCCAGTGTCATCTCAAACCAGGAATGGAAGGACGCGCTGATATTATTTCTCGCCAAGAAACTGTTATGCAGTTCATTCTGCGAAAAGCCAGATTAATTGCAGATATTTGAGAGAAGTCTGAAGTGTGAAGTCTGAAGTCTGAAAGGAAAGAAAAATACTACTCCCCACTCTCCACTCCCAACTCCCCATTTTTAACAATCATGTTTGGTCTATTCAAATTTAAACACCAAAAAAAATACGAGTGTGTTTTACAATCCAGTGAAGAAGATTGTGGCGCTACTTGTTTAGTTTCAATTTGCAAACATTACGGACGCTTCTTGAGTATGAGTAAAAGCCGAGAAGCGGTAGGAACTGGACAGTTAGGCACAACTTTACTGGGATTAAAACGCGGTTCTGAGACGTTGGGATTTAATGCTAGAGCCGTCAAAGCCGCACCAGCAATTATGGATAGAATTACAGAAATCCATTTACCTGCCATTATCCATTGGCATGGTTATCACTGGGTTGTGCTGTATGGTAAGCGGGGGAAAAAGTATGTAATTGCTGATCCGGCTACAGGCTTACGTTATATTAGCCGCGAAGAATTAGCTATTGCTTGGAATGGGGTGATGCTCTTACTAGAGCCTGATTTGACGCGGTTTTTTGTGCAGTTTCAAGAAGAACCAAAGCAGGGTTTTGGTAGGTTTTTTCAGCGTGTATTGCCTTATCGAAATTTATTAAGTCAGGTATTACTCATCAATATTGTTTTAGGTGTGTTGGCGCTTGGTAGTCCGGTTTTAATACAACTTTTAACAGATGATGTGTTAGTGCGAGGAGATACTCAATTACTAGTTGTAATTATCTCAGCCGTTGTGATTACTAGCTTATTTAGTAGTAGTTTGCAGGCTGTACAGTCAATGATGATTGCCCATTTTGGTCAACGGTTGCAATTAGGATTAGTAATGGAGTTTGCCCACAAAATTCTTCAGTTACCTTTGAGTTATTATGAATCGCGCCGCAGTGGGGAAATTTCTAGTCGATTGCGCGATATTGATGAAATTAATCAGTTAGTATCGCAAATTGTCATTTTATTACCCAGTCAGTTTTTTATTGCGGTAATTTCTTTCAGCATCATGCTGTTTTATAGTTGGACTCTCACATTGGCAGTTATTGTAGTTGCTTTATTAATGACTGTATCTACTTTACCTTTTTTGCCAATTCTTCAGCAAAAAACTCGCAGTTTGTTGGTTTTGGGTGCAGAAAATCAAGGTGTGTTAGTAGAAACATTTAAAGGCGCACAGGTAATTAAAACGACGAATGCTGCTCCTCAATTTTGGGATGAATTTCAAAGCCGTTTTGGTCGGTTGGCGCATTTAACTTTCAGCACTATTCAAATTGGGATTATTAACGGGACTGTTGCGAGATTAATTTCTACTATTGGTGGAGTAGTTTTATTAGGTTTGGGTAGTATTTTAGTGATTCAAGGACAGTTAAGTATTGGTCAAATTTTGGCTTTTAATGTTTTACAAGTCAATGTTTTTAATTTAATTAACTCTTTGGTTGGATTTGGCGATGAATATTTCCGATCGCAAACTGCCGTGTCTCGGCTTTTAGAAGTAATTGAAGCAACACCAGAAGTCATTGGTGGAAGTCAAAAACCAACTGTGCAAATCCCGGCTGATGCTGATATTCGGTTTTCTCAAGTCACTTTTCATCATGCGGGGAGAGTGGATTTATTAGAAGAATTTTCGTTAAAACTTCCTGGTGGTAATGTGATTGCTTTAATTGGTAAATCAGGTTGTGGAAAAAGTTCTTTAGCAAAACTCATTGCAGGTTTGTATGAGTTAAATTCAGGAAATATCCGCATTGGTTTTTATAACATTCAAGATATTGCACTGGATTGTTTACGTCAACAAGTAGTTTATGTACCCCAAGAACCACATTTTTGGAGTCGTTCAATTGTGGATAATTTTCGCTTAGGGACTCCTTATATTTCCTTTGAGGAAATTGTCAAAGCTTGCCAGATTGCGGATGCAGATAATTTTATTAGTCAATTACCGAATAATTATCAAACTGTATTAGGAGAATTTGGTGCGAATCTTTCTGGGGGACAACGCCAAAGATTAGCGATCGCTAGAGGTATTCTCACCAATCCACCTATACTAATCTTAGACGAAGCTACAGCCGGACTTGACCCTGTAAGCGAAGCACAAGTGTTAGATCAGTTGTTAGCATACCGCCAAGGTAAAACCACAATTTTGATTACTCATCGTCCTAGTGTTGTTCATCGTGCTGACTGGATTGTGATGTTAGATAAAGGTCAAGTGCAGTTACAAGGAACGCTTGAAACATTTCTCTCTCAACAAGGAGAACATTTGAAGTTTTTATCTTTTTAATACAAAGTTGCAATCAAAGATAGTAATTTGGGCAGGGGGTAGGAAGTAGGGAGTAAGAATACTATTTCTGAACGCAACTTAGCATATAGGAATCCGATTTGATTTCTGAATCTAGTTGTGTAGGCAGGGAGTAGGGAATGGGGAGTAGAGAGTAGGAAAGAAGCTTGACCTGAGTGTACTGATTTTTTTCATAAATCAAATATGAGTCCTATAAACAATAGTTTAAAAGTTATAGTAGTCAGGTTTGATTTGTACTGGATTTTTTCAGAAATCAAATAAAAATCCCATAGAAGAATATGGTTATTTTTGGGGTAAACCGTCGTGAAAGACTAGTAATTCGCCTGGTTGGATGGTTGTCCAGACTTCGTTGTCGGTGAGGGGGGTAGTAGCGATAACGGCGACGCGATCGCGTGGGGAAGTCAACTCCCGAAAATCCACCGTCATATCTTGATCAATCAAATGGGCGGCGGCGAAGGGGGCCTGACGGACGATGTAGGAAAGTTTTGTCGAACAGTGGGCAAAAAAATGTTCTCCATCCGACAACAAATAGTTAAAAACACCGACTTGGGCGATTTCCGCCGTAATTTGACGTAGAACAACATTAAGTTTTTCTAAAGGCGGCTTACCTTCAGGAAAAGCTTCTCGGAGAGTTTCTAACATAATACAGAAGGCCTTTTCACTGTCGGTATCACCCACAGGTTCGTAAAAACCCATATTCCGGGGATGGAAATCTGGTAAATTGCCGTTATGGGCAAATACCCAATATCTTCCCCACAGTTCTCGTTGGAAGGGATGACAGTTTCTTAAGGCGATTTCTCCCTGAGTTGCTTTACGGATATGGGCAATTACATGAGTAGAGTGGATGGGATAGCGTCTGACTAAATCTGCTATGGGAGATGTCACCGAAGGTTTGTCATCTAACAATAAGCGACAGCCTTTTCCCTCAAAAAATGCAATACCCCAACCATCGCTATGATCATCTGTTTTGCCTCCCCGTGCGGAAAAACCTTCAAAGGAAAAGCAAATATCTGTGGGTACATTGCAATTCATCCCTAGCAGCTGGCACATAATCAGTAACTACGAGTTTGAGGATGTTTGACTTGAGAAAACTGTCAGACTTTCAGATTCCCGACTTCTTGAAGAAGTTGGGAATCTTGTAGTTCTATACTATTAAAAACATATTTGTAGATAGTTTCAGTTCAAATAGTGCCAAAAATTATTTATGAGTTGTTTGCCTGACGTTCTCGGAGTTTTAACAATATGTCCGCGTGTATTTCCTTAGTAATGGGGTAAAAATATGTCAAAACTAAACCACAAATTAAACAAACAGTGGGGATAGGGCCGACAGCCAGGCGAATAGCGGTGAGTGCTGATTCTGGTTGAATTGGTAAAGTGCTTTGTCCCGCTACAGCTTCTTTAAAACCAGCAGATTGTAAGGCGTTACCGACAAGAAATAATCCGAATGCTAACCCAAACTTCTGTAACAAAACCATGAAACCATAAAAGATACCTTCGCGGCGTTGTCCGGTTTGGAGTTCATCTAATTCAATCACATCGGGAATCATTGACCAAGGAACTAAATACGCTGTGGATACACCTACGCCAGCCATCATAGCCATAATATACATTAAAACTAATTGGTCAGCTTGTAAAAAAAATAGTCCGGCGGCGGCGATTATCCATAAACTCATACCGAGAAAATAAACAAGTTTTTTACCAATTTTCTTACTTAAATTACTCCACACAAATAACATAACTAAAGCAGTGCCTTGGACAGCAATCATCACTGTCGGTACATCTGCTTCTTTGAGTTTCATACAGTTGATCACAAAATAAGGAATGATGCTGGCTGTAATTTGCACAGCCAACCAAGAAAATAGATATATGCCAATGACAAATAAAAACGGGCGATTGGTAAAAACAATTTTTAACTGTTCAAAAAATGGGATTGATGGCGGTTCTTCTAGTTGGATGCGTTTGGCTTCAAAGGCTAAAATGCGATCGCGGACTCCAAAAATGCACCAATATAGGGAAACTACAGAAATTACAGTACAAATCGCTGCTAAGACAAAATATTGTTGTTGACGGTCAGGAATTTGCGAAAATACTATTTGCGCTAAAATCAACGATAAAATACTGCCACCAATCGAAAAAGTAAAGCGAAAACTGTTCAGACTGGTGCGTTCATCATAATCTTGGGTAAGTTCAGGAGTCATCGCCGTGTAAGGCAAATTCACAACGGTGTAAAATACCTGCGATATCAACCCAATTACGACGTAATACCAAAACAAAACCCCAATATTTGTACTGCGATCGCTACTAAATTGCGGTACAATCCACTGCAAGAAAAAGAAAATCCCAAAAGGAACCGCACCATATAACATCCAAGGTAGCCGACGACCCCAGCGCCGAGATTTGGTTTTATCTGTTAATAATCCGACAAACGGATCATTAACAGCGTCCCAGATTTTGCCAATCAACAATACACTCCCAGCCAACCCGGCGGGAATCCCAGCGACATTGGTAAAGAAGACTAACAAGAAGAATATGGAAATATTAGCGGTAATTGCTGGGCCTAAATCACCTGCACCATAAGCTAATTTGGTTTTAAAATCCAGTTTTGGACTCAAAGCCGGATTTTGGTCAGAATCGTTCATAATATCTGAGGCTCGGATTAAAATAAAAAGTTTGCGATCGCTATCAGTATTACCTCAAAATTACTTTTTTTATGCCAGACCTTTACGTTTCTTGGTCAGAATATCACTACAAAATTGAACAACTGGCGGTTCAGGTATATCAATCTGGTTGGGAATTCAACCAAATTGTTTGCCTAGCCAGAGGCGGACTGCGAGTTGGAGATATTATTTCTCGGATTTATCAAAAGCCATTGGCCATTTTAGCGACATCATCTTATAGCGGCCCCGGCAAACAAGTGCGAGGTAATCTCACTGTTTCCCATCATTTGACCATGACCACGGAAAAGTTAGGTTCCCATATCCTGTTAATTGACGACTTGGTAGACTCTGGAATTACTCTTCAACAGACAATTCCTTGGTTACGGGAAAATGTCGATTCCTCAATTGCGGAAATTCGCAGCGCCGTCGTTTGGTATAAAGCCTGTTCAGTGATTAAACCTGATTATTACGTCGATTACTTACCGGACAATCCTTGGATTCACCAACCCTTTGAACATTACGAACATACCAGCCCCGCAGATTTGGCAGCAAAGCTAAGTCAATTATGCTGACAAATTATTGCCCTACAACTGAATTTACCAATCCAAAATCCAAAATCTAAAATCTAAAATTTAGAATAGCCACAGCCACACAGGCAAAGTCACCAACAACAGCAAGACTCCCAAGGCTAAGGAAGTCACCGCGAGGTTACGGTCAAGATTGAAAGTTTCAGCCAGCACCATTGTCGCAAATGCTGGCGGCATTGCCATTTGTAAAACAATTACCTTGGCGGCGGAACCAGTCACGCCAAATAAAGATAAAGTACTGCCAAGCAGCAGGGGAACTAAAAGCATTTTGATGGCCAAACTGATGGCGGCTTGGGGGAAATTGTGCCAAGAAGTCAGCAGCGAAAGGCGCATTCCAATTAATACTAAAGATAAAGCGACAGCAATCCAACCCAATTTTTCCAGATAAAATTCTGCCGTCGGAGAAATACTAATTTGGCGAAACCATAAACCCAAGCCAAAACTCCACAAGGCTGGGTTAATTAATATGGCTTGAGTCATTTGCCAATAGTTTGTGCCACCATCGCCATAACGAGATGCGAGAGCGACACCCAAACCATAAGCACCAAACAGTGACCCCAATAAATCGTAGAATAAAGCCCAAGCAAAATAATCTTGCCCGACCATTGCTAAAGTCACAGGAAAGCCGATATAACCTGTATTGCCGACCATTGCCGCCAAGAGAAAACTTCCCTGAGTTGGGTGCTGAAAAGTTGTGTTTGTCAGATAAGCTTGTCCTTTGATTGTTAACCAAGCCAAAAATGCACCTAATAAAATCGCTAAATGAGCGATCGCAGGTGCAATCCAAATCTGTGCCGACAGGTCAGCTTGGCGTAAAAAAGCCACAATACTGACAGGTACTCCCACCCAAAAAAGGAACTGACCCAAACGCTGTGGAACTGCGGCAGGCAGTTTCCGTCCCAGAAAAAATCCGATTAAAATTAAGCCTGCCAGTTTGACGTATAGTTCTAGGAGGTTTGCCAAAATTTCCCTAACAAAGACAGATGTAATATGTACCGAATATGCTAATCTCTGTCCAGTCTACAGTCTGTTATGAATTTTGAACAAAAGCAGGAGTTAACCCTTGAATAAAGCTGGGTTTTCTGGAAAAGCCCCAAATTCGTCCGGTGATTCTGGTGATGACATTCCAGTAGCTTTACGCGATACTCCTGATGTCTCGTCCAAAACACCCTTACAACCTTTAGTTCTGATTATTGGGGGAGTCGCAGGATTTATCTTGCTGGCTGTAGTTAGTGGTTTTTTCTTTTCTCTCACTACACCGAAAAAAATCACCGATTCTTCATCTTCACCAGCAGATTCCTCGACTGTCACCACTCCCGGCGCGACTAACTCAGCAAATCCCCAAGATAATAATGCGGTGTTGGGACATTTAGCTTACCCAGAAGCACCAGAATCAGAGTTAGCAGCGATTACAAGCGATCGCCGCATCAGAATGCGAACAGCCGCCGCCGAAAAGTTTCGCGCCATGACTCAAGCCGCCCGGAGTGCTGGGGTAATTTTAGTGCCAATTTCTGGCTTTCGCTCTGTGAAAGAACAAGAGCAATTATTTTTTGAAGTCGGGGCGCAACGCAATCAAACCCCGGCCCAAAGAGCCGCCCTCAGTGCGCCGCCAGGCCATAGTGAGCATCACACAGGTTATGCGGTAGATGTCGGAGACGGAGCCGCACCCGCTACGAATCTTCAGGCTAACTTTGATCAAACCAAAGCTTTTAGCTGGCTACAAGCAAACGCCGCCCGCTTTGGTTTTGAGTTGTCTTTTCCTCAAGATAATGTGCAAGGTGTGAGTTATGAACCTTGGCATTGGCGTTTCGTTGGCGATCGCCAAAGTCTAGAAACCTTCTATAAAGCCAGAAATTTAAAACCCGCTAAAACATCACCTTGAATAAGAATTCAGAAGTCAGAATTCAGGAGTCAGAATCGATTAGTGGCGGTATTTTTACTCCACTAATTGACAAGATAAAATTAAATTCTGACTCTTGACTTGTAAATTCCTCTGATTGATAGCAATCAAAGTATAGATTAGGACTATATTTATAGCTGAAATCCCTGATGTTCCTGAGTTTCTACTCAGTACTCAGCACTCAGCACTTTGCCATAATCCTATTTCTCCGCATTTTCAAAATCTGTCAACGCACAAGCAAACTCCCGAAAAGCCGTTTTAATTAACACCTCTCTCATCGTTCTTTCTAAGGAAGAATTACGAATCATATCTGTTAACTCTAAGAATAGATATGAAACAATAAAACGGTCTTGACGGTCAAATTGTTTCAGACAAGTCAAGATAAAATCATACAACTCAGTTTTGCGAGGTTTGCTTTGTTCTTCCCAAATTTTGAATGCTAGTTGCACTGTTTTTAGGCGGATCTCACTCATATTGTAGGAAGTGTCTTTGTAGCGAATTGACACGCGCTGAGGCAGTTCCATAAGTTGTGGTGTAGAAAAATTATGTGAATTACTATTCAGGTATTTTTTTACTTATCCGGAGAAATGGACAATAACGAAAAGAATTCTCAAATATCCAGATAAATTTATCAAGCGATCAAGATGTTTTTCTAATTAGAGAGACTTTAGTAAAAACTATTAATATCAATTTAAATAATGATGATAGAGACATAAAAAACAGTCTTGTACAGCAATTATCAATTTAATATGATGGCAGACTGCTGCGGAGAAACTCCGTAATTTCAAAGCCTTGAGCAATCAGTACTGTTCTCAGCTATGTGACTACGACCATAACAGATAAGAATTTAACCAGTTATAATTATGTATTCAATTTGTCTTATGAACTCAAATAACTTTATTATTGATTTTTGACCCATCTTTAATCCCAAATTACGGCTTGGATTGATTATTTTATTGAGAAAATAAATTTGATTAACATTGACAAAACCTAAAATATGTGATTGGGTGAACAATAAGGTGAAGCTGATAACTAATAAGGAACTGCAAAAGATGTTGCAGTGAAGCCGAAAGAACATGAAGTTAATGAAAATCCTAGATAATCAACCTAAATGGTGCGTAATCTCCCTCAGTGTTTTTCTCACAAGCTTGATAGGTTGGTTAGACTACCAAATCCCACCAGAAATATTAATAGCAATTTTTTACTTAATTCCGATTGGCATTGCAACTTGGTTTGCTGATAATTGCAGTGGCGTATTAATTTCATTGATTAGTGCAGTTACAAATTTAGTAGTCAATCAAAAACCAAATTTTCACTATTTACATCCCTTAGTACCTTATTGGAATACTGTTGTAGTTTTAGTATTTTTCTTATTTACCAACTATCTTTTGTCACAACAAAAACTCACATTAAAAAACTTAGAAAGACTAGCGAGGACTGATGCTTTAACAGGGCTACATAACAGGTCATTTTTTTTAGAATTAGTCAACTTTGAAGTTCATAAATCTTTAAGACATAAAGAACCAATAACTATTGCATATTTTGATGTTGATAACTTTAAACTTGTTAATGACCAGTTTGGGCATACTGTTGGCGATCGCCTGCTATGTTTAGTTGCGGAAAATGCGAGAAATAATCTACGTAAAATTGATGTTATCGCCAGACTTGGAGGTGATGAATTTGCAATTTTATTACCACGTACTGGTTATGAAGCATCCGCAGTAGTATTACAGAGATTACACAGAACCTTATCATCTATCATGCAGGCAGAAAATTGGCCTGTCACCTTGAGTATTGGCGCAATTACCTTTATTAAACCGCCAGCTTCAGTCACAGAAATTCTCGAAAGAGCCGATAATTTAATGTACGGTGCTAAAAAAAGGGGTAAAAACTTGCTACACCACGAATTAGCAAATGATTTAGTAGATGAATAAACTGAAAGAAGAATTCAGGAGCCAGAAAAAGAGTGTGAGGCGAAGTAGGGGAGTGCGGGCGGTCTTTTAACTCAGCACTCAGCACTTTCAACTCAGCACTTTTCATTTTTGCCTTGTTTAAGACTACCCTTTGTTTATTCTGTTAAATTAGGAGACGCAAAATGGTCACAACAGTGAAAGAGTTTGATGCACAACAATGGGTCAAAACTCGCTCTTCCCTTGATGCCAATGAATCGACATTTTTAGTTTGGCAAGGCAAGATTTATAGTTTTATTCCTGGAGAGAAAAGAAAACTCTTATTTAAAATCTTGGGTGTGAGTGTTAGTAGATGTATTTCCACAGGAGAAGATAGTTGGGATTTTACTTCTCGTGAACTCACTTATTACTTAAACCCAGAAACAGAAGAAATTTTGCCCAAATGGGAAAATCCTTGGACTGGTGAAACTGTACCTGTATTACACGTTGCGAATAATCCGGTACAAGGACATTTTAAAGGTAAATTTCCAGCCCAAGTTGAGGGAGACACGACAACTTTTGTATTTGATATTTTTCCAACTTATCCAAATCCTTTGGCAGAAGATCCAAAATTTGCCGAATATAGTCCTTATGAAACTTATCAAGCCGCAGAATTATTTAAATTATCTGTTCCAACCGCAGATTTATTCAATTCAGAACTCAATTCTGTTTCTCAACTAAAGCTGAGTTGGGATAGGATTGGGCAATGGCTACCGTGGATGAAAATGGGCGATCGCGCTGGTAATCTCATCTATAGTGCTTTTGGTTCTAAAGTTGGTGGTTTAGCAGAATTACCCCAACTACTCCAAGATGAAATTAATCACCGCGTTCCCTTATATAAACAAGCACCCAAAGCATTCTCCGAGGGGGAAGATATGACTTCTTGGCTATACTTCCAGAAGAATTTTGATGCTTACTTAGCCGGCGAAATCTTCCCCTTACCAGTCGCAGAAGAGTTGTAATGAGGTATTGATATAGCTAAATTCTTCCTCTAGCTTCTTCATTCAGAAGCTTTGTCAAAAGAAAACGCTTATGTGGTCTATTCCGCATTCAAAGCCTTGCGGAACACCACCTTATCTTCCCCTGCCTTGTAGAAGTCCCGAATACGCGCCTCCTCCTCGAAACCGCACTTTTTGTAGAAAGCCCGCGCTCGTTCATAGCTGGGCAGCCCCGAAGTCTCGACCAACAAAATTCTCTGACCACTTGCCCGTAAGGCATTTTCCACATACTTTACTAACGCTTCTCCTCGCCCTTGCCTCTGATAGTTGGGATGCACAACGATCATTAACAAGTCCCATGTCCCATCTGTAAACGGGGCAGGTGCGTAGTAGGCGACCCCGCACGCTTTCCCATTCTCCTCATCGGTGAGCCACACATGACCCTCGCCGATGTTACCACTGAAGTAACTCGCCAGCACTTTGCTCAGTTCTTCGGTTTCGCTCGCGGGGAATAGCTCTGCTGCTACAGCGATCGCGATTAATGCCTCTGAATCATCGGGCGTACTCGGTCGAATCATAGGGAACTCCAGTGCTGTCTGTTCGTCAGATTTATGCGTGTCTGTACTGCTTACTATAGCGGTTTTCACTTGCTTGTAATACAGTCAGAATCCACCCCGCATTTTCTTACGCAAACGCTCTCCTTCCCGCTTATGGGTGGAGTTGAAGTGTACCTCATTGAACTGAGAACCGCGATAATCTCAACCCCACCGAAACTTAAAACTTCCGCATATTGTTCTTTACAGGGTCAAATCCTCTAGAAAAGCGGGTGCTGTCATCATAATAAGCACCACTTAAATCTGCACCATACAGCTTAGTAAAGTTGAGTTTCGCACCCCGGAGATTTGCTTCTTTTAATTTGACACCGCATAAATTAGCTCTCGTCAAATTCGCCTGAGCTAAATTAGCTTGACTCAAGTCTGCTCCCCAGAGTTTAGCTTTGGCTAGGTTCGCTTGGCTCAAGTCTGCTCCCCACAAATTAATTCCTGGTAAGTACGCCGAAATTAGCCTAGCTCGACTTAAATTTGCAGCCGGAAAATATCTCTCCCCTGCGGCGTAACTGCGCTTGAGTTGTTCAGCATCCATGAGTAGTGTTGACCTTTTTCAGTAATAGAGACGTAATTTGTTCCCATTCCTGGTTTAGCTCGCCCACAAACTCTGGCTGACTGCTGCGATGATACCAATAACGCGCATTATGCAAATCACCTTCTTGACGATGTAAGTAAGCGTGAACCCAAGCACTATCAACATCATGGGCATTTTGGACTATTTCATGAGCTTGGTTCCAATCGCCTTTTTTGTCATACCACAGAGCTTGTAGTGCTTTTGGTAGGGTTTGCGGACATGAGACCTGTTTATCGATCAATCGCAGGAATTCCTGAGTATTCACGATCGCCACTCCACAACTATCAAACCTATTTCTAAGATACTTGGCGATCGCCCTTCATTACAATTATTGTTGCAAACTGGAAAATACAGCTAAGGTAAAGCAATTCTTCAGGAGGTGAATATGGCCTTTAGTAGTTATAAATCTATTAGCGAAGTTCTCAAAACATTTCAGATTATCTACGCAGAAGCTAATTTTGTTCTAGCAACAGAGTTTAATATTCCTCAATATTTCCGAGAAGATTTAGCAATCGTTATGCGCGAAGGTGTCGTGGATAATTCTGAGTTTGCTATTTGTGAGAACTTAATTTATCCAGTTTTGAAAGAAGTTTGGAAGCAGTATAATAGTAAGTTTACTTTATGGAGTCATCAATCACTAAGCTATGATGAGCAATTATCAGGTTTTCCTGAATATATTTTGGCTAAACGTTCGCCTTTAGGGAAAATAGTTTTTGATAAACCATACTTTATTTTAGTAGAAGCGAAACAAGATAATTTTGAAGCAGGTTGGGCGCAATGTTTAGCTGAAATGATTGCGGCTCAAAGACTCAATCAAGAATTGTCTTTAGTTATCTATGGGATTGTTTCTAATGGTGCAGTTTGGCAATTTGGTAAACTAGAAGCACAAAATTTCACTAGAAATATTACACCATTCACTATTTATGAATTAGACAATTTATTTGCCACTGTCAACCATATTTTTCAACAATGCCAATTACAACTAGATAATTTACTGATATCTCAGCCTAATCTTTCAACTTGACTCCGCATCAATTTCTGCACACTAACTAAAGCTCGATTTAACTCAAAATTGCGCCGTTGCGGATTTTGTAAATATGCTTGTTGTTCTTCCTCAATCATTTCTACATCTTGCACTACTAAACCTTCAAGTAGTTTTGTAGCGGCATTAAATAAACTATCTTTAATAAATCGGCGAAACCAGACAGGTAATTTATGTAATCGCCAAAAGGCATTGAGTGAGGTGAAATGAATTAAATAAGCTTTAGTTTGAGTTTCACTTACAGGACACAATAAACAATAAATTTTAAAATCTTTGCCTAATGTAGATTGCCAATGGGGATAGATATAACTCACATCCAACGGCTCTGGATGGAGTTTTCTTAATGCGGGGAAAAATAACTGAGAGATTGACCAAATTTTATCGATTTTATAATAACTTTGGGCAGTATAATGAGCATCTACACGGTGATTATCTTCGTCAATATGCTGTAAAGATGCTGCCGCCCAAGCTTGTAAATCTTGATGTAAATGTCCGTGGTACATATCCATCAAGTTTTCAATTAAATAAGAATAATGGGCTTGACAGTTAATGACTGCAACTGAAGCAATATAATTTAAATGTTCCCATTCTGGTAAACCCATTGGTTCAACAGCTAACTCTGCATCACCAGGAAATAGCCAAATAAAACCATCTTGTTCTTTGACTGGGTAGCGGCGAATTTGGCAGTTTGGTAATTTTTGATTTGCAGCTAAATAAGGAACTGCTGTACATTCACCCGATGAATTGAACCGCCAACCATGATAAGCGCATTCTAATTCATTAGCGATCGCTTGTCCGTGGCTGAGTTTAACTTGACGATGGGGACAACGGTCTTCTAAGGCGTGGATTTTACCTGTACTGTCGCGGTAAAGTGCGATCGCTTGATGCCATAATATCACTCCCACAGGTTTATTAGTTACCTCAGTACTCAGTGCAACTACATACCAATGGTTAGGGTTAATCCCCAATTGACGCACATCAGAAGTTTGCACAGTTTGAGAGAGAGATGACATAATTCAGCCTATCCTTTTCCGCGTTAGTCTAGTCACTGATGACCAGATTATCACTTAGGGAACTAAAACTAATTTTGCTGACAAGCTATAAAGTATGTGTAGTTACAGCAGAATTCACCGAAGTGGAGGTTTTCAACCCTTTTCCCTTCATTCTGAATTCTCTAGCGATACACCACAAGACTTACGCACAAAGATGGTCTGTGGAGATTGGGTTTAGGGGCTTCGCCGTGAGCGTCAGCCGAACGGTGTAAGGGTTTTGGATACATACACCCTATACCCCTACACCCTTCCCAAACCCTTGTTTTTTCGTCTCACTGCGTAAGTCCTACACCAGTAAACATATTGAACCAAAAATTCTTATGGCAATCTCTCAAGAAAACCTAACTGAAGAATTTCTTAACGAACTAATGCAAGACACAGCTACCCTCGACCATCTAGAAATTATTGAAAATGTCATCGACTCTCTAGAACAAGATGACAGCGCAATGGTTAGCCAGAGTCCAGAAGGTGGTCATCTCTGGAAGTTTAAGTACGGTAGTGTGGAAGTGTTTGTACAACTCACGGGTACAAGCGACGAAGACACCTTCACAGTTTGGTCTGTCGTATTAAAGTTACCCGCCAAAGATGAACCAAAATTAATGCGTCACCTTTTAGAGTTGAATTGCTCTAGTACTTTTGAAGCGCGTTTTGGCATCATTGATGATAAAGTTGTTGTCATCTCAACACGCACCCTAGCCGAGTTGTCTCCAGGGGAAGTCTCGCGGTTAATTACGATTGTTGCCACGATCGCCGATAACAACGATGAAGCTTTACAATCTGAGTTTGGTCTTGCTTAAGTAATCATTCATGTCTAACAAGCAGGTATGGCGACTGATTCCTTTCTTAGAAGCCTCTGGTAAATTACAGATGGCGATCGATAAATGGTTATTAGAACAACACCATTTCAGAAAGCATCCTCCAACTCTGCGCTTTTATACTTGGTCGCCAGCTGCTATTTCTCTCGGCTATCATCAACGACAATATCCCCAAGCATGGGAAAATTTAACTTGGCAAGGTAAAAAACTAGATTTAGTCCGCCGTCCCACTGGCGGAAGAGCAGTATTACACCAAAGCGATTTAACCTACGCTGTCATTACATCAGGTTTAGCTGGAAACCGTTTACAAGCATATACAAAAATTTGTGAATTTTTAATTCAAGGATGGCGATCGCTTGGTGTGGAATTAAGCTACGGTACAGCTGGGCGAGGCTACATCCATAACCCCAACTGCTTTGGAACAGCGACAGGTGCAGATTTAATTTTACCCAATGGCGCAAAACTCATTGGTAGCGCCCAACTCAAACGCGGTAACGTAATTTTGCAACATGGTTCCATTCGCTTGCAACCAGATGCGGAACTGTTTGCACAAGTATTTGGTACAGAGTCATTCAATAGTGTTCAGTTTCCTTACAGCCTCGAACAAATTATGACGGCCTTGATTGCTGCTGCACAAGACTGTTTTGATATGGAAATTGAAGTGCAGCAGTTATCAGAGTGGGAGTTACAGGAGATTTTAAACGCGGAGGTAAGGGGAGGTTAGATGGATATAAATAAAAGTCAACGACTGGAAGCCGCAGCTTGGCGCATAGGCGATGCAGCCGACTTTCTCGAACTATCATCTGATGAAGTAGCTTTCATTGAAATTAAGCTATCTTTGAGCAGACAATTAAAACAACTGCGAGTCAAAAATAATCTGACTCAAACGGAGTTGGCGCAGAAAACCAAATTTAACCGCCGATTGAAGAGGATGGACGCAGATAAACGCAGATAAATTTTTACTTGAGCAGATGAAGCAACGCTATAGTCAGATGAAAATAACATATTGCTACTCGGTCAAGCCTGTATCTTGAATTATGCTAAACCTTACTTTCTAGAGTTTGGGGAATGGGAGTAGTTGCAGCTAACTTTCTACCGTAGTTAATCGCAATTAACCCTGTCACATACATAAATAAACTGTAAACGGCTGCTGGTACTGCCATATCAGGATTGTTGAGTATTCCGGCGGTAATTGCGATCGCTAGTGTACCATTTTGAATCCCCACCTCAATGGCGATGCAGATTTGCTGAGACGGATTGAGGTTAAATAGTTTGCTAATATAAAACCCCGCCAGCATTGAGACACTGTTCAACAGCACCACGGCAATTCCTACTTGCAGAATAAAGCCAGGGAGACGATTCCACTCACGAACAATTAGTAAGAGAATAATTATAGCCAGGAAGGCAACTGCTAAACGGCTAGTCACCTTTTCTAAACGATGGGCAACTTCTGGCAATAACTGACGCACTCCCATTCCTAAACCGATAGGCAGCAGTGTCATCAGAAAGATTTGTACTATTGTTGCACCAATAGGTAGAGCGATCGCCGCAGTTTGTCCGATGAAGTGTTGATATGCGAGGTTTGCTAATACTGGAATTGTCAAAACGGTAATCAAACTACTCAAAGCTGTTAAAGTCACCGACAGCGCAACATCACCTTTAGCCAGGAATGTAATTACGTTGGAAGATACCCCACCTGGACAAAGTGCAATTATGATTAAACCCATAGCAATGGTAGGTTGCATGGGTACTAATTTCGCAATAGCAAAACCAATAATCGGTAAAAGAACTAACTGACTAATCAAGCCAATGGTGACGGCTTTGGGATAATTTTTGACACGTTGAAAATCTGCGGGTGTGAGCGATAAACCCATTCCCAGCATAATAATTGCTAAGGCTATAGGTAGAGCAACCGTAGTGAAAAAGCTTGCTTCCATAATGAATAATTTATAATAACGACTCTATCAGTGAGAAATTTAACGGTAAAACAAGATTATTCGCTGTTTTGTGCCGATTTGCATCTTAAACTGCTGGTATAGGTAGAAACATTATCAAACAGTATTGCTTTCTTTACAAGCGTATGGGCGAGTATTCATACCACTCATACCAATTCACAATTCGCAATTAAAAAACTTAGATGTAGCAAGAATTTTAGGGTTTACATCTGTATCAGATTCTTCGTGAAATGGTATCACGCGACGAGGAAACCCGATCGCAAAAATAAAAGGGACACAGAATAATTGTGTCCCTAAATAACTAATTCAAGATGCTAGTTGCCCATGTGGCTTAGGATTTGCGATAACAGGCAAATTCCATTGAAAAAGTTGCCATACCGGCAGTGAGCGATCGCAATTCTGTAGAATAACCAAACATCTGCACTAATGGTACTTCGGCGCGAATCACAGAGTATCCTTGCATTGTCTCGGAACTCAACAGCAAGCCGCGACGGGATGATATATCACCCTGGACTCTACCTATGAACTCGTTTGGTGTTTCCACTTCGACGAGCATAATTGGTTCGAGTATATAGGGTTTAGCTTGGGCGATCGCATTTTCCAGTGCTTGATGAGCCGCAGAACGAAACGCCAATTCTGAAGAATCAACTGGATGATAGGAACCTCCATCCAGCACGACTTTCACCCCAGTTACCGGATAGCCTGACAGTTTTCCTGTTGTCATCGCCTCGCGGAAACCTTTTTCACAAGCTGGGATATACTCTTTGGGAATTGCACCACCAACTACCCGATTTTCAAACACAAATGGTTCATCGCTTGGTTCAATCCACCCAGTTACATGGGCGTATAAACCAGTACCACCAGATTGTTTTTTGAGCCGGTAATCAAATTGAGTTTTTTGGCTAATGGTTTCCCGATACGCCACAGCCGGAGTACCGACATAAACCTCAGCATTATATTCCCGTTGAATCCGTTCCAAGTAAATTTCCAGATGCAGTTCACCCATACCAGAAATCAAAGTTGCTTTTGATTCTGGGTCGATACTGAGCCGAAATGTCGGGTCTTCTCGTTGAAAGCGGTTAAGGGCTTTGGCTAGGCGATCGCTATCTTCTTGTTTTTTCGGTGTAACTGCCAGTGTAATCACTGGTTCCGGGACAAACATTCTTTCGAGAAACACTGGTGTGTCTCCTGTGTATAATGTATCGCCCGAAGCACAATCAACACCCAACAAAGCCACAATATCTCCAGCCACAGCCACTGACAACTCTTCGCGCTTGTTGGCGTGCATTCGCACCAAGCGACCAATTTGCACTCGTTTTTCAGTCCGGGAGTTATACACAAGATCACCCGGTTTTAATGTGCCGGAGTAAATGCGGGTGTAGGTTAGCTGACCGAAAGATTCCAGAGTGAGTTTGAATGCCAAAGCCACTAAAGCAGCATCAGGCTCAGGGTAAACACTGACTGATTCTGCGGTTTTGACTACTTCCCTATCGATGGGAGATGGTAAATAAAGGGCGATCGCATCTAAGAGATTCTGCACACCTTTGTTTTTGAATGCAGAACCCAGCAGTACAGGTGTGAATTCCAGCCTCAAGGTTGCTTGGCGGATAACTTGCCAAATCAGTTCTTGGGGAATTTCTTGATCTGCCAATAGCATCTCAGTCATTTCTTCTGAGAACAAGGACAAGCTATCTAGCAATTTTTCCCGCGCCTGTTGTGCTGCTGCTACAAGACTTTCAGGAATTGCTTGTTTGACCCAATGTTCGCCGTTTTCGCCTTCAAAGTAATGTGCTTGCATCGACACTAGGTCAATCACACCTTGGAAGTTATCTTCGCTACCGATGGGATATTGCAGCAACACCGCATTTAATTGCAAGCGATCGCGGATAGCCTGGACTACACGAAACGGATCTGCACCCATTCGATCCATTTTGTTGATGAATGCTAGACGCGGTACACGGTAGCGTTTCATCTGCCGATCCACTGTGATGGATTGGGACTGCACACCCGCCACGGCACACAACACCATCACCGCCCCATCCAACACCCGCAAGGCACGCTCTACTTCAATCGTGAAATCCACATGCCCTGGAGTATCAATTAAATTAATTTGGGTATCACGCCACTGACAAGTTGTGGCCGCGGAGGTAATGGTAATTCCATGCAGCTTTTCCTCCGGCATAAAATCCATTGTTGCACCCTTGCCGCCTCCCTTCACCTCCTCAATAGCATGGATTCTGCCCGTATAGAAGAGAATTCGCTCTGACAGAGTAGTTTTACCAGAGTCGATGTGAGCAGAGATACCAATATTGCGGACGCGTGTTCGGGGAATCATAACATTTCCTTTTTGTGCAAGCGACAAATAGTCACTATGAAAGTGGTATTATATTTTGTATTATAATTGTAATATATTACAGTGACAAGCCCCACGATACAGAAATTGATATTCTTTTGTGCGGGATACGAGATCCCCGACTTCTGAAAGAAGTCGGGGATCTGAGCAATCAGAGTACTCTGGTGTAAAAGATTTGAATTATCGCTACTGAATGCTTAGTAGGGTAATTGCTTGCTCAATGTTGTGTTTTGCATGATATCGATTGAGTAACTTTTCCTGATACCACCTTTGCGGAGGATTCATATACTTACCCTCCAGCGAAGCCTTAATGAGTGCGGCTTGGTGGTCTGAGGGTTGTCCCATTTGGTCTAGGATAGTGCCGAGATGTTGCAACATTTCAAATGTAGGTAGCTTTAAGCCTTCGCTATCGTCCATTTGTTGTATCGCTAATAACGGAAATGCCATTAAAGCACTAATGTAATTGTCTTTGTATGCTCCACTGGCTAGAGGTCTGAGACCATATCGCCAGCATAAAGTTTTGAGTTGCTGAACTGTGAGAACTTCTAATTCTGTGCGAGTAAACAACATAAAATAGATATTGCCATTTTTACGAGTGGTATCAGTGGTTAACAAGTTTCTCAGGCTCATGTAACCACTGATTTCAACAGTCTAGTCAGACGTGTACGTCTGATTCAAGCTTAATTTACACTTCTCAACAATGCCGAACCCTAGAGGAACACCCGAAAACTTACAACCATCACAACCCAAGGGTGAAGAACCGATGACCACATCTATTAGTTTTAGATGTACTGAGTTGATGAAGGAAGCGGTGAAGGCACAAGACGACCCCGCACAATTTTGCAGAGACGCAATCCAGGAAAAATTAGATAAACAGAAACAATTAGAATGAAGAATGAGCATTAATCGAGCATCTCCACTGAGTTTAAAGTAATGCTCAAAGTATGCGCTCAAACACCGAAACTTATGCTTTTGAGCATTAGGTGAGCATTTTTAAGTAAAAATAGGCTGAAATTGTTGATTTTACGTCATTTATGCGAATCTCTTTAAACTGGCTGCGGGAACTAGTAGAAATTAAATTAAGCCCAGAAGAATTAGCTCATACCCTGACAATGGCTGGGTTTGAGGTAGAAGATATTGAAGACCGCCGCACTTGGGCAGATGGTGTGGTTTTGGGGAAAGTGCTGGAACGTCAACCCCACCCCAACGCTGATAAATTAAGTGTTTGTCAAGTAGATGTGGGTGCGGCTGAAACTTTAAATATTGTTTGCGGTGCAGCCAATGTCCGGGCTGATATTTATGTCCCAGTCGCCACCGTTGGCACTTATTTACCAAACATCGATTTAAAAATTAAACCTGCAAAACTGCGTGGTGTTCCATCTCACGGTATGATTTGTTCTTTAAAAGAACTGGGTTTGCCGAGTGATGTTGATGGGATTCACATTTTCACTGGGGAAAATCTCTCGGTGGGTAGTGATGTCCGGCCGTTGCTGGGTTTAGATGATGTGATTCTAGATGTGACTGCTACTGCTAACCGTGCTGATGCTTTAAGTATGGTAGGCATAGCGCGAGAAGTTGCTGCTTTAACTGGTGGTAAACTGAGTATTCCTGAACCTGGGGAAGTCAAAATCACTCAAAATCCAGGCAAGTTAGGTTTAAAAATTGCTGATACCCAAGCTTGCCCAGCTTACATTGGTACAGTCATTGAACAAGTAAAAATCGCCCCGTCACCGGACTGGTTGCAACAACGCTTGCGGGCTGCGGGTGTGCGTCCCATTAGTAATGTTGTTGATATTACTAACTATGTGTTGTTGGAATGGGGACAACCACTCCACGCCTTTGACCAAGACCGTTTACAAGCTGTTGCTGGTAATGGCAATTTAACTATTGGTGTACGTTTTGCCAATCAAGGAGAATCGCTGAAAACCTTGGATGGGCAAACTCGCAACCTCGCAACCCAAAATTTGTTAATCACCGCTAACGATAAACCTGTGGCTTTAGCGGGAGTGATGGGTGGAGAAGAAACGGAAGTTGATGAAGGTTCGCAAAATTTAGTTTTAGAAGCGGCTTTGTTTGACTCCGTGGCTATTCGCCGTTCCTCTCGTGGGGTGGGGTTACGCAGTGAAGCATCTGGGAGATACGAACGGGGTGTGAACCGAGCAGAATTGGAAGTCGCCTGTCGTCGTGCTTTAGCTTTAATTAATGAATTGGCTGGCGGTGTCATTGTACATCAAGAAGTTGTTGATACTCGTCCCGACCCTGCGACCTGGAGTCGTTCGATTTCTCTGCGTTTAGATAGAGTGAATGAAATACTAGGGCCTACTGATTTAGGCGAAGACACAGGGGAATTACAAGCAAGCGATGTTGTCAGGATTTTAACCGCCCTGGGATGTCAGCTGACACCAACAGATGAACGTAGTTGGAATGTGGCGGTTCCGCCTTATCGTTACCGTGACTTAGAACGGGAAATTGATTTAATTGAAGAAATTGCTCGGCTCTACGGCTATGATAATTTCTGCGACACCTTGCCGGAAAAAGCCCAAGCTGGCTATTTACCCATCGACCAGGAGTTGTTGCGGAAATTGCGGGCGACTTTACGGGCGGAAGGGTTGACGGAATTAGTGCAGTATTCCTTGGTTAAACCAGGGGAAGACCGCCAGATAGTTTTAAGTAACCCCTTGTTTACCGAATATTCGGCGTTACGTACTGATTTAATGGCTGGATTGATTGATGCTTTTCAATACAATTTAGAACAAGGTAACGGTTCTCTCAACGGTTTTGAAATTGGGCGAATTTTCCAACAAGAAGAAGACGGTCTGCACGAAGCTGATGCGATCGCTGGTATCTTAGGAGGAGACAGCAGCCTCGGCAAATGGTCAAAAGGTGGACGCGAACAGCCAATAACTTGGTTTGAAGCCAAAGGCATTCTCGAAAGCGTCTTTCAACAATTGGGTATCCAAGTAGAATATCAACCAGATTGTCGTGATGAGCGTTTACATCCCGGACGCACCGCTTCTTTGTGGATAGGTGGAAACCGCCTGGGTGTATTTGGTCAACTGCATCCCCAACTGCGGCGAGAAAAAGATTTACCCGATTCTGTATATCTATTTCAGTTAGATTTAGATGTGCTGTTGGATGCCTTAGATCAAGATGAGATTTTGATTCCCACATTCAAGTCTTATTCTACATACCCAGCCAGCGATCGCGACATCGCCTTTTTCGCCCCGGTGAAAATTTCCGTAGGAGAACTAGAAAAAGCGATTAACAAAGCTGGTAAAGGTTTACTGGAATCTGTGGAAATCTTCGATGAATATCGCGGCGAAAACGTCCCCCAAGGACAACGCAGTTTAGCGTTTCGTCTAGTATACCGGGCAAGCGATCGTACTCTCACCGATGCCGAAGTCGAACCTGTACACAACAAAGTTCGGGAAGCCTTGGTAGAAAAATTCGGCGTTAACCTCAGAAGCTAATAATTTAGTAGTGATGAGTCAAGTAAACAACAGAATTCATATCCCGCAAGGAACTAAAGTTCCTTGCTCATAGCAAAAGTCATCTAAAGATGACTAAAATATACCCAAAATTTTGTAGTCTACTTGAGTAGACTTGAGCTATTAGCCTTGAACTTGAGTTCGAGGCGGGTGACGAAGCCAAGCATTAAGCTTTCTAGCTTAAGTTGACACCAATAGTCATAAATTGACTCATCACTCATTTAGGTCATTCGTCCTTTATCAATACAAATGACCAATGACCAATGACAACCTTGACAAGTATTTGGGTTTTGGCGAGGGTTCAGGGGTATAAGGGTGTACTGATTCAAAATCATTACACCCCAAACCCTTTCACCCTTTCACCCAATCTCTACAGATAATCTTTGTGCGTAAGTCCTGTAATTTTGACCCGTTTTAGCTTAATATTCATTGTGAAATTTGGATTTTTAATTGATTAACTATGCCCAAATATGTACTCTGGGGAACTTACTGCGACGACGTTTTAGAAAAACGCGCTCCTTACCGTCAAGCACATTTAGATGGTTTAGCCAAGCAAAAAGAATCTGGTGTGTTAATTACCATCGGCCCCACCAAAGATATCACCAAGGTTTTTGGCATTTATGAAGCTGAAGACGAAGCCACTGTCCGCCAATTAATTGAAAATGACCCTTATTGGCAAAACGGTATTTGGACGGAATACTCTATCACAGAATGGATTCAAGCTATATAACTAGGTCGTTGACAAATAAATTGAACTATTCAAGGGAACAGGAAAAAGAGAGTAGCGGAATGACACGGCTAAGATAATGCAACAGAGTTTGGATAAAATTAACCGCAGATAAACGCAGATGGACGCGGATAGAATTTTGGTTATTGCCCAAATTTAGCTGTGTCAGTCCACTAACTTTTTTCCAAATCAAATATGAGTCCTAGATGTTTGTCCAATTTGTTTACTCAACAAGACTCCTAACTCCCTTGTCCACCTTGTCTCCCTTGTCCCTAAATCATGGGATATTTTTTAATTAGAAATCCCGGAAATTTAGTCAGAAAATTTGCCATACATATTTATTTCTTGCTGTCAATGTGGCAGTTTATTTATTGTCCACTACCGCCAGACAACCGATTTTTCCCCAAGTAAAACAGTTGTGAAAACCGAACTGTGTAAACCAAAATCGCGCCTGCATGACACTATTTGGCTGCCTGATTTGAAAGTTGCAATTCCTAACTTTTAGTAGATGTCATGATATTTGTGTGTATGTGATTATCAATAATGTCTTGAACAAAGATAATATGGCTGTTGTCTAGAATAAAAAAGGGTTAGCGATCGCACTTAATATTTTAGTTGTTCGCCAATCGTTTGATTTTTTAAGAGGGTACTACCCATGCAAAACATCCTAAAACGTGCATTCTTACCTAGTTTGATGGCGGTTAGTTTAACCAGTGTGAGTTTAATTCCCACTCAATCTGCTAGTGCTGATGATAGAGTCTTAAATAATGCTGCAATTGGTGCTGGTGCAAGTGCCGTAACCGGAGCCTTAACAGGTTGTGGTTCTTTCTTAAATAATGCCTTGACAGGTGCTGCGGCTGGTGCAGCTGTTAATGGTGCCAACGGTCTGAGAACCAGAAGTGACAGAAGAGTTAACGGACGTAACATCGTTCGAGATGTTGGTGTAGGCGCAGGCGCTGGTGTAGTAGCTGGTGCCGTTACTGGTGGTTGTCGAAATACGTTGAAAAATGGTCTTAATGGTGCAGCAGCTGGTGCAGCTGTGCATTTGCTAGACCGCAGACCTGCTAAGGTCAGAAGAAGATAATTTATGATGGATAATTCGTAATTTCATCATTCAACACGGATTATCCATTATGGATTATGCCCATGTCAGTTGCAAAAATAAATAGTTGATTGGTAGGGGTGCAGTTGTTAGCACCCCTAATTTATTCTCAAGTGCTTTCTATTTTTTGTTATGTGGCAACATGATTCATACCAATTCACGAAATTACTGATACAAATTACTTCCTTTGTATCTATGCTTCTGTTCGCCGAGCGTTCGCGCAGCGTCTCCGTCAGGAGAAGTCGAGGTGCTGCTTGCATATCTGTATCATTTTTAAAGTGAAATAGTATCACTTAGGGCGAGAATATTATTTTATTAACGAACAAATCCAAAAACAGAAAGCGCAAAGAGAGGAGAGAAATACTTAACTGAATCGCATTACAGCAAATTTGATGTTTATGAGGCAATACAGTTCAGTTAAGGCAAAAACTTAGACTGGTGGAGTAACGGAAGCCAAAATTCACGCATACTTTGTTGGGTTACGCTATCGCTACACCCAACCTACTATTCTCTTCAGTTTTTTTTACGCCTTTACACTTACTCATTACTCATTACTCACTACTTATTACTCATGGTGTACCTCACTTACTTCAACGGTGCTGTAAGTTATGTATGATTAATATTTGATTTGGGAAAAATATCCTGTCTTTGAGTTTATTTTTAGTAACAGTATTTCAGGACAGTTAAGACATTTAAGAACATCAATTAAAAGCATATTAGACAGTTAAGACATTTAAGACAGTTAAGGGAATTAAAGAATATTAAAATTGTAAATATAACTCAATTCTGCACAAAAAAATACCAAATTATAGTAATATATATTCAATCAAAGAATTATTATTACAGATATTAATTTAATTATTAAAGTCAATCTCGGTCTTCGGGTGAAGATGCTTGCTGTAATATGAAATACCAAGTTGGTGGTAGTCTCCCTAGTGATGATCCAAGCTATGTGATTCGGAAAGCAGATGAACAGCTTTATAGCAGCTTAAAAGCTGGTAACTTCTGTTATGTGTTAAATTCCCGCCAAATGGGAAAATCATCTTTATTACATCGTACAAGTTATCATCTTACACAAGAAGGTTACAGTTGTGTTTACTTGGATGTAACGCGCTTGGGCAGTGAAGATACAACAGCAGCACAATGGTATAAAGGAATTGTTCTAAGTCTTTTTTATAACTTAAATTACCAAGATAGATTGAATTTTAAAACTTGGTGGGAAACACAAAGTGGTCTTTCACCAGTTAAAAAGCTGCATCAATTCATCGAGGAAGTATTACTATCTACTCCAGAAAATCAATCGATTTTGATTTTTATTGATGAAATTGATAGTTTATTAAGTTTAAGTTTTTCAGTAAATGATTTTTTTGCTTGGATTCGTCATTGTTATAATCAACGATCGCACGATCGCAAATATCAACGTTTAGGTTTTGCGTTGTTTGGGGTGGCTAGTCCGGCGGACTTAATTACCGATAAGCGTCGGACACCGTTTAATATCGGGCAAGCCATTGAATTAGATGGTTTTACCTTCAAAGAAGCTACACCGTTATTGCCAGGATTAGAAGGTGTAGTTAGTCAACCGTTAATGGTTTTACAAAAAATTCTGGAATGGACGAGTGGACAACCGTTTTTAACTCAAAAACTCTGTCAGTTAGTGGTGCAAATTGCCTCGGAAACTGCCAATGGCAAAATTGACTTACCTCAAGGTACAGAAGGGTATTGGGTAGAACAACTCGTTCAAAAGCAGATTATTCAACATTGGGAATCAAAAGACGAACCAGAACATCTTCGCACAATCCGCGATCGCCTGTTGTTTGATGAACAAAAAGCGGCACGGTTGTTAGGTCTTTATCAACAAGTATTGCAAGCCGAAGAACTAGTTAACTCTCCAGTAGCGTTGAATGATAGCCGCGAACAAACAGAATTATTACTATCTGGTTTAGTCAAACGACAAGATGGCCATCTCAAAATTAAAAACCCGATTTATCACGCTGTGTTTAATCAGCAATGGGTAACGCGACAGTTAGATAATTTGCGGCCTTACTCGCAAATTTTTAATGCTTGGGTGCTATCGGGTTATCAAGATGAGTCGCGGTTATTGCGGGGACAAGCACTCAAAGACGCTCAAAATTGGGCGCAAGGCAAAAGTTTGAGCGATTTGGACTATCAATTTTTTGTAGCCAGTCAAGAATGTGAACGGCGTGAGGTACAAACCGCCTTAGAAGCGGCACGGGTGAAGGAAATAGAAGCAAGGTTGGTGCAGGAAAAGAAAACAGCTTTATTACAGAGATACTTACTAATTGCAGTCTGTATTGGTTTATTTGTCTCTACTAGCTTGGGTATAGGCACTTTTATTTTGTACCGTCAGGCTAAACAAAGTGAAATGCAAGCCAAAAATAGCGAACTGCAAGCTTTAATCTCGGCTTCCGAGGGAATGTTTGCCTCAAATCGCCGCTTGGATGCACTGATAGCAGCCATCAAAGCCAAACAAAAATTAGGTAAACTCAGTTCCAACAACCCCAAAATTGGGCAACAAGTTGACGCTGTATTAGAACAAGCGGTGTATGGTGCGGATGAATACAATCGTTTTTGGGGTCATACAGCAGCAGTTTTAGCCGTCGATGTCAGTCCTAATAGTTCTTTCATCGCCTCAGCCAGCGTCGATAAAACCGTTAAACTTTGGCGGCGTGATGGTCAAGCAGTCGCCACCCTCACAGGACACACAGCCACAGTGAGATGCGTCAAATTTAGTCCTGATGGTCAGATACTGGCCTCGGCGAGTGAAGATGGTACTGTCAAACTGTGGACAACAGCAGGCATTTTATTAAAAACACTCAAAGGTCATAATGCTTCCATTTGGGGAGTCGCCTTTAGTCCCGATGGTCAGATTATTGCTTCTGCTAGTTTTGACAGAACCATGAAACTCTGGAAGCGAGATGGTACCTTACTCAAAACTTTTTCTGGTGAACGAGTCGGGTTTTGGGGAGTCGCCTTTAGTCCCGATGGTCAACTTGTAGCAGCCAGCAGCATAGATGGGATCGTCAAAATTTGGAAACGAGAAGGTGCAGACTGGCAAAACGCCAAACTGTTGCAAACTCTCAAAGGTCATAGTACTTGGGTAATTGCTGTAGCTTTCAGTCCTGACAGTCAAATGATTGCTTCTGCTAGTGAAGATAAAACAGTCAAACTGTGGCGACGCAACCGTGAAGATCATACCTATCGTTTGGATAAAACGCTGCAAGGTCATAGTGCAGGTGTTTGGGGAGTAGCATTTAGTCCTGATGGTCAGACTATTGCTTCTGCTAGTCTCGACAAAACAATGAAACTTTGGAGTATTGATGGTACAGAACTCCGCACCCTTAAAGGTCACATCGCTTCTGTTTGGGGAGTAAGTTTTAGTCCTGATGGTAGTTTTATTGCTTCGGCGGGTGCAGAAAATGTTGTCAGACTTTGGCAGAGTGAAAACCCTTTTCAAAAGTCAGTCATTGCCCATAAATCGGGAATTTGGTCATTAAATATCACTTCAGATAGTACTATCATTGGGACGACTGGTCACGAAAACACCGCTAAACTGTGGAGTCGCCAAGGTAAATTGCTGCAAACTTTTACCGAGTCTAGAGGGGCAATTTTTGATATTTCCTTTAGTCATGATGGTAAGTTAATTGCCCTGCGTACCTATAACGATAAAATCAAACTCCAACAACAAGACGGCAAGTTAATTGCCACTTATCAAGACCCTCTCGGTAAACTTTTATCAGCTATGTTGAGTCCCGACGGTCAAGCGATCGCTATGTCAAATGTTGATAAAATAGCCCAAATATGGCATCGTAATCAGCCTCAACCGCAGATTCTCAAAGGACATCAAGCAGAAGTTTGGCAAGTCGCCTTTAGTCCCGACGGTAAAATGGTGGTGTCTGTTAGTGGTGATGGTACTGCTAAATTATGGACATTAGATGGCAAATTACGCACAACCTTAGTCGGACATACAGCCTCAGTTTGGCACGCTGCTTTTAGTCCCGACGGTAAAATGGTGGCAACTGGTAGTGGTGATAATACTGTGAAATTGTGGACAATTGACGGTAAGTTACTGCAAACATTCACAGGTCACACAGCAGCAATTTGGGGAGTTGCCTTTACTCCTGATAGCAAAATTTTAGCGTCGGGGAGTATTGATGCCACAATTAAACTTTGGCAATTGGATGGTACAGAAATCACAACTTTGAGAGGACATACCGCAGGTATTCGCAAAATCGCCATCAGCCGCGATGGCAGTTTTTTAGCTTCTGGTGGTGATGATAATACGCTAATTTTATGGAATTTACCGCGCATTCTCCAATTAAATGCCTTAAGTTATGGTTGCTCGCTGGTGCAGGATTATTTGCAAACTAACACAAAATTAGAATCGAGCGATCGCTCTTTGTGTCAAAGTTAGGGAGTTGGAATCTGTAACCTGTCACCTGCTATGGATAGAAAATAACTCCTTCACAAGACAAATGAAGGAGTTAAAGTGCTGTTTCGGTGATACTTTCAGGAGACTTGACTAACAAAACTTATACCAATTTGAAAAAAGAATGCGACAAATGGATGACTCAAAAGCTTACCGATCAACCCTTACCCAATCCAAAATCTAAAATCCAAAATGGTATTAGCTATTTTCTGCATGGAGGGCATTTAAAGCTAGTTCTGCTGGATGAAGTGCGCCGTTACCTGTTTTAGCTGGTTCTAATCTGCGGAGTACAATCATTCCACGAGAGCGATTTGACGAGGAATCTTTATCTACGCAAGCAGTGTACATCCGTTGAATTGGACATTTCCAAAACCTTGTATATCGCTTGGGATTGGTATCTGCAATGGTGACTTCTTGAGTTTGGGGGTCATAATCTGCTAGTAAAGAGAAGTGACCACCTTCTAAACTGGGATTTTCATGAGCAATCCGAGTATTAAAGTTGAGAATATGGACATCATTTTCATTACAAACAGCAGTTTCAACTTCGCGGATGAATGCTTCGAGTGTCAAACTCGGCTTATCAAAATGATCCATCTGAATTGATAAAGGTAATCCTTTTCTTTCTATATAGATTTTGCAGGTGTCGTAAGTTTCGGCTAAAGTCATGCCATCATCTAAAACTGAGGCGATAGGCAGTTGGGTGGCGTAGAAAATTTCATCGACAGTTGTTAAATATCCTAATGCCGTCAAAGCGTATGCGATCGCAGTTACATTACAACAATAAATAGGTTGTTGAAATTGATGCAGTTGAATTATCTCTAAGTCTCTTTTAGAAATTTGACCTATGTTATCGATATCCATTTTTCGGACTCCTTATAAATATATTTATGGAAAATTTTATTTTTAATTTATATTTAATTTAGGGTTTTTATGCTTGATAATTTTAGTTTTTACGTTGATATATTCTCTATGTATTTGCGAAAACATTCAAGGAAATTTAAGACATTTAAGAAATTAAATTGAGACAGTTAAGACATTTAAGAAAAATTAGGTGTGACTAATGTATCAGCTAGTTCAGCAAAATACTGAATAATGGCATTATTAAGTGGTCAGATACCCGACTTCTTCAAGAAGTCGGGTATCTCGTCAACCTGTCGTCAGAGAGAAGTCAAGATTATCTGGGAATGATAGGAATATTTTGGTATGTTAGCGATCGCTGCTTAAAATTTAACTTTTATGAATCGTTCCGCCTGCCTCATTTTCAATCCAGTAGCGGGTCAAGGCAACCCAGAACAAGAACTGATTGAGATTCGCGCATTATTAGAACCAACTATTGATTTAGATATTCATTTCACAACTGAAGAAGTCAACGCTGATCAATTGGCTTATAACGCAGTTCAGCGCGGAGTGGATGAAATTATCGCCTCTGGTGGTGATGGTACACTTTCAGCAGCAGCAGCCGCAGTCATTAATACGAATATTCCCTTTGGCATTATTTCACGGGGAACCGCCAACGCCTTTGCCAATGCTTTAGGTATTCCCGACACCATTGATGCAGCTTGTCAAACAATTTTACAAGGGGCAACTCGCAATGTAGATGTAGCTTATTGCAACGATCGCCCATTAATCTTACTCGCTGGTGTGGGCTTTGAGGCGGAAACGGTAGAAAAAGCTAACAGAGAAGCAAAAAACCGCTTTGGAATTATTGCTTACATCTTGGCGGGACTCCAACAATTACGGGAATTACAGAGTTTTGATGTCGAAATTGAAACCGACGAGAAAATCATTAAAACCACAGCCGCCGCCGTAACAGTAGCTAACGCTGCGCCGCCGACATCAGTTTTGGCACAAGGGCCTGGTGGAATTATTTATGATGATGGATTACTCGATGTCACAATTGTAGCTCCCGTCAATAAAGCCGGGGCGATCGCTGCGACATATCATTTATTTCAAAGTGCTTCTTCGGGGAATGCAGTTGAACGAGATGATATTGGCTATCTCCGCGCCAAACAATTTAAAATCACCACAGAACCACCACAAAAAGTTGTCATAGATGGGGAGATAGTTGGTACAACACCAATAGAAGTCAAATGTGTTCCAGCAGGTTTGCGGGTGTTTGTCCCCGCAGTAGAAGTAGTGGAACCTGCAGAAAAACTTGAGGGACTGCCAAATCTAGTCATTGAGTTGAAAAATCCCCCACCCAGCGAAGAAGAAACGGGAAGTTAAACCTGGATTTCTCACAAGAGAGAAATCCAGGGGTGTGGGAAGGGTGGGAGGTGTGGGAGGTGTGGGAGGATGGTGAAGAAATCTTTCCCCCCACACTCCCCACACTCCCCACTCTCTACACTCCCCACTCCCCACACTCCCCAAATTCGACACCCTTACACCCAATCTCAACGAATATCCTTTGTACGTCAGTCTTGTAGGAGTAAAATGTTTTGAAGCTTGTTTCTGATCCAGCGATCGCCAAAAAAATTCAGAAGATGAACCAGCGTGTTCGCTGGCAAGATGCGTTAATTCAACGGCGCGGTATTGACCAAACTCAGTTAATGCTAGAAGATGGTCAAGCTGATAATCCTGAATTTTCGTTTTTGGTAGTCGGAGATAGCGGTTCAGGGAGACACGGTGGACAAAACCCCCAAAGGCGAGTAGCGGAACTCACATTACCTCATCTTGATGACTGTCGCTTTATGCTGCATACGGGGGATGTGATTTATTTAGTGGGTTCCAGTGAATATTATCAGCAAAACTTTATTGATCGCGCGTAAAACCCTATCCCCTTGTGGGTGGGGATGTAAGCGCGGCTAATTAAGGGGGTGACGCTCGTTCCTCGCTACCGCTTCGCTAACGATACCCCCTTAATTAGCAATATGCTTCTGGGTAGACGCATCACCTCGCTGTTTTTGAGTTTCGATGTACCGCTTCACTGCGCTCCTGTTGCTTTTTGTGCCGGAACTGCGGGAGTAGGTTGTGTGTTAATCGGAGTTGCTGTCGTGGGTGGAATTAGTTATTACATCTGGCAGCATTCAGATGGAAGGAGAGTTGCGGCAGATGCACGAGGTAACATATTTAACTCAGACTATTTAGGAGATCCAGAGGAGCAACCAGAAGAAATAGTAATTGCGTTGAATGCGAAAAGTTGGCAAGCGGCACAAAGAGAATGTGCTTGGCATCTCTATGGACAAAAGTTCAAAGTCTTTCAAAAGAAAGGTCGTTGGTATTGTACAAACAAGGTGGACTAAAATGAACCAGTTTCTAAAAGATTTTTACGCGGAAAACAAACCTAGAACTCTTTGTATTTTGCAAGCTTTACCAGGATTTTCTGATGAAAATATTTTGCCAACTATGCCGATGATGAACTCGCCAGAGCATAGTTTGAAATTCCTTAAGGAGCATCATCAAAAAACTCGTTCATTAAATTCAGAAATTGCTGATTGGGAGTTGGTTGATACCGAAATTTATCAACAAGAAAACTCTCTTTACGAAGCTGTAATTATCGCTTACTACAAGCCAGTAGAATCTGCATGAAACGCACTGTTAGCATCCCAGTTGATTTACCGTCAGAAAGGTTTTTACCTTTAATGAATCAGTGTGCAGAAATATTTAATGCACATATTGACTATGCTCTTGCTAACAGTACCTATAACAAAAATAAGGCACACAAGGAACTGTATCACCTGTTAAGGGTTCAGTTTCCAAGTGTGCCTTCTGCGTTGTTACAAACAGTTCGAGACAGCGCACTTGAGGCAATCAAAGCCACAAAATTTAAAAGCATTCCCAAGAAAAAACCAACATCAGGGCTAAGGTACGATAAGCGCACAATGACACTAAGAGGGAAGCAATTAACTCTTAGTTGTATTGGCAAGCGAGTCGCTTTAATTCTTGATGTTCCTAAATATTTTCAAGAAGTGTTTGAAACTTGGGATTTTTGTGGAGCAACTGTCACTTACACCAAGAACACTAAGCAATTCTGGGTGAGATTGGTTTTTGAGATAGAAGATCCGCAACATATAGAAGGACAAATTCAAGGAATTGACCGAGGTTTGTATCACCAAGCTGTTACCAGCGATGGTCAATTCTTCAGTTCTTCTAAGATTAGAAAAGTACAAAGACGTTACTTATACAATCGTCGTCAACTCCAGCAAAAAGGCACTCGTAGTGCCAAACGTCGTTTAAAAGCGATGTCTGGACGTGAGAAGCGGTTCATGCGGGATACGAATCATTGTGTGAGTAAAAAGTTAGCCAATCAACCAGGAATAGCGGTTTTTGTACTAGAGGACTTGTCCAGTATTCGCACACAGCGACGGGGCAAGAAAATGAATAAATGGTTGGGCAGTTGGACTTTTTACCAACAAGAACAATTTCTGACTTACAAAGCAGAAGCATTGGGTAAACGAGTAGTTCACCAAGATCCTCGTTACACATCTCAGAAGTGCAATATTTGTAAGCACATTCGCAGGACAAACCGCCACAAGTCCAAATTCCATTGCAAAAACTGTGGGCATCGGACACACGCGGATCTGAATGCTGCTAAGAATGTCAGGGATGACTATATTCTCTCCTCTACCCAAGGGACAGAGGAGCAGGCATCAGTCAATATGCCGGATGTTTCGACCGATTCTTTCGGTCAGTTACAAGCCCCATCCCCTTGTGGGTGGGGCGTTTGACGGGTTACGCAAATATGATAAATCAAAAGTAAAAAAGATTTCGGAGCAGTAATAGAAAATATGCAAAATCAAGAATTAGATGTCAATAAGTATGTTGAGCAAGCTGCTTTGTTATTAGATTTGCCAATCAAGGATGAATATTATGAGGGGGTGGTAGCAAATTTTGCCAGAGTTCAAGCGATCGCTCAACTAGTCAATTCATTTCCTCTACCCCCAGAAATTGAAGCTGCACCAGTATTTGAACCATAGTGAATCATCCTCTCTTTGATGTCTCACGTAAATGCACTGAGTTTTGCTAATAACTAGCAAGACTAAGATATTAGCCGATAATGCCATTGGAAAAAGGCTATGACAAATTTCAATGCTGCTAGTTCTTTGAAATCTGCGGCTATCGGCAAATTTTTGGTGCGGGTGCTGTGGGTAGTGGTGGGAGTTGGGATTGTTTCGACGTTGTTCTCGTTGTTAGCTGTCATCGCGCAGCCAGTTTATCAAGTAGTGGCGAGTTTAGATGGAGTAGTATCAATAGTTGCGTTGCTGACGAGTATCGCTTCAATTATTATTTTTTTGATTTGGCTACATCGTATCCATACAGATTTAAAAAATCTCTTTCAAGAATATCCGATTAGCCCAGGGGGTGCGATCGCTAGATTTCTAATTCCTATCTACAGTCTTTGGGGTATAAATAACACTTTATCCACCTTTGCGGACAAATTTAAACCAGAAGGTGGCGATTTAACCAGTGCTGGTGAACAAGTGCGATCGTTAATAGCGCCCCTTTATGGTTTTATGATAGGCTCAAGGGCAGTCAATCGCATTGTTTTTGACGCTTATAAACATCCTGAAGATAAATTTCTGCCTGTGTGGCTGTTGTTATCTTGCTTCTTAGATTTAGGTTTTACCGTTGTTTTATTGCAACTCATCAAAACTATGCGAACTGCTGTGACTCAAAAAGCTAAACGCACTGTTGCCTAACTGATGAATTTAGATTTTGCTGATGCCCTATCAATAGCGGCGGCTGTATGCAGTGGTCAAGTGAGTGCAGTTGCAGTTACTCAAGCTGCACTCACAAAAATTGCCACTATAGACCACAAAATTAACAGTTTTACCACTGTCACCACAGAAACAGCCTTAGCAGATGCAGCCAAAATTGATCAAGAAATCGCCCAAGGTAATCATCCAGGTTTACTAGCTGGTGTACCTTTTGCTGTGAAAAATCTGTTTGATATTGCTGGTATCACAACTTTAGCTGGTGCAGAAATTAACGCCGAAAATCCCCCAGCTACCCAAGATGCAACCGCAGTCGCCAAGTTGAAACAAGCTGGTGCTGTGCTGGTTGGTGCTTTAAATATGGATGAGTACGCCTATGGATTTGTTACGGAAAACTTTCATTATGGCGCTACTCATAACCCTCATGATTTACAACGCATTGCAGGTGGTTCTTCTGGTGGTTCGGCGGCGGCGGTGGCGGCTGGCTTAGTTCCCTTCACCCTCGGTTCTGATACTAATGGTTCTATTCGTGTACCTGCGGCTTTATGTGGGGTGTTTGGTTTTAAGCCAACTTACGGACGGTTATCACGGGCTGGTGTAGCTTTATTTTCGAGTAGTTTTGACCATATTGGCAGTTTTGCCCGTTCGGTAAGGGATACGGCGGCGATTTTTGATGTGTTGCAAGGAAAAGATGAACGTGATCCGATTTCTAGTCAACGTCCGCCAGAGTTATGTTTACCCCAACTCCATCAAGATATTTCTCATCTGCGAATTGCCTTAGCCGATGATTATTTTATTCAAGGTGCCACCCCAGAAGCATTAGCCGCAGTTCACAAAGTTGCAGAGGCTTTGGGAGTAACTCAATCTGTCACCATACCCGAAGCTAAACGCGCCCGTGCAGCAGCTTTTGTGATTACCGCCAGTGAAGGCGCAAATCTGCATTTAGATCAATTGCGATCGCGCCCCCAAGATTTTGACCCTGCAACCCGCGATCGCTTTTTGGCTGGGGCTTTAATTCCTAGTAGTTGGTACATACAAGCCCAACGATTTCGCCGTTGGTATAGAGATCAAGTCCGCGCCGTCTTTCAAAATGTCGATATTATTCTCGCCCCCACCACACCAATTTCCGCACCATTTATCGGTCAGCAAACCATGATTTTAAATGGTGAGGAAATTTTAGTGCGCCCACATTTAGGATTATTTACCCAACCCTTATCTTTTATTGGCTTACCTGTTTTATCAGTGCCAATTCACCATCCTAATGCTTTACCTTTAGGTGTGCAGATGATCGCCGCCCCCTACAATGAAGCATTAATCTTGCAAGTCGCCGCCGCCTTACCCGAATTTCTCACGCATGGGTAGGGAGTGTGGGGAGTGTGGGGAGTTTGGGGAGTGTGGGGAGTGTGGGAGGGATGGAAGGGGTAATTTCTGCACCAATAAGTCAAATGAGTATTAAGTAAATTTCTCACTCATTACTCATTACTCATTACTTTTTTCAATCAGTCGCTGTACCTTATAAACATCGAATCTACTGTCATTATGAATTAAGAATTGGTATGATTCCATCCTTGCATTTCCACCAATTCTATACATAGTTCATTAATTTGTTCCAAATCAGGTTTCGCAGGTAAAGTTGATTTTTCATACACATCTTCCATTTGTGCTACTAAATCTTCTGCCATTTGCATCACCTGTTCATAACTATATTGACCTTTGAGAATAGCTTTTAAATCATCAACATCTCCAGCCATTCTTCTATCAACAATTACTTCTCCTCGCTGCAATATTTCTAAGCCACTGCGAAGTAATCTAATGCAGTGCATTCCATGTTTCAAGTCAAATCCAGACTGTCTTTCCATTTCGGCTCTCGCTGGATTGCGATTTTTTTGCCAAGATAAATATGCTTTCCATTCTCGCACAGCAATTTGATAGCTTTGGCTTTTTTGCAGCAGTCTAATAAAGTCTTTCCGACCATAAGTTAAATGTTCGGTATATTCTAAAGCTTCATTAGGTAAAGCATATTGTTTGAGTACACCTTTAAAATCAATATCTGCTGTTAATAATTTATATAATTGCTCGGCTTCTTCTAAAAATTCAATTCGCCCTCTAATTAATAAGTAAAGATACTCCAAAAAAGCGTTTAGCTCATCTTTACTGAGTGGCTCTTCATTTTCTATCCCATAATCAGCAGGTAACGGTTGCTTTTGTGGTGGATTTAATAACCATTTGCGATGGGTTTGCATCTTTTTGATTTGAGCAAAAGCATAACCTGTATAAGTATGCCTAACTTTCTTCGTTAAAAATAAATTTCTATGTTTAATTAAATATTGACCAACTTCAGTTAACACCGGATATTTATGTAACCACAGCAATTCCAAAACATTGGGATTTGCCCCTGCTAATAATTGCAGGATTTTTCTTAATTCATAAATAACTGTATCTTTATTGCCATCAATAAACGGAAATATCCCTGGTTCATCCCAACCAGTATCTTTTTGTTCGATACTGTCAAATCCCAAATAATATCTTTTAGGCGCAATAAACACGCCCCGAAAATCCAAATCTGAGTCAGGACGATTTAACCCATAACCGTGACTACCAGCTAAACCAATCAAAATGGTTCTTTGTTCGACTTCTATTCTTTTCATACCAGATGATTAAAATAGCGATCGTAACTCATCTAGTAGGCGACAGGTTACAGCGTTAATTGTTATTTGCTTTAAGAACCGAAACCCCAAATTACCTACACAGCTTTAGAAAGCTACTTTTTTTACCCGATTTACTGAACAAGTGCTAAAATCCTCAGATGGACAGTTAGGATATCCCAATGCCAGTTGTAGCTAACGCAATCAAATTTGGTACAGATGGCTGGCGGGGTGTGATTGGTGAAGAGTTCACCTTTGAACGCCTTGCCTTGGTAGCGCCAGTAGCCGCGAAAGTCTTATATGATACTTATTACTCGACAGTCGGTAGCCGAACTATTATCGTCGGTTACGATCGCCGTTTTATGGCGGAAGACTTCGCCCGTGCTGTTGCTGATGCTGTTACCGCCGTCGGATTTGATGTTTTGCTGAGTGAATCATTTGCCCCAACACCGGCTTTTAGCTGGGCTGCTAAAGAACTCAATGCTTTGGGAGCGTTAGTGATTACAGCTAGTCATAATCCTGGTGCATATTTAGGGTTAAAAGTCAAAGGATATTTTGGTGGTTCGGTCTCACCAGAAGTTACAAAAGATATAGAAGCATTGTTAACTCAGGGAGTCCCCAAGGCGACTACTCCGGGAAAATTAGGGAAGTTTGACCCCTGGCCTAGTTACACCACAGGGCTAGAAGGTAAAGTTGAGATTGCCAAAATTCGAGAAGCGATCGCCTCTGGTAAACTGACGGTGTTTGCAGATGTGATGCACGGTGCAGCTGCTGGCGGACTGGCAAGATTATTGGGTGATCAGGTCAAAGAACTCAATAGCAACCGCGACCCGTTATTTGGTGGTGGTGCGCCGGAACCATTACCGAAATATCTTTCTCAGTTATTTGAAGTCATCAAAACTCACCACGAAACAAATCAATCTGGTTTAACAGTTGGTTTAGTATTTGATGGAGATTGCGATCGCATTGCGGCGGTAGACCAAGAAGCTAATTTCTTAAGTTCGCAAATTTTAATCCCGATATTAATTGACCACTTAACGCGGCGACGTGGTTTCACCGGGGAAATTATCAAAACTGTCAGTGGTTCTGACTTGATTCCCCGTGTCGCAGCACTGCACAATCTGTCATTGTTTGAAACACCAGTCGGTTACAAATACATCGCCGACAGAATGTTAGTTTCACAAGTACTCTTAGGTGGGGAAGAATCTGGTGGGATTGGTTATGGTAGCCACATTCCCGAACGAGACGCGCTACTTTCAGCATTGTATGTCCTAGAAGCAATTGTCGAATCTGGGCGCGATTTGAGTGAATATTATTCTGACTTGCAACAACAAACAGGGTTTAATTCGGCTTACGATCGCATCGATTTACCCTTAGCTAGTATGGAAGTGCGATCGCGTCTTTTGCAACAACTCCAAACCCAACCCTTAACAGAAATTGCTGGAAAAGCAGTCATTGATTGTCAAACAATCGACGGTTACAAATTTCGCCTCGCTGACCACAGTTGGTTAATGATTCGCTTTAGCGGAACTGAACCAGTTTTGCGCCTCTACTGCGAAGCCTCAACCATCGAGGAAGTACATAAAACCCTTGATTGGGCGAGACAGTGGGCAGAATAATATCAGTGAACAGTTATCAGTTGTCAGTTATCACGTTTAATTGTTAACTGTTAACTGTTAACTGTTCGCTGAAAATATGACCAAATTACTCGTAGTTGCTACAAGCAATCCAGGTAAGTTAAAGGAAATGCAAGCTTACCTGATAGATTCTGGTTGGGAATTAACGCTGAAGCCAGAAGAATTAGAAGTTGAAGAAACAGGTGATACATTTGCGGCTAACGCTTGTTTAAAAGCCTCCGAAGTTGCCAAAGCTACAGGACAATGGGCGATCGCTGATGATTCTGGTTTGCAGGTAGATGCTTTGAATGGTATACCGGGAGTATATTCGGCGCGTTATGGCAAAACCGACGCAGAGAGAATTTCGCGGTTATTAACAGAATTAGGTGATGAAAGTAACAGACAAGCACAATTTGTCTGTGTAGTAGCGATCGCCCGTCCAGATGGTGAGATAGCTGTACAATGCGAAGGTATTTGTCGTGGTGAAATACTTCATGCACCCCGTGGGGAGGGTGGTTTTGGCTATGATCCTGTATTTTATGTTCCCGAAAAACAGTTAACCTTTGCCCAAATGTCACCAGAGGAGAAAAAATCAGTTAGTCATCGTGGTCAAGCGTTTGCGGTGTTAATCCCACAACTGAGTACAATACTGAGTGCTGAGTAAAGTTTCGACTTTCTATTTTTATCGACTTAGCAATTACCATTTACAAATTACTATGGCTATAGCGATCGCACTCCATACAGACTCAATTAATACCTTAGATTTATCCCCCGCTTTAACGGTAATTGAACCACTGCTGCAAGAGGGAATTGCTGCTTATGAACAGCAATTAAGCTTTAACATCGACTACCCTCTAGATCCCGGCGACCCCCGCGAACTTTCCGAGGTTCCAGAGTTACGCCTGTGGTTTATTCGTTTAGATGCAAAATATCCTTGGATACCTTTTTTATTAGATTGGAAATCAGGAGAATTAGCTCGTTATGCAGCTATGCTTGTACCACATCAATTCAGTAATAAAGAAGGCATTCAATATAATCCTGAAGCATTAGAAATATTTTTAATGCACAAAATCTTTGTTTTAAATGACTGGTTAAAACAACAAGCAATTCCCAGTTCATCCCGGCTAAAATCGATGGCGCAAATGCTGGGTTATGAATTAGATGACGGATTTTTTGAGATGTTTTAAATCATAGTTTACAGGCGAAATTTGATGTTCGCTTGTAAACATTACAATTCAATTTACGAGCATTGAGCGGAGTCGAAATGCGTCTTCTAAATAATTGTGTCTACCTACTTATCTACCCGATAAAGATAAAATCGTTCACTATCTATCCAAGCTCTTTTAAAACTCTTGATAGTAACAATATTTAAATCATCTTGATTGATATTAAGTTCTTTATTTAAAATCAATAAAATTCTGCTCTCAACGGCTTGACTCTGAAATAAAGCATGAATTTGTCTCAATATCTCCGGCTGGTCAACATCTTGACGACCTTGTTTAAATAAAGTGAAACTTCCCATCATTTGCCGTTCAGGATAGTATAATTTCCTATTTAGATAACCTGATAATCCAGCCATATTTGCATCTCGACTGGCTACAATAAATTCATCATTTAACTGATTTTGTTGGATGTAATGGGCAGTTTCTCTGCTGGCAGAAAATGGGATAACTAAGTCTCTAGCAAAGCCGTAAACACCTCCAAATAATTGAGCAGACAGAATTAATGTAAAAACAATGTAATGCCATTTTTGCGCTAAATTAAATAATCTTGGTGTTGGAGACAATTTATTTTCCAACACCAGAGAATTTTGAAAATAACTCTCTAGCCATAAGGCTGCGATAAAAACTAAATAAAAATGTCCAAAGTGACGATGATGTCCGGCAAAGCGTAAATAAGTAAATGCCATTAGGATAAAGTTACCTACTGCATACATAAACAGCACAACTGGTTTTTTAGAAAATTTTATTAAATATAAAGTGAATATCAAAATACTGATAAAAGCACAGATACTTAAATCTAGCAATCTTTTTTTGGGGATAATTAACAAATAACTAGCCAACAATCTGTTGATACTCTTTAACAAATTGAATATATCTAAATGTGTTGACCATCCGTTGTTTAATCCGCCATGTAAATAACTATTGGCAGGTGGAGTAATAATATAAACTGATAATATTAAAGAAAATATAACTATTAAAAAACTTAAAATCAAATCATATTTTTTACTGGTTTCAAAATATTTTCTCCTCTGCTCACTATCAAAACAAAATTCAAATAGCAGTGTTAATGATAAAGCCAATGAAACGAGTAATCCATAAGCACTACTATTTGCTAATAAGCCTATTAAACTAGATAAATACAAATAAGTTTTTTTTCGAGATGGAAAGACAGCACAAAAAGCAAAAATAAATAGGAGACTAAAAGCATAGTTACGGGAAATTAGAAAATATTCATAAAAAGGAAAATAACCAAAAATAAATAGTAATTTATGTTTATTTTTAAAGGGACTATATAAGTAAAATATAAGAACCGCAGTAATTGTAATAGATAAGTGAAATAATTGCATAATTAAGGGATTGTCGGCAATTCTTCTCAAAAATGCTAGAGAAAAATACCACAAGACTGGATGCCCTTCATATTTAATATTGGCAATTAAATCTGTGAAAGATTCACTATCTCTCACAATCAACCAAGGGTTGAGTTCATCACGCCACATTGCATGATTGAGAATACCTATAAGACCCAGTATTGAAAAAATAACTACGCTCAACCAAGGATAGAGAGAAAATAGAGTTGAAATCCGATTAATGGCTGTTTTAGCTAACATTGCTTGGAAATTATTTTTTCAATTTATGTAGATGGTTATACAGGTTCTATAAGACACTGCACTCTATAAATATTGTAGAGACGTTGTATACAACGTCTCTACAATAACTGGCTACTATTACAATACTACTTATGAGTTTTATGCAGCTATTTCTTCTAGCGGGTGTAAATTTTGCTGAAACAGTTGAGTAATTTTCTCAGCAGGTGCAGGGATACCAAAGTAATATCCTTGACCTTCTTGACAGCCACATTTTTGTAAATACTCTAGCTGTTCTTGGGTTTCTACTCCTTCTGCGGTGATGTTTAACTGGAGACTTTTGGCTAAGGCAATAATGGCATCGGTGATAGCTGCACTCTCCGGGTTAGATATGACATCTTGTACAAAGGAACGATCAATTTTGATCATATTTACAGGGAAACGGTTCAAGTAGTTTAAAGAAGAATAACCAGTACCGAAGTCATCTAAGGCTAACCATACGCCCAGTTCTCGTAATTGTTTGAGGGTTTTTACAGAACGTTGAATGTCACCCATTAAAGAGCTTTCGGTGACTTCTAATTCTAAGTAGGATGGTGGTAACTCTGTTTCTTGCAGGATTTGTTTGACAACCTCTACTAAGTTTGGTTCTTCAAACTGTCTGGCTGAAAGGTTGACTGACATCCGAATAGGTTCCATTCCAGCTAATTGCCAAGCCCGATTTTGAGCGCAGGCGGTACGTAATACCCATTCTCCAATTGAGATAATTAAACCGTTGTTTTCGGCAATGGGGATAAATTTGGCGGGAGAAATCAAACCATGTATGGGATGTTGCCAACGTACAAGTGCTTCTAGTGCGGTTACTTGTCTAGTATGTAAATCAATTAGGGGTTGATAGTAAACTACCATTTCTCTACGTTCTAATGCTCCCCGTAATTCATTTTCTAGCGTTAATCGCTCTTGCAACTGAGCGTTAATTTCTGGGGAATAGAAGCGATATTGACTGCGCCCTTGCTGTTTTGCTTGGTAAAGGGCGATGTGAGCCTGTTGTAATAATTGATCTACAGAATTACGATCGCCTACACTATTGATTGTGATGCCAACGCTGGCGGTAATGTGAATTTGCTGCCCTTCGATTAAGAAAGGTTTGGAGACTGTATTTAAAAGTAACTGCGAGAGTTTAATGACATTCTCAAAGGAGAGTATATCAGTGTGGGCGATCGCAAATTCATCTTGGCTCAAATGGGATAGGATATCTGTTTGACTTATACAATTAGTTAAACGTTGGGCAACTGCTCTTAACAGCAAGTTAGATTTTTCATGCTCCAATCCGTAACTCATACCTGCGAAATCGTCAATACCCAGCACCAGCAATGCTGCAAGCTGCTGCTGATTGTGCGATTGTGATATGTTCTGATACAGGCGATCGCAGAATAAATCCCGATTGGGTAATCCAGTTAAATTATCATAATTAGTAATTTGATGAATTAACTCATCTAACTTGTGCAGAGTTTGGGTAGTATCTGCCATTAATGTACCTGCCTCATCTACATATTCTGTAGGCAGTTCCGGTAATTTTTTAGTATGAAAATAATCTTGTAGTGCCGCCGAAGTTAAAATAACTGGAGCCAGAAGATATCGAAGTGCATATAGTGTTGCGGCTGTACCTGCAAGTGTAGAGAATAAAGCAATTAACAATACTTTTACTGCTATCTCCCAAGAATAGGAGTTAGATGTCACAAACCAGAATAGTAAAGTCAGCAATGGTACATGAGTCCCTAAAAAAGCTACCAGCATAATTTTTGCTGTATAGCTATTTTTTACCCAGCGAAATTTAGCTAGAGATGAGTATAGGTAAAGTTGGTGATTCAGTTTCATAGATGCTATTTGAGGGTAGATAGTTGGCAAATTAATTACTAAGTTTTTCTGGCAGAAAAATTGTAGGGATTTATTACCTTAATTTCCAGAAAAATGCAGTGATTCAAATTCATCTATTCAGTTTATAAAATGCTCTCTATAGTTTTTGTAAAGGTAAATCCATAACCTATTTCCGTACTAAAAAATGATTAGTACAATTACTGTTTAATATATAAACACTTGATGAATTTTTAGGATTGAGTTAATTGAGTGGTATGGAAGTAATATTTTAGATATTTAACCTAATCTTCATATATTAGCCAGAGCATTTAATGTGATTCTGAAATGATGCCTATAAACCTCTAAAATCAAGGATTATTACCAACTATAAAAATATGACAACCAAATTTTATCTAATGGTTGATGAATGAAAATCACAAATTATATTTAATAGATATATGAGGCTAGTGATAAATGCAATGAATCTTATTTGAGAAAAGTGTATTGATTTACAGAACAAAATAATTTAAGAAAAGTTTAAATCCAACGGTCTAATTCTATGCTTTGATTGGCAATTAACGTCGTTATTATACTAGACCACCTAAGTATTAAGTGAATGAGCGCAAATAAAAAATGCTTTTTTCTTAACCAAATCATTAACTATCAATTTTGCAGTCATCCGAATGGTGAATAAAACATATTTACTTAAAACTTCAGCAAAAAAAATCAAAAAACAGCCTGTAACCTAGATACACAAGCTGTTTTTAATCACTGTTTAGTTTTGATTGAATTAGACATTCTAGGAAATTTTAAAAAGCATCTATCTGAAGATAGTTTTTGTGGATAATCAGATATGCTAAAAACAACGAGCTAACTGACTACAAGTTTTGTCGATTCAAAATCCAAGGTAAGAGTTTAGCAATATTTTTTGCATCATCAATACCACGATGATGAGTTCCTTGTAATTCTATATTGACGAGTTGCAATGCTTCTGCCATACCGTATCGCTTGGATAAGCCTTGGCTGTCACTAAACTGTTGTTTGAGATTGACGTGAGGATAAGCAATCGGAAAAGGAAGATTGTGAAACTTGCTATCTTGTTTAAACTGGTTGCGATCGTAATCTCCCCAAGAACCAAACACAGCATTGGGGTAATTAGATAACCATTTTTTCAGTATAGCGATCGCTTCGGGATATTCTGGCGCTTGTTCAACCTGTGTCTGAGTAATCGATGTTAATGATTTACAAAATTCAGTCAGTTTGGGATAACGCACTGGCTTGATAAAAGTTTGAAACTCATCGATAACTTTTAAAGTCTGCGCCTCAACCATCACGGCTCCAATTTCGATGATTTCCATCTCATGCCGTTTTATAGTTCCTTGATCACAACAAGTTGCTTCTAAATCAAGTACTAATAAGTAATCATACTGATTCAAGTTCATCATCACACCGCAAACTTTGAAATAATATAGCAATCGTAAATGATTTGCAAATATCTCTGCCTTGAAAGTGCTGAGTGCTGAGTGCTGAGTAACAATGCTAGTCCCACTTTCATACTTGGCGATGAAGCTTGTTTCATCGGGACTCCTTGTCTACCTTGTCTCCCTTGTCTCTTCTGTTCCCATATCAAATAGGAATGCTATATTTTTTCAGATCAATTTGGTATTACTACATATCTAACAGTATTTGGTCACATCTTCACCACATTCATCTGCCAGATACATCAAACACTTGAAACGCAGACTAACTACTTGTTCATAAAACGGATTTAACTTGCACAAAGGTGGAATGTGAAACAGTTTCCGCCCTAAAACTGATACAGTTCTTTCAAAGGGACAATGAGCAGGAATAAGTTTACACAAAATTCTAGCAAGTTGATCATTACGGATTTCTAAAACATCAAGCTGATGACGTAGCTGGGTTAAGAAGTTGCTCTTCTGTTGAAATTGATTGGATAAACCCATAGCGGAAATTTCCTTTAGTCCATTGTCACCCCTCTAAAGTTACAACGATATTTTGAGAAGAACATAGTATAACTACTAGATTATTTTGTGGATTTATAAAATTTGACTATTAATCTCGTAAAATTGCTGAGGAGGTAATCAAGGAAGTGAGTTAAAGCGCAAAACCGTGGGAAATAGCAGTCAGTATATATACATATATACAATAAAAATCCTAAATTATTGATTAGCATCTCTCCCTTGTCTTCCTTGTCTCCCTTATCTCCCTCATCTCTGATGTTCACATATCAAATATAATAATTTCAGCATTTACCAATTACCCCCCATTACAAATGGCAATACTTCAAATAATTGAACCAGAAGTGAAAGATTTGGGTGGGTTTATTGCCCGCCGTAGTTTGCCATATCCTCAGCGTCAAATGGTCGGGCCGTTTATTTTTTTTGATCATCTTGGCCCCTCTGTTTTGCCAGCTAACAAAGGTATTGATGTCCGTCCACATCCTCATATTAATTTAGCAACGCTGACTTACTTATTTGATGGTGCAATTATGCACCGTGATAGTTTAGGTGTGGTGCAAGAAATTCAACCGGGTGCAGTTAACTGGATGACGGCGGGAAAGGGAATTGTGCATTCAGAGCGATCGCCTGACTTTGACCGCTTCAATGAAGTTACAATTCATGGTATTCAAACTTGGATTGCTTTACCTGTTGAGTACGAAGAAATTGACCCTTGGTTTGTTCACTATAAGGCTGAAACTCTCCCTAGTTGGTCAGAAAATGGCGCTGTTATCAAACTAATTGCGGGAGAAGCTTCTGGTTATACCTCACCTGTAAAGGTGTTTTCTCCTATCCTTTATTTAGACGTGGTACTTTCTGCCAATGCTAACTTTACTGTCCCGGCTGGTTATTCTGAAAGAGCAGTATACAGCGTTACTGAAGGGTTGAGTATTAATAATGAACCGCTAGAACCATATCGCCTCGCTATTCTAGAGCCAGATCATGAAGTCAAAGTTTCTGCTAATACTGCGGCTCGATGTATTGTGATTGGTGGTGAGCCGTTGGGTCAACGTTACAAATGGTGGAATTTTGTTTCTAGCCGACCAGAACGAATAGAACAAGCAAAAGCCGATTGGCGCGACAACCGTTTTGCCAGTGTGCCGAATGAAACAGAGTTTATTCCCCTACCAGAAGTGGTGACAGAGGCTAATCCTTTGTAGTCTTCTAAGAAAAACAGTAGGTGTAAAAGTATTATCCTTTGCTCCCCAAATCCCCGACTCTCTTTGGCAAGGGTGCAGGGGTATAGGGGAGCCACTGGCATGAGCGGGTTTCCCGACTTGAGCCAAATGGCGTGTGTATGTATCTAAAACCCTTACACCACACACCCTTACACCCAATCTTCACAGACAATCTTGGTGCGTAAGTCCTGCTAAAAAGTAAATGTACTCCGCAAAACACCGACAGTAGTAGTTTCATTTCTGCTGTCACCTTCAGGGTTAAACAACACAAAAGCACCAGGAGTAATGCTGATATTATCTGTCAGCTTAAAGCGATAATACGCCTCTAAATGATAAGGAGTAGCACGATTTACCCCATCTGGAGCCAGTTGTGCCGAACCACTAGCATCCGAACGAAACAACGGTTGTCCAAAAATAATCCCTGCATTATTCCCTGATTTAAATAAATCATTAAAGTGCAGCCCTACCATCCAGCTAGTAAATGTAGTGGAAGCATTAACAGCACCACCAGAAGAAGCATCCACAAACATCGCAGCACCATAACCAGACAAAGCTACCTTCGGCGAAAAGCGCCAAGTTAACGTACCACCAACGGAATTAAGTGTGACAGGTGTCCCTAACTCAACACCAGCTAACGCGCCAATATCATCACGAACTAATCCTGTACCTAAGATGTTAATTTCGTGATAACTGTGGGCATAGTTTAAACCTACATCTATCGAATTAGTAGGTTTAAAAGTTAATTGAGTGCTGATTACATTACTACCACCAAACACACCCGCACCCAAAGGCGTGTTAGAAACCCCAGGAACAATATCACCTGCTTCCTGCGGTATGTTAGCGTTAACACTACCATACAAAGCTCTGAAATCTAACTGGGGAGAAATACTAAAAATAAATCCCGCCGCCGATGCTAAACCAGTTCCCGAAGTCCCACCAGAAACTCGCGCCACAGGATTTAAACCTGCAAACCGCGAAATCGACTCATTTCCTTCACCATAAAAAGGTGTAATAGCAGGAAAAGCGTCTGTTGCTTCCGCCGCAGTTCCCGCAAACAACGTTAACTTATCCGCGACTGGAAAAACATACAGTAATTTATATAGTTGTACGCTGTTCGCTGACTGTGGCGATAAAGTTTTCACATCAAAACCAGGAAAAAGCGGTTCAAAACTTGTCCTCGCACTACTAGAAACCAATAAATCAGAAGCTAACCCTAAACTATTTTGTAAGCTTCCACTTCCATCTACACCACCCAAAAAGTTGTAAGCTTGCAAACCTGTGATTAATAAATCTTTCCCAGTAAAACTAGTGCTGAGATTTAACCGAACTCTGTTCACCAAAATAATATTAGGATCACCCTGATTAGGTGCGCCACCTGTAGCACCAATCCCGGCAATAATTACCTCGCCATTGAGTTTAGTAGTAGTAGAAAATTGATTGGCTTCTAGTTCGGCGGTGCGTCCTTCTAGTGCATCCACTCGTCCCCGGAGAGTTGCGAGTTCTGCTGCAAAATCTTCTTGTAATTTTTGTAAGGTTGCTAAATCTTCTTTTTTAACTAAATCAGAAGTGGCTGTGGCGATGAGTTCGTTAACTCGTTCTAAACAAGCATTTAAGCCTGCTGCAAACTCATAACGAGTCATAGCACGATTGCCACGATAACTACCATTGGGATAACCAGCAATACAACCATAGCGTTCCACCAAAGATTGTAAGGCTTGAAAAGCCCAATCAGTTGGTTGCACATCAGACAATTGTGATACAGATGTTACTTGAGGGTTATCGTTATTGTCTGATGTCTGCAACTCATGAGACGCTGAGGAATCTTGTATTTCTGCCTCACTTTTGATAGCCGGTGCTTGTGGTTGGCTACCATCGGCAAGAATCAACTTAGTTTCAGTAGCAGCAACTTGGCTGTTGATAATTGCTGATTTTTGCGGAACATTTACCAATGAATTATTATCTATTGGTACGGAGTTAGCTAGGGCTTGTATGGGTAACAATCCATTAATTAAACATAAAAAACTAGCTCCACTAGCAGAAGCTAGGAGATACTTAGCCATGACCACTCCTCACAGATATAGAATATTAAAAAAATTTATCTACGATATTTGACAGTTATGAAGTATTGCCAAATGGAATATCCTAAACCATCTTGCTTCTCATCAGTAATTACCGTAGATCATAAAATCTAGTAAATACTATTTAGATAAAAAAATCTCATTAATCGTGATTTATAATTTTAATTCTTTTGATAAACTTATTTTAATCATTTGAAAAAATCTATAGTAATCATAGATAATCCTAAGCAGCAGAAATCCTCAATTTCTTAAATAAGTCGGGGATATGAATTTAGCAAAATTTAGAAATAAAAAAATATTTAACTTTGTAATTCTTAGATATTTTAATTATTGGTAAAAAACGAAAAAATTCCCTTATAAAGGGTAGATATAAACTGCAAAATTAACTTTATGATTGACCACAACGAAAGTACATTTCGGGGTATTGGGGAAATAGACCTTTATTACCAAAGCTGGCAACCAACAGGTAATGTCAAAGCTGTATTAGTGATTGTGCATGGTTTGGGCGGTCATAGTAGCAAATACAATAACATAGTTCAGCATTTTATCCCTAAACAATATGCTGTTTATAGCTTTGATTTGCGTGGTCATGGACGTTCTCCAGGGCAAAGAGGATATATTAATGCTTGGGCAGAATTCCGCGAAGATTTGCGAATTTTTTTAGAATTAATTCAAGCTCAACAACCAAAATTACCAATTTTTCTGTTAGGTCATAGTTTAGGTTCAATAGTTGTTTTAGATTATGTTTTGCGTTATCCCCAAGCTGCGGCTGTCCTGAAAGGTGTGATTCTTCTTGCACCAAGTTTAGGAAAAGTTGGTGTGTCACAGATTAAGCTATTACTAGGACAATTGCTATCACGAATATGGCCAAGGTTTACTTTAAATACTGGTCTTGATTTATCTGCTGGTGCAAGAGATGAGAAGGTTTTAGCTATCTATGCTCAAGATACTTTACGACACACTTTAGGAACGGCTCGTTTAGCAACAGAATTTTTGAATACTGTTAATTGGATTAATAACCATACTAATGAATGGCAATTACCATTATTAATTCTCCACGGTGGCGCAGACAGAATCACATTACCAGAAGGCAGTCAGATTTTTTATGAGCAACTAACTGCTTGTCAAGATAAGACAAGAATTATCTATCCAGAGGCTTATCATGAACTACAAGATGACCTCAATTATCAAGAAGTTTTAGCTGATTTAGAAAGTTGGTTAGCAGGACATTTGTTATCTAATTGAGAATATGGTTTAAAAGGGACACAAGGGAGATAGCCAGTAGTGGCGTGGCAAGCCTTAAATGTTGCATTAAAAAATAGATTTTATCTGTGTTCATCAGCGTTTATCTGCGTTTTTATCCAAATCTAATGCACTACTTTAGCCTTGCCACGCCAGTAGGGTGTGTTAGGCGTAAGCCGTAACGCACCGAAAGCTTTGAGAGATGCGTTACTCTGTCGCTAACACATCCTACATTTATACGTATTTTTAAAAGTCCAAGATGATTCCTATATTATTTAGATATTTTTACTAATTTCTCGGTAATTGGCTTGATAATTTACTAGTGTTTCTTTCGCTTGTTGCGACACAAATGTATTTGCAGGAATTGTTTTTAAAATTTTAATCGCCTGTTGCCATTTAGATTTTGCTTGTCGGCGGACTGAGCGAGAACGAGGTGAGCTTTGGATCAAAAAGTTGGCTTCTATGGCTAATTTATGGGCTGTTGCTAAATTATTGAGAGCTTGTTTCTCTACAATTACTTTTTGACTGATTGCTTGGTGATTTAAGCGATAAAGAACTAATTTATCTTTCGCTTTAATAAAAACTGATGTTTTTTTCGGTATATTTTCTAGTAATTTGATTGCTTCTTGCCATTTCGATTCAGCTTGTTGCCAAACTACTAAAGGATGGGGTGGCGATTGTACTAAACCAGAGGCTTCTAAACCCAAATTTTGGGCGGATTTTAAATTAGCGATCGCAGTTTCTTCTTGATTAAATTTAGAGCGGAGTTGTTGGAGTTTGGGTAGTTCTGCTTTAATTATCCACCCCCCAAAACCTAAAGCTAATAAACTCACCACAAATATTCCGCCATAATGCGTTAGGTGTTGCTGTTTAAACTTTTTTGGCGGGTTAAACTCAAATAATTTCCATTGTTCAGTTTTGGGTTTAGGTATTTTTTTTTCTGATTTCACTCTCAAAGTACTAATCTGCAAAATTAAAGCATCGATTTTACTTTGATAAAATTCACAATCATTGATAATATCTGTTAATTCTTGTAATCTACCATCACCAGATATAATTAATTCTTGATCATCATCTAACCACTCTAGAGCAAAGCCAGATTTCCCACAAAAGGCGGAGACTCCCAATAAAATACTCAATAAGTTATGACTCTGCTTAATATTGTCAAAAATAAATTCTAATCTTTCCTTAATTTTAAAAGCATCTTCTTGAGCTTGAATAATCTGATGAATTTGCTGTTGTAAGATTTTTGGCTTATTCAAATCGAGTTGGATTTTTAAAACTTCTTCGACAGCTTGAAATGTGGCAGGAATACTGTCATGACTAGCATCAAGGTTGAGTTGTTGGACTAATTTGATATCACTTAGAATATCAGCCGCGATCGCTTGAATTAAATCACCCCAATCAACCCAAACTTCGATTTTAGACTGAATTTGCTTGAGGGAAATATCTACTGGTAATTGTCCAAATTTGGCTGTCAGCAAACCAGGATAGTCATATTTATAAATGTAGACTGTGTAATCTTCATCTATAACTGGCTTTGGTGCTACATCTAAATAAGCGCCTGTCGTTATCGGTGTTTTCTCTAACTGGCTAGACTTGATTTTCTCTTGAATATTGCGGAGTTGCTCTTGACCATGATTAATCATGACAATTTGTTGCATGATGTCATGAGCATGTCCAATATTGAGCCTCAGACCATGAACAATTTTTGGTAATTCATTTACCAGCGTTTCTAAATCAGCCATAAATATCCCTTGGGGATTTGCCGAAAGTTGATGTGAAACAATTAAAATGACTATGCAGCAAGGTGGTAGCTTGAAAACAAGCTTCGTCTTAGTTGGTGGTAGATTCAGCGTCCTGATAGATAGCAAATCTGAGGCGCTATTGATTCATACTTCCCGAAACTACTGCGAAAGTAACAAACTCAATTGAAAAATTTTCGATAAATGCACATTTTTTAAATAAAGTCAATCAATTTTAGATTTGAGATTGACTACGCCACACCTCTCAAGTCACCAGATTTGCCCATAAAGCTTTTCCGCTAGGGGACTGCAAAATTTAAAATCTCAAGTTCGGAGGGTGAAAAATGAATGAAACTGATTTAGCGTTTACTCCGGCTGTGGAGTTGGCGCGATTAATCCGCCATCGGGAGGTGTCGCCACTGGAGTTGGTGGAAATATATTTACAAAGAATTGAGCGGTTGAATCCCCAATTGGGAAGTTATTTTACGGTGACGGCAGAACTCGCGATCGCTGATGCCCAAGCAAAAACCGAAATGCTGGCCACAGCCGCCGAACTGCCGCCTTTTTTTGGTGTGCCAATTTCAATTAAAGACCTCAACACCGTGGCTGGTGTGCCTTGTACCTACGGCAATCCGGCGTTATTAAACAATATTCCTAATTATGATGATGGGGTGGTAACGCGGATTAAACAGGCAGGTTTTATTATTCTTGGTAAAACTGCCACCTCCGAAATCGGTTCCTTTCCTTACACCGAACCCACAAGTTTTCCCCCGTCTAGAAATCCTTGGAATTTAGAATATACTTCCGGCGGTTCTAGTGGTGGTGCCGCCGCCGCCGTCGCCGCCGGATTATGTGCGATCGCGCAAGGTTCTGATGGTGGTGGTTCCATTCGTGGCCCGGCGGCTTGTTGTGGTTTGGTGGGGATTAAACCATCACGGGGTAGAGTCACCAAAGCCCCTGTCGGCGATCGCTTGGGGGGAATTGCTGTCAACGGCCCCATCGCCCGGACTGTGGCTGATGCAGCCGCGATGTTAGATGCTATTTCTGGTTACTTCACTGGTGATCCTTACTGGCTACCTGATCCTGAACCTTCTTTTCTGGCTGCTACCCAGTCCAAAGTTTCGGGCTTACGCATTGCTTTTTCCACGCAAATCCTGCCTTTGGGAACGGCTGACGCAAACTGTCAGCAAGGTGTATTGCAAACAGTCCAGTTATTAGAACAATTGGGTAATACTGTGACCGAAAGCTGTCCAGATTTTAGCGGCTTAGTCGAACCATTCCAAATTGTTTGGCAAGCGGGAGTTGCCGCATCGGGACTACCTGTGGAGGCTTTGCAGCCTGTGAATCGTTGGTTATTGGCGCGTACTGGTTCTGTGGCTGAATATCTCCGGGCTTTATCCCAATTGCAAATCGTCTCCCGGCAAATTGTGGCATTTTTTGAGAATTTTGATGTGTTGGTGTTGCCAGTGTATTTACATTCACCCATGCGCGTCGGGGAATGGGCGGCGTTGAGTCCCGAAGAGACATTTCAGAATATTATGCGCTGGGTTGCCCCTTGTCCCCCTGCCAACGCCACTGGACAACCTGCGATCGCCTTACCTGTGGGTTTTGATAGTCATGGTCTACCTATCAGTGTGCAACTGGTGGGTAAACCTGCGGCGGAAGCAACTTTAATTAGTCTCGCCGCCCAAATTGAAGCCGCAAAACCTTGGATTCAGCATCGTCCAGCCTTGTAAAACGTTAAGTTATTTTACAATTACACGGCACGGAGTCTTAAAATCACTGTCCAAGGGCGTAAATAACTGATGCCAAAGCTAAAAATTGGCTGATTGCGAATGGGCGGAATCGTCTGAATGTGCTGAATCCAGAGAAATGAAGCGCGATCGCTACTAGGGAAATCATACCTGGGAAAATTGGCGAAATCAGGCAGCAAAGAAACATCAACAGGGGTTTTTCTCTCGCCCAATAATTTAATTGTTGCGCTCACAACAGGGGTTTTTACTAAGTATTTATTCCTACTTTCAGGGTGGTTTTGAGTGCAACACACCCCCAAAAAACCCAAAAAATCCTGAAATCCATATAAATTAACGGTTTCATATATCCACTTCTGGCTACTACACCTTAGAATGATTCATTGAAAAGTCGAGCAGAAGGGATGTGTAGCGATTTTGAGTAAAAGTACTCCCGAAACACGACTTTTGTAGTTCCGCAAACAGAGGTTTCAGTAAAGATGCTACACAGTACATCTAAAAGAAATCTCAACTAAACCTGAAGGAGTTTATATGAACAAAGGCGAATTGGTTGATGCAGTCGCAGAAAAAGCCAGCGTTACCAAAAAACAAGCAGATGCAGTTTTGACTGCTGCTTTAGAAACCATTATTGAAGCGGTTTCTTCTGGTGATAAGGTGACACTGGTAGGTTTTGGTTCCTTTGAATCACGGGAACGTAAAGCCCGTGAAGGTCGTAACCCCAAAACAAACGAAAAAATGGAAATTCCGGCAACTAAAGTGCCTGCTTTCTCTGCTGGTAAACTCTTTAGAGAAAGAGTTGCACCCCCAAAATCTTAGGTTTAGTTTGGGGAATTTTGATTTTGATGCAGCAACCAGCACACGGGGGAAATTTAGCCTGGGCAGCAGCACTGGCTGGCTGTCCCCGTGATGCTATTCTTGATTTTTCTGCGAGCATCAGTCCATTAGGGCCACCGGATAGTGCGATCGCTGCGATTCAATCTCAAATTGGTAGTCTGAGGCACTATCCCGAACCAGAATATAGTGAACTGAGACTTGCTCTCAGTCACTTCCATCAATTACCGCCAGAGTGGATTTTGCCGGGTAACGGTTCCGCCGAATTATTAACTTTGGTAGGTAGAGAATTAGCAGAACTATCTGCAACAATCTTGTTGACTCCAGCCTTTGGTGATTACTACCGCACCTTGACGGCTTACAACGCTAAAGTTCTGGAGTTCCCGATCAATTTGGGACAGGGAGACAAGGAGACAAGGAGACAAAATGAAGTTTTTCTTCCCCACACCCCTCAACCCCTGCCCCCTCGCTCACTCACCAAACAACATGGGTTATTGTTAAACAATCCCCACAACCCCACAGGCAAAATGTTTTCGCGGCAGGAGATTTTACCACTGTTAGAAGAGTTTGCCTTAGTGGTAGTGGATGAAGCGTTTATGGATTTTGTGCCACCAGAAACAGAACAAAGCCTGATTTCCGTGGTGCAGGAACATAAGAATTTAGTCGTGTTGCGATCGCTAACCAAATTTTACAGTCTGCCGGGGCTAAGACTGGGATATGCGATCGCCCACCCGGATCGTTTGTCACGGTGGCAGACGTGGCGCGATCCCTGGCCTGTCAACAATCTCGCTGCGGCCGCCGCCATTGCTGTCATCAGCGACCAAAATTTTCAACAGCAAACTTGGCAATGGCTACCACCTACCCGAAACCAACTGTTTCAAGGTTTAGCCGCCATCCAAGGACTACAACCTCACACCAGTGCTGCCAACTTTTTACTAGTGACATCACAAACATCGAGTTTGCAGTTACAGCAACAATTACTCCAACATCATCAGATTTTAATTCGAGATTGCCTGAGTTTTAAAGAATTAGGCGATCGCTTCTTCCGTGTCGCTGTGCGTTCTGTGTCCGATAACCAACGTTTATTAACAGCCCTGCAAGCATTACTGAACAATTAGTAGGTAACGCCGTGTGCAACTTTCTTTCAAACCTAACCCCCAACCCCTTCCCTACAAGGGAAGGGGAGCAAGATTCAAAGCCTCTCTCCGCTTCGGGGAGAGGTTTGGAGAGGGGTTTCAAGAATAAGTCGCACATCGCTTTAAGTAATTCGTCACCTAACAATTGTAGAGACGAAATGATTAGCGTCTCTACAATTAACTAATGACAAATGACAAATGACCATTGACTAACAACTAATGACCATTGATTATGATGTCGTGATTATTGGCGGTAGCCTCGCCGGACGCTATGCGGCTTTAGCTGCAACCAAATGGCACGCTAAAGTTGCCCTAGTAGAACCACAAATAAATTACGGATTTATTTATCATCACACCCTCAGCGAAATTGCCAACCGCTTACAGTCTCTCAATCAAGCTGATGGTTTTGGTATTCGTACCAATCATGCGGACATCGCCGAAAAATGCCACATATCCCTCGCGTGGCAAGAGGCAATGCTATATGCTGACACAGTTGCCGCCAACATCCAAGAACTCAATTCCCCATCCACATTAGCCGCACAAGGCGTTGATGTGATTTTTGGCAAAGGTGAATTTCAACCTTCGCCGCATTTGGCATTTGCTGTTTATCAAAATGATGAAAAATTAACTCAGTCTGCACCTCAACAAATTCTCCGCCTGTTAAGGGGACGCACCTATTTATTAGCCAGTGGTTCTCGTCCCAGAATTCCCAATATTGAAGGTTTACAAAACACTGGTTACATTACCTTAAATAATATTTGGCAATCTCTCAAAAAAAGAACATTGCCCCAAAATTGGGTAATTCTGGGTGGCGTACCTCAAAGTATTGAAATTGCCCAAACTTTAGCCCGGTTGGGTTGTACTGTGACATTAGTCATTAAACATCCTTATATTCTGCCAAATATTGACCCAGAAATTGCCCAACTGATACAGGCACAATTAGAAGTTGATGGTGTACATATTTTGACGCAAACAGTCGTCACCCAAGTCAGACAAATTGATGATAAAAAATGGGTACAAGCTGGAGATAAAGCAATTGAAACTGATGAAATTTTAGTAGCCACAGCACAACAACCAAATTTTGCATCTTTCAATTTAGCAGCCGTTGGCGTGAAATGGTATCAGCATCGTTTATTAGTCAACAATAAACTGCAAACCACCAACAACCGGATTTACGCTTGTGGTGATGTCATTGGTGGTTATGACTTTATCAACGTTGCTAATTATGAAGCCAGAATCGCCCTGAATAATGCCCTATTTTTCCCTAGATTAGAGGTGAATTATCAACACATACCTTGGGGAATATTTACCCAGCCAATGTTAGCGCAAGTTGGTTTAAATCAAACCCAAGCTATCAGGCAATTTCGCCCCGATAAATTTTTAGTTTTACGACAATATTTTAAATCTTTAGCAGCAGCCCAAATTAACAGCGAAATTACAGGTATTTGTCAATTAATTGTCCTACGTAATGGCGAAATTTTAGGGGCAACTATCTTAGGTCAAAATGCTGGAGATTTAATGAATTTAATTACATTAGCTATCAACCAAAAAATTAAAGTCAAAAATTTAGCTGACTTAGCACCTATTTATCCCAATTTTTCCGAAATTCTCACCCAAACTGCCCAAGAATATCAGCAAAGATTAAATAACCATCCAGATGTGCAAGATAGATTAGAAGGCTTCTTCCATTTCCGCCGCAATTGGAATTTGTAATAAGAGGCAGGAGGCACTCAGGCAAAGCTGGAGAAGTCAAAATTAAAAAACTAAAAATCAGATTCCTATATTTCTTGTCCGTATTCCGCGAGTGGTGCAAATGCTGTTAGTGTGTTGGTGCGCCTGGGTGATTTGATGAGTGTCGAGCGATCGCTTGTGAAATACTGGAATAAATGAAGCGTTGATTAATGGTGGGGGAATTACTTGCGATCGCTAATCTTCTTGATTTTCAAATAGTGATTTGAGATTTCTTCTACCACTAACAACTCTGACTATTTCAATATTCTCATTCATGGTTTGGTAGAAAATTATATAGCCATCTAGTGGAATACCCCGTAAACCTGGACGCAAAGCTTCATATTGTTTTCCCATTTTAGGAAAACTAACAAGTTGTCTGCATTTTCGATTAAACTCTTGCAGTAATCGTTCTCCTGCTTCGACATTTTCGGTGGCGAAGTATTCAGAAATTTGTTGTAAATCACGAGAAGCAGGTAATGAAATAATATACTTGCTCATTTCTGAGACTCTTTAATCTTTTGTAAATCTGTTAATAAATTATTAACAAAAGTCTCCCCGTCAATTCCTTCACCATTCTCTAATGATGCTATACCTTCATCAATAAGGATACGGGTTTCATCAACCCATACTTGATCTGCAAGGGTTTCTTGTTCTAGGAGTGATAATGCAGCCTGAATTACTTCGCCTACATTATTAAATCTACCTGTGGCTAGTAAATTTTGAATTAATTTTTCTTGATTGGAGGTTAATGTAATACTATTCATATAAAATTTATATAGTTTTTTCTATAGTACAACAACTAAGAATTATATAAGAAGATACTGCATAACACCCAGAAGCCTATCTGTAACAGCAGTCTCATGTTCGACTCTTTCATTGATGAGGTCATCCAATGTTTGTCTTTCTGCTTTGCTAATTTTAACGAGCAGACGGTTGACTAGTTCTTGATTATTGAACACAAAGGGTAAATGCTAAACAAAGATGTTGTTTTTAGCATTCCCAAGTAAAGTTACAGTCTAACTAAGTTACTAAACCAGAAATATACTTTACCTAACCCAAGCTTGAAACAGGTAAAGCTTGCCGCACTTCTATCGGTTCACCAGTCAAGCTAAAAGCACGAACTTCGGTGATTTTAACTTTCACCAATTGCCCTTTTAGCTCATTAATATCGCCTGTAAAAAATGTCAGACGATTACCACCTGTGCGTCCCATGACTTGAGTTTTATCTTTGGGGTTTTGGTCTTCGACTAATACTTCTTCGATGCGACCAAAATAACGCTGCGATCGCTCGGCTGCTTTAATTGCCACTAAATGATTTAATCTTTGTAGGCGATCGCTTTTTACTTCTTCACTCAGTTGATTTTCCCACAATGCCGCAGGTGTTCCGGGGCGCGGTGAATAGGCGGCTGTATTTAATTGGTCAAACCCAATATCTTCCACCAATTTCAAGGTATTCTCAAACTGTGCCTCTGTCTCACCAGGGAAACCAACAATTGCATCCGCACTAATTGACGCATCCGGCATATACTTGCGAATTGTATCAATGATGCGGCGATATTTTTCGTGAGTGTAACCCCGTGACATCGCTTTTAAGACATCGTTATCCCCAGACTGAAACGGAATATGGAAGTGTTCGCACACCTTGGGTAACTCTGCACAAGCTTTGATTAATCTTTCCGTAAAATAACGGGGGTGACTGGTAGCAAATCTTAACCGTTCTACTCCCGGCACATCATGGACGTAATAAAGTAAATCTGTGAAGGTGTGCAGATGTCGTCCTTCTGATGTTGAGCCGGGTAAATCTCGACCGTAAGCGTCAATATTTTGACCGAGTAAAGTTACTTCCTTGTAACCTTGTCTGCCTAATTCTTCCATTTCGGCGCGGATGGCTTCGGGGGTGCGGGACTGTTCTACACCACGCACGTTGGGAACTACGCAATAAGTACAGCGTTCATTACAACCGTAAATCACATTCACCCAGGCGGTAACTTTGCTGTCCCGGCGCGGTTGGGTGATGTCTTCCATAATATGCACTGGTTCAGTGGCGACAACTTGATTACCACCAAATACTGATTCCAGCAAATCTTTCAGGCGGTTGGCGTGTTGTGGCCCCATCACTAAATCTAGTTCTGGGACGCGGCGTAGCAGTGCTTCGCCTTCTTGTTGAGCGACGCAACCAGCAACGACTAAGGTTAAATCTGGTTGTTCGTGCTTACGCTTGGCTTGTCTGCCGAGGTAAGAGTATACCTTTTGTTCAGCGTTGTCTCGAATGGTGCAGGTGTTGTAGAGAATTACATCTGCATTATTGGGATCTTCGGAAAACTCAAAGCCCATGTCTTCTAAAATGCCAGCCATGCGCTCTGAGTCGGCTTTATTCATTTGGCAACCGAAGGTAGTAATGTGATAGTGGCGTTTAGAAGTGGTCATGGGAATTGTGCTTAATTAGCGTGATTAAATATGCTTGGTTTGTATCTCACGCGATGTACAACTTATTCTTGAAACCCCTCTCCAAACCTCTCCCCTGCAAGGAGAGAGGCTTTGAATATTGCTCCCCTTCCCTTGTAGGGAAGGGGTTGGGGGTTAGGTTTGAGAGAAAGTTGCACACGGCGTTATCTCTATTCTATTAGAGTATAGAAAAGACTAACTGATGGAGGAGGCGATCGCTTTATATGGTTCAAGAAGCATCGGACATCAGCCACATTGTTATTGAAGACAACACCCCTGTGGATAACTTTCCCTGGGATCAGGAAAGTTTTATACACTTGTTGGTATCATCCCATAAGTTCCAAAAGATTTATTGTAGCTGCTAATGTGGGAGTTTTCTATAGTATCGGTTTACCGCCCTTAGTCCCAGATGTCTGCTAAATTGATGCTCTAGTAAAAAACTCTCGGAAATCCTCATCTTGTTGACTTAACTGCACCCAGTCAAGGTTTAAAGAGATAAATTTTTGTGACAAGCGATCGCAAGCTGGACGTTCTGTGGCGTAATGACCTGCATCAACTAAGATTAAACCGCGATCGCGGCTTTCTTGAAACTGATGAAATTTGCAGTCAGAAGTTAAATAAACCTGCGCCCCAGTTTTTACCACCGCCGAAATGAAACTCGCGCCGGAACCACCCAAAACAGCCACCCGTGAAATTTTTTGTTGTAAATCAGCCGTGGGGGAAAAAATTAAATCAGGGGGAGAAAGACGCTGTTGAATAATGGCGAGTAACTCTTGGAATGTGAGTGATTTTTCCAGTTCACCAACTCTTCCATAACCAAAACCAGAGACAGCCGGTACTATAGGCGAGACTTGCTGAAGTTCTAAAATTTGAGCCAAGACATCGGCCGTTCCGTCTGGTACTTGGTCAAAATTCGTATGGGCAGTATATATCCCAATATTGTGAATGAAAGCTAATCGTACCATTTCCGATATTGCCTCACCACGGCGAAAAGATTTGGGAGGGGTGAAAATTAACGGATGATGGGCAAAAATCAGATTAGCACGATGGGCGATCGCTTCCTCCATCACTGCCAAAGTCGGAGTTAAACACACCAACACCCGCGCCGACTCTTGCAAAACCCCAGGCTCAACTTGCCAACCACAATTATCCCAACTTTCACACCAAGCCGGATTCGCCCATTCTTCAAACCAACTAATTAAATCAACAATTTTCATAATTCAGTAAATAGATATTTTAGATTTAAAAAACAGAAAATATTTTACCTCCTGCCTCCGGTTGGTGAGCGTACTTGTACTGAGCGCAGTCGAAGTAGCCGAACCACTGCCTTCTTCATCGCCTTTGTGGTTGAATATTCAACTGTAATGCTAACTGCTGACGTATTTCCTGAAAAGGCTGATTCCAGACAGGCTGACTATGCCAATTCCAAGCTGTGACAGGGATAAGTCCTTCACTCGCAAGATAAGTTAACAATCGATATTCATCTTCTGGTTCGCGGGAAAACGGAAAAGGATTCCGAAAACCAGTAGCACACAACTGATAATATGTCGGTTGATCGTGATTAATCCGATGAATTAATTCTTGACCTTTAGTCAGCAAATAATCTAAAAAAAACAAACTAAAAGGTTCTATATGGGCGCGATTTTGTGGGTCTTTTTGTACCCATCTTGCCCAGTCAAAACCATACATAAAATCGTGAACATAACAAAAGCGAATTTCTTGATGAATCCCAAATAACTTGCTAAGGGCAACCATTTTGTCAGTAAACATCTTTAAAAAACCAATAGCCTCATCTGCCACTGCTAAAGCTTGCCGCAAAATACTACTGACCATAAAATCGCAGTCCCAAAAAATATTGCCGGGAAAGTTTTCTAATTGAGCTTCTAAAATACATTCCAATGTACTTTGCAAATTCGATATCAGTCTAATGTCTGTAGTTTCTTCCTCAATTAAACTTTCTAATTCCGTAAAGCAAGTAATAAGCTGTTTTTGGGGATTGAGTGATAAAAGATTAACCGAATTTTGCCGCAGAAATTCATCAATAATTTGAAAGTCATAAGTAAAAGGTAAGTCTTGCTTCATACAGATTTAACTAGCCTCAGCAAGTGGTACATTTAATTTTATGAGCTTCTGTATCAAAATGCCTAAAATTATTAATCAAATATAAACAAATATTAACATTTGTTTTGATACAAAAAAAGCCGCGTTTTAGCGGACTATTTTAAGATGTTTTTTGAAAAAAACACATCTACTCTCTGCTGTCGTGAGTAGTTTATCAATCAAATAAGATGGCTATATGTGTTGCGACTCTCAACCCAGTTTAAAAATAGGAATAAACACTCATCAGCAATACTTTAATTAGCCAGAAATGTGTACAACTAACTCGCGGGTATGGCTGCGATGACGGTGTTCCCAAACATAAATTCCCTGCCAAGTCCCTAATACTAAATGACCGCGATTAATAGGTATATGTTCCGAAGTGTGAGTCAACGCAGAACGGATATGTGCTGGCATATCATCAGTCCCTTCCGCATCGTGAATGTATCCCCCCGATTCTGGGACTAGCTTGGACATAAAGTTAGCTAAATCTACCAACACATCAGGATCAGCGTTTTCTTGGATGACTAAACTAGCGGAAGTGTGGCGTAAAAATAAAGTGCAGAGTCCAGTTTCCACGCCCGACTCAGCAACTATAGATTCGATTTTGGTGGTAATATTGTGAAAAGATTTGCCAGTAGTAGAAACTCTCAGTAGCTTTTGGTAGTGAACCATTTGTAAATTCATTGACTATTCATTAATAATATAGACTTTCTTAGGCAATTAGCTGCTAAGTTCAGCCACAATTTAGCTATATTATTGAATGAATGCTCATGAGCAATAAGCATATTTTGTTAGTGAGTGCTTGGGGGCGATCGCTCACCCAAAATTTAGAGAGTTTAGTTTTATCGAGTAGGCAGTTCAAAATCAAGAATGTGAGTAAATTTTCAATGTCTATTATGATAAATTATCAATATTTCATTTATATAAATTTACAATATTTTTGGTGAAACTTACACAAGAATTATAGCCGCCTTGGTGCTTTCGGGCATTATCTAGAGACTGAACTTTTTGGAATTGACAGCAGCAGTTTTTCTACCTTAGCAAGTAAAGGAAATCATTCCAATGGCACATTTGTTTGAGGCCTTTAAGATTCGGGAAATCACCTTTCGTAACCGTATTGTCGTTTCACCCATGTGTCAATACTCTAGTACAGATGGGTTTGCAAATGATTGGCACTTAGTACATTTAGCCTCTCGCGCCGTTGGTGGTGCAGGTTTAGTATTCACAGAAGCAGCAGCAATCGAACCCCGTGGGCGAATTAGTCCACAAGACTTGGGTATATGGTCAGATGAACACATAGAAGGTTTAGCCAAAGTTGTCGAATTAATTCATAACTTTGGTTCCATAGCAGGAATTCAACTCGCCCATGCAGGGAGAAAAGCCAGCACAGCCAAACCCAGTCGCGGCGGTAAAGCCTTAGATGAATCCCAAGAAGGTTGGCGGCCTGTAGTTTCCAGTAGTGCGATCGCCTTTAGTAAAGATAGTCCAGTTCCCGAAGCCTTGAGTATTGAGGGGATTCAACAAATTATTCAAGCCTTTGTCGCCGCAACTCAACGTTCCCTACAAGCTGGCTTCAAAGTCATCGAAATTCACGCAGCCCACGGCTACCTACTCCATCAATTTCTCTCACCCTTAGCAAATCAGCGTCAAGATGAATATGGCGGTAGTTTTGAAAATCGCACACGCTTATTATTAGAAGTAGTCACATCTGTGCGCCAAATCTTACCAGAAACCTATCCTTTATTGGTGCGAATCTCCGCCACCGATTGGATAGATAAAGGATGGAACATAGAACAAAGCGTTACCTTAAGCGATAAACTCAAATCTTTGGGCGTAGATTTAATAGACTGTTCCTCTGGGGGAATTATCCCTGGCATCAATATTCCCGTCAAACCTGGTTATCAAACTCAATTTGCTGAACGCATCCGCCAGGAAGCCAAAATCCCGACAGGCGCAGTCGGCTTGATTACCTCTCCCGAACAAGCCGACCAAATTATTCGCACCGAAGTAGCAGACTTAGTTTTATTGGGGCGCGAATTACTCCGCAATCCTTACTGGCCACATCTAGCAGCCAAAAAACTAGGCTACGAAAAACTCTGGCCTGTACAATACGATCGCGCCTGGACATAATATTACAATGCCGGAACATGATCGCCTGTTCAAAGAACTACTTTCGACTTTTTTCATCGAATTCCTAGAGTTATTTCTACCACAACTTGCCAGCACAATTGATCCAAACTCCATCCGTTTTCTACCCCAAGAATATTTTGCTGACCTCACCGCAGGCGAAGATAAAATCATTGACTTGCTGGTTGAAGTCAAGCAAGCTGGAAAAGAAGTGGGCTTTTTGGTACATATCGAAAGCCAAGCTTACAGCGAGCGAGAATTCACTCGTCGTATGTTTTTCTACTTTGCACGGCTGTATCAAAAATATTTGCAACCCATCTATCCAATAGTCCTGTTTTCCTTTGATCAACCCTATCGGGAAGAACCCCATTGTCATACAGTGGAGTTTCCCGACTTGAAGGTATTAGAATTTAACTTCACAGCCATTCAATTGAATCGATTAAACTGGCGTGATTATCTCAATCAACCCAATCCAGTAGCCGCAGCCTTAATGTCAAAAATGCGGATTGCACCATCAGACAGACCAAAAGTGAAAGTCGAATGTTTGCGACTGTTGGCTACCCTAAAGTTAGATCCCGCCCGCACCCGCTTAATATCCGGCTTTGTTGATACCTATTTACAACTAAACCAGCAAGAAGAGCAAGTGTTTCAGGAAGAGATTGGTAGACTGGAAGTGAATCAGCAGGAGGATGTGATGGAAATTGTCACCAGTTGGATGAGACAGGGTATTGAACAAGGTATTGAACAGGGAGCCAACAGAGAAGCCCGATCGCTCGTTTTGCGGTTGTTGAGCCGTAAACTGGGAGAATTGCCCCAGGAAGTGCGATCGCAAATCGATGTTTTATCCCTAACTCAACTGGAATCTTTAGGAGAAGCTTTGTTAGACTTTTCCAGCCTGCTTGATTTAAACAATTGGTTAGCCCAAAATTGAGCTATGGAATCATCAAGGGGAGCTGACAATAACAACATGGATGTGTAAAGTAGTTGAGGACTATTTACTTTCTCAACTTCCAAGCATCCATCTATGGATAGAAAAACAAAACGTCTGCTGCTGCTTGTAGCTTCCTGTAGTATTGCTGGTGTCATTTTAGGTGGTACTAGCAGCTGGGCAGAGAGTCATTTTTGTTTACGCGCTAGTCAAGTTACGAGTGAATGCTTGACCCAAAACCCCGTTGAAAGAACTATACAAGGAATGAGTACAGGTCTAATCGCCGGGGCTGGGGCAGCTTTCGGTGTAGCATGGAATATCAAGCACGAAGACTAAAATTGATAGTTGCGATCGCGTACCCAAAGACTCACAGGTACAGCGTTACCCTGTGGGTCTACTTTGACTTTCACAACGATAGAACGTGATTGTCCATCTCTGGTTTGCCGTACAGCTTGGGTAACATCCCGATTTAGCTGTTGTCGTTCTTCATCCTGCACATTATAGTTTTCCACACCATACTGCACATAACCATCTTGATACACACCTTTGAGGGCTGCTTGATTGCTAGGTAAGGATCTAGGTGGATTAGTCGTTACCCGCACTGGTCGCCAAGCCCTCGGCACACCCTGACTAAAGAAAGGCTGTTCCTGTAAAATGACATACAAGTTAGTTCCTTCTAGTAATTCTCCATCCCGGCCGCGATTTCGTCGCAGTAATTCTTGCCAACCTGATAGCCTTCTGAGTGTAGAAATCCGCGAGATATTGTAGTCTAGCTCTAAAGAATTACCTTGTAAGACATTTCGAGAATTCACAGGTACAGTTTGTAAAATTACCTCTCTACCTGTGAGGGTAGTGTACATCGATAAAAAAGGCACTGCGAAAATAATTGCAGCTTGAATAGCCAAAGGAAGCACCAACCTTCCTACAGGTAAAGGCTTATTAGCTTTTTGGTCTGTAGCTAACAAATAATCACGAAACGTCAGCTTCTCAGAAAATTCCGCTTCGGGCGACCATGATTTATTCTTAGTAGATTCTGACTTACTAGATTCTGACTTTTTAGTAGATTCCGAAGATTCATTTTTCATTGGCGTAGTCCTACTATTAGGGAGAGAGAATATTAGGACTTACGCAGAGAAACAAGGGGTTAGTACAACAAGGCAAAAGGAAAAAGGCAAAAGCTAGGTGTAGGTTGGGTGGAGGAACGGAACCCAACATTCACGCATACTTTGTTGGGTTACGCTATCGCTACACCCAACCTACTTTCTCTGCGTTCATCTGCGGTTAATTTTTGTTCACGCAGAAAGAAAGTTAGGAAGATTTGGCATTACCGGAAGACTTAGAGTTAGAACCTACACGGCGTTCAAACCACAGTCCAGCACTAATCAACGCGGAACCACACATGACAAACACCAGTGACTTGAGTAGTAGTTCTGTCTCATACTCCAGCACACGACTAATTACTTGCAGAGTTAACAACAGCATACCGCCCCAAAACGATCGCCTGTCGTTAAACTTCAAGCCTTCCCGAATTAGTCCCCAAGCCAAAACTGTGAACAACACATTAAAAGCAAAAACCCCCAAATCATCGATAGGGTTAATCGCTTGATGCCAGAAAGGTACAATAGCTGTGAAGCCTAAAAAAGTCACAATCAAAGGTAGATTGAAGACTGCTTCCCGACGAATGGGGTTGTTGCGCTGGCGGACTAAAAACAACCATTGCAGTACCGCCAAGCCACTGAGGATTCCCAAGTCAATGATTGGGCGATTCATGAATATATTCATGTTATTCGTTGACGAAGAGAAATTGTAGCCGGAAGTTTGCCACAGCCAACGAAACGACAGGATATAAAAAGCTAGACCAAAAGCAATTAACGCTAAATCACGGGCTAAAGATTGAAATAGTCTGTAATTAATTGTGGGGAATAGCAGGTCATCATAGCTCCAGAATAATGCCGGTGGTAGTGTAAACGCAAAAGAGGCGACCCAAGGCGCAGCATCCGAGAGATTTGACAGTGGTAAGGGGTCGAGATTCAATTGTAAAGAACTGGCAAAAATAAAAGCAGCGATCGCAAAAATCCACCGCGAACGGCAAAAATAAGCTAAGGGGACAAACAACACCCACGACAGCAAAGGCATGTGTCTGATAACCAGTGTTGCCCAATTCCAATCATTTGCCGAATAACGCAAGTCTCCAATACCCGTCCAATACCCAATTTGGATAAGGACAATTCCCAAAATTCCCAGGGAATTTAACGACAGACTGTAAGCCATCACCAAAACGCCAAAACCCCAGGCGAAAAACAGTTCAGGCGTTGAACCGTTAATATTGAACACATCAGCCATCAAGGCGATAGTTGCACCAAACACCATCGCTGCTAAAATCAGCAACCCTTCACCCAAGAGGCGTTGACTACGTTTTGGTTTTTTGCCTTCCGGGATACCAATGGCGGCTTGTCGCCAAGTGTAAAAACCAGTGATGGTAGTAGCCATAAACAAACTCATCATGATGATGAATTTGACATCCCGCGACCATCCCAGCCAGTTAGCCGCCACAAAAGTGATAATCCCCAATGTTAGTAGGATACTACCAGTCATGACCGCAGTCATCATCGAGCGATCGCGTGCCGCAGCTTCTAAATTATTAAATTGATAACGGTCTGCTAGTTGTTGGTATTGCGAAGCACTAATGAGTCCTTCATCTCGCCATAATTGCGATTCTCGGCGTAACTTCCTCTGAAAATTATCCAATATCATGACCATCTCCAAAGCAACGAGGTAGTTTCACGGTCAAACTCTAGATTTTGGATGTTCTATTCACCCCACAAAGACAGCAGAGGGCAGATAGTATCAGGATTTACGCAGATTCTGTGATGTATTAGCATTCTTACCCGAAGCGCAGTCTTCTTCGGAAAGCCAGCCACTTTGCGTCTACGATAAATTAAGCTAAAGAGCGATTTTTGCCTAACTCCCGACCAATAAAGATTTATGGGTCAGCATAGCGGTTATTGTATTTTCAGTATGCAGCCAAGGCATGAAATAGCGTTGTTCTTGTGTAACAGTTTTACTAGGATTAAAAATACGTATAATCATTCACATAAATAATGGAAAAGCCTTCCAACTTATTACTCAAAGTCGCACGGCGTTTATTTGAAAGTCTAGAAGAACAGGAAAAATTTATCGCAGCCTTAGTTAATCCCCACGCTTTTGCTCCGTCTATTCTTTGGTGTCAGCCAAAACCAGAAACATCGCCCTTTGCAGTAGAAACACCTTTAACTTGGCAACCACAATTTATAGACAGGTTAGCTTTAGGAGAAAAACCCGGTCAACATCCCCTACATAATCAAGGATATTTCTATTGCTTAGATTTTTCTTCTGTATTTTCAGCTTCAATTTTGTTAGCAATTACGCAGCCAATCCCTACAGTTTTTGATATGTGTGCGGCTCCCGGTGGTAAAAGCGTGTTTGCGTGGAAAGCTTTGCAACCAAAATTATTGATTAGTAACGAAGTGATTGGTAAACGTTTAGGTATGTTAATTTCTAACTTAAAACGTTGCCAGATTCACCCTGCAATTGTAGTGAATCGAGATTCAAGTATTTTTGCTGAAAGTATTCCCGTATCTAGTAACTTAGTAATTGTTGATGCGCCTTGTACCGGACAATCATTACTAGCCAAAGGTGAAAAAGCTCCTGGATGTTTTCACCCCACAGCAATTAATAAAAGCGCCAATCGCCAAAAAAGAATTATTGCGAACTCTGCTCAAATAGTCGCGCCTCAAGGATATCTTGCTTATATGACTTGCACCTATTCTCCAGAAGAAAATGAACAGGTTTGTGAATGGTTTTTATCACGCTTTCCCCAGTTTCAACCAGTCAAGGTTAACCATTTAGAAGTGTATCAATCGCACCTCACAAATATTCCTTGTTACCGCATCTTTCCACAGAGTAGATTGGGTGCTGGTGCATTTGCTGTGTTGTTTCAAAATACAGCCGATGGTGAAAGTCAGGAGTTAGATTTAAGTGCTTTATCTGCTGTGTGGATGAATAGTAAAAATACACTATCAAATAGTACTAACACTATAGGCGCGGATTGCTGAATCAACTGTTGCAATTGTTAAGCCATACTGTAAAGCCTGACAGATAAGCATTCTATCAAAGGGATCTTTATGCAATGCTGGTAAACTCGCCAGTTGAGTAACGCTACCTTCATCTAAGTCCAAATTTGCAATTTGATGGCGATCGCGTTGTTTGGGAATATATATTTCAGGGGATTCTGGCAGTGGTAACTTGCCCAATTGATATTTAACAATACACTCCCATATTGAGACAACGCTGAGATAAATCTGATTATCTAGATTGCAAATAGCATTTCTAACATCTGTTGGTAGCTGTTTATCACCACTGATAAACCATAAAAAAATATGAGTATCTAGAAGAATTTTCATCCGCCCTCAAATGCGTTTAATATATCTTCAGGCAGAGGTGCATCAAAATTATCAGGTACAGTAAACTCTCCAGCACACAAACCAAACGGTCTTAGCGGCTTGTTAATACTTTGAATTGGTTTTAATTCAGCAATCTCTTTATCTGCTTGAATAATAATAAAACTTTCACCTGCCTTAACTTGATTGAGATATTTTAAGGGATCTTGTCTGATTTCATCAACTGTGATTTTTTGCATTTGAGTTATACATTAATTTAGTTAATTTAACTTCTGTGATGAATACGTAGTTAATGAGAATTGGATTGTTTTCAGAATTTCAATTACTTCTAGAGCAGATTTTTGGAACTCAATTTTTGCTTCTTCTGGTTTTTCATTCATCCACTTTATTACGTCATAAAGAAGAGCTTTTTTACATTTCTGTCGATTTTTACCACCAGGCATTTGTAGTATTGTATCTACTTGTGCTTGAAATTGTGCTGGATAGTATCGCTCAAAATCATGTTCGGAGAACTGTAGAAAATTAGTATCATTCCAACCACTAAGGGTATACTTGCTTTTTAATTTTTCAATAATTTTTGCTTCTTCATCTCCTGCATCTACAATTACCCAAGCTAAATTTTTATAAATTGGTTGTAGGTGTAAAAAGACAAATAGATTATCAAAATCTCTAAACTTAGTTTCAACTTCACTGAGTGAATTAGCTGAGTATGTACGTAGTCTCCCTTTTAAATCAGGCACGAACCAAGGTATGAGATAATCTCTGATAATTCTTTCTGCTGAGGATTCTTCAAGTATTAACCAACCTGACCACAAATCAAAATCCCAGAAATCATATCCTAGTTCTTCAAGAATTTTTCGTCTAGCTTCTGGAGTATTATCCACTTCTTCTACTTGTGATGTTGGTAAATAATCTTGAAATTGCATTGTGACTTTAAATAGTTTTGTTTTAGGCTCTGCTCCCAAATATTTAGCAACAATATTAGAATGAGTCGTTATAATAAATTGGTTGTTTTCAGATTTTTTAGCTATAAGTGATAAAAGACTTTTTAGTGCTTTTGGATGTATATCATTTTCCGGCTCTTCAATCACAAATAATTTGTTCTTTGCAAAACACAAATCTACAATTAATCCCAGCAAACTACTAATACCGTCTCCCATCATATCCAATGGAATATTTTCATAATCACTTACTATATAAGCAGCTTGTTTACCATTAGGTGATGGAATTGCTGCTATTTGGAAGCCTAATATATCTTGACACGATTCAACATACTGTTTATTGGCTGGTTTTTGAGGATTAGATATATCATCAATTTTGGCATAAAGATTTGAGAGATTATCCATTATGGAAAACGCAGTTTGTAAATTAATTTCTTCAGAAAAATTAACAACTTTTCTTTTAGATAAATATGGATATATAAAGTTTTGAGGTGCTTGATTTGAAATACTATAATTAATTGTGTCCTGCTTTTGTATACTACTGAAATTACCTCTCACATCACTTCGTAATTGAATGTTCATAGAGCCATTACTTGATAGTGAAACTTGGCTGTATATTGTTGCTTCGCTGGGAAGTATATCAGCAAAAAATTGCTCAACTTCTTGTAACTTAAGTTCTACTATTCCATCTGTCTTAGACAAGCGTAGATCCTGCTTTCGCAAATAAAATCCCTGCTGAAGCCATAATATAGATTTCAATAACGTAGATTTTCCAGAGTTATTGGGGCCTATAATTAAATTAATACCTTGAGATAATTGAACACTTGCATTAGCAAAACATCGGAAGTTTTGTAAGTTAATTTCTGAAATCCACATATAAGTTCATCGTAAAGCTATAAAAAATAGACTAAATAAGTATAACTGACGTTTTAGTACTTAAGTACTACATAAATAAAATTATGGTGGTTTACAATCTCACATAAGCCACCATAATTAGATAATTTCCGGCAAAATAACTAATTAACCCAAGCCAGCTTTTAACTCGCTCTGCGCTTGTTCCAAAGCTGCTGGTAATTTACTGTCGTCGCGGCCGCCGGCTTGGGCGAGGTTTGGTCTACCACCGCCGCCACCGCCGCAGATTTTAGCGATCGCACCGACAAATTTTCCGGCTTGCAAACCTTTCTTGTTCACCTCTGGGCTAAAGGCTGCAACTATGCTGACTTTACCAGCTTCGGGAACAGAACCGAGTACCACTGCACCGTTACCGATTTTTTGTAGTAAGCGTTCCGCCGCAGTTTTCAAGGATTCGGGGTCAACGCCTTCGAGTTGAGCAACAATAATTTTATGGTCGCCTACTGTTTGGGCTGTTTCCAGTAAGCTGTCTGATTTGGTGATCGCTAGTTGTCCTTTTAGCGTTTCTAATTGCTTTTCAGCGTTTCGCAGTTCAGTTTGTAGTGTTGTGATTCTGTCTGGTAGTTCTTCGGGTTTAACTTTAAAGCGATCGCTTAAATCTTTGACTACTTTATCCCGCACATTCAGGTAATCTAAAATCGCTGGGCCAGAAACCGCTTCAATCCGCCGTACTCCAGAAGCCACACCCGCCTCAGAGATAATCTTAAATACGCCAATCTCCGCAGTATTACTTACGTGCGTACCTCCGCATAATTCCATAGACACACTAGGGAAATCAATCACGCGGACTTCATCTCCGTATTTTTCCCCAAACATGGCAACAGCACCTCTAGCTTTGGCTTCGGCTAAGGGTAAGATTTCGATTTTTGCAGAGTGCGCTTCCGAAATCCAAGTGTTTACCTGTTCTTCAACTTGCTGGACTTCTTCAGCAGTTAAAGCGCGGGGACAGTTGAAGTCAAAGCGCAATCTGTCAAAGGAAACGAGTGAACCAGCTTGGGATATACCTTCATCCACAATTTTCTTTAACGCCGCTTGCAATAAGTGGGTTGCGGTGTGGTTTGCTTGGGCGCGACGACGACAAGCAGCATCAATTTGGGCGGTAACTGTATCGCCAACCCGCAGTGTTCCGCGTTCAATGCGTCCGAAGTGAACGAAGAAATCAGATTCTTTCTTCACATCTTCCACGCGCACCACAATACCATCGCCAGAAATATAACCGCGATCGCCAATTTGTCCCCCAGATTCCGCATAAAATGGGGTTTGATTGAGGAGGATTTGTACCTCTGTTCCGGCTTCGGCTGCTTCTTCGGTGACACCATTAACTAGCAATACTTCCACTTTCGCCGTCGCCGCAGCTTGGGTATAACCTAAAAATTCCGTGGCGTGGATATGTTCTGCAAGTTTGTCCAGGGAACCTTGTACAGTTAAATCAATGGTTTCGTGGGCGGCTTTCGCGCGTTCCACCTGCTTTTGCATTTCGGTGTTAAATCCGGCTTCATCAACGGTGAGGTTGTTTTCCTCCGCGATTTCTTGGGTGAGTTCCAAGGGGAAACCGTAGGTATCATATAGGGTGAAGGCACTTTCACCACTAATTTGGGTTTGCCCTTGTTGTTTGACTTGTTGGATAATATCTTCGAGAAGCTTTTCGCCTCTATCAAGGGTTTTGAGGAAATTGGTTTCTTCCCGTTCTAGTTCCGCTTTGATAGCTGCTTCCCGTTGGCGGATATTGGGATAAGCAGATTCAGCCAGGGCGATCGCAGTTTCCGCAATTTGGGTGATAAAATTCCCAGAAATGCCAAGTAATCGACCGTGACGCACTACCCGCCGAATTAATCGCCGCAACACGTAACCCCGTCCCACATTCGAGGCGCGAATTTCATCAGCAATCATGTGAACTACTGCGCGTACATGATCCCCAATTACTTTTAGAGAGACTTTGATTTTCTCATCGCTTGTATGATAATCAATGCCAGCAATTTGGGCGGCGGTTTTAATAATCGGGAAAATTAAATCTGTTTCGTAGTTATTCGGTACTTTTTGGAGAATTTGCGCCATTCTCTCCAAACCCATACCAGTATCGATATTCTTATTTTGCAGTGGTGTTAAATTCCCGGACGCATCCCGGTTGTATTGCATGAATACCAAGTTATAGAACTCGATAAACCGCGTATCATCTTCTAAATCAATATTATCGTCGCCGCGTTCGGGGTGGAAGTCGTAATAAATTTCCGAACAAGGGCCGCAAGGGCCAGTGGGGCCAGAAGCCCAAAAGTTATCATCTGCACCCATCCGTTTAATTCTGGCTTCGGTTACACCAATTTTGTCACGCCAGATATTAAATGCTTCGTCATCTTCTTCAAAAACGCTGACGACGAGGTTTTGGGGAGAAAAGCCAAAAACTTGTGTGGAAATTTCCCAACCCCAGGCGATCGCTTGTTCTTTAAAATAATCACCAAAGCTGAAGTTACCCAACATCTCAAAAAACGTGTGATGGCGTTTGGTGCGTCCGACGTTTTCGATATCGTTGGTACGAATACACTTTTGTGATGTGGTTGCTCTTTTAAATTCGGATGTGCGCTGTCCCAGGAATATCGGCTTAAATGGTAACATCCCCGCGATTGTCAGCAGCACGGTGGGATCTTCTGGTACTAGGGAAGCACTCGGCAGAATTTGGTGTTCCCGTTGGGCGTAGAAGTCAAGAAATAAAGTGCGAATTTCGTTACCACTGCGGTACTGGGGATTAGAAGACATGGATAGAAAACAAAAAAGAATGATTAGGGACTGGGGCTAGGGACTGGGGACTAGAGGCTAGAGACTAGTAATTTTATAAATAAATCAGTACTTTTCAGCTAGACACTAATGCAAATAGAAATTATAAACATCATTCTAGCCTCTAACCTCTAGACTCTAACCCCTAACCTCTAGCCTTATTTTTGCATTCTGTTTTCCGTTACTGCTAGTAATTATTACTGAGAGAGATATCTTGCCCGCGATCGCCTATGCCTATATACGTAATTTTACTACCCCTCCTTAGCTAGATGTATGCGATCCCAATGCAGAAATAAAATTTATTTATAAAAGAAATATTAAACTTTCTCAAAAGAGGCAAATAATGGCACTAAAACTAAAAGTTTCCAACATTTCTTGTGCAGGATGTGCTGACAAAATTACTGAATCTATCCATGTAATGGAACCTGATGCTCTGGTAGATGTGAATGTAGAAGATAAAACTGTCACCGTAGAATCTGCCGCTTCGGAAGAGTCAATCAAACAGGTGATTGTTGCGTCTGGTTACGACATTGAAGGTTATTGATTTCTTCATAAAGGGTTTACAAAATTTTTAGATTAGTTGATGCTAAACCTACAGCACAATTAAAGATTTTTAGGGGCTAATGAACTTTAGCCCCTATATAATTCAATATCAAAATATGCTCCCCATCTAGATTTGATAACTAAATCCTCTACTTGACTCCTTTGTAGTCTGCTATCAAAATTCTCACTCTCGTAGATTCACTTATTCATTAAATAATACCTATCTCAAAAGCCTAGTTAAAATCCTCTAACAACTCAGCTTGATTGAGGTGGTAATCCTTGCCCTGATGAACCCACATAGCATTTCTCATATTTATGAAGCATCTCGGTTTTTACGTATAAAAGCAAAAATTTATATTTTTTTAAGCATTTAATTTATATAAATAAAATCCAGCAATCCCAAACATAAAATTTCCTATTTTATTGTGTTTGCACTTGCAAATAACTAACACCTGGAAACTACAGTGATTATATTAAAAACAAATATAATTTCCGTATTTACACTGTTTTAAAAAAAAAGGTCAAAGACGGAAAGTAATTATCATAACTGTAAACCTCAGTAGTTTTATTCAGGGTCATGTATTAAGATGATATTAAAATTATCCAGGCATAGTTAATTTAAGGTTATGACTATCAAGTATAGGGAAATATATCGATAATAAAAATACGGATAGTTTCTCTATTGTAAAAAATAGTAGGATTTTTTAGCTCGAAATAAGGCAGATACAAAAAAATGAATATTTCAATTCTGGTCTTTGGAAGTGAGAAATTCGTCGCCAAACTTCCCGATCAGATACTGGATACAACCGCTTTTACTTTAGAAGTGATAGCTGATTTTCATCAGGCAATTTCTCAACTAGAAAATGAACCACCTGATGTCATATTTATCCAGGCAAGTTTGGATAAAAGTATAGAACTATGCAGTTGGTTAAAAAACCAGAACCAGCTATCTTGGTTGTATTGTATTCTTTTCGAGGATCGTTCCTATCAGTTAGCTGCCAAAAGTGAGCAGGATTTGTGTTGGGAATGGGAAATGACCGCTACTGCACTTAGACAAGGCGCAGATGCTTATATTTGGCAACTCACAGATGAGATAATTGGCAAAAATCCTGCCAGTATAACAACCCATCATCAGGTAATACTAGCTCAAGTGGGTGTTGGTTTACGGAAAGCTCAAAAATACCGGGAACTGATGCGGACAAATGATTTATTATCTGCGATCGCACTAGCAGATTCACTCACGGAAATTAGTAATCGTCGGGCGATGGAATGGGATTTACCTCGACAAGTCAAAAAAGCCCGGACTCAAAGTAATCCTTTGAGTTTGATTATTCTAGATATCGACTATTTTAAAAAAGTTAACGATACTTACGGGCATTTAGTGGGCGATCGCCTTTTACAATTATTAGCCTCTCGCCTACGGCACAACCTCCGCTCTAAAGATACACCATTCCGTTACGGTGGGGAGGAATTTGTAATTGTGCTGACTAACACCACTGGCGAAGAAGCCGTCATCGTCGCTGAACGCTTAAATCGTATCGTTGCAGAACAACCATTTGCTATTAGTAAGGAATTAACCATTCCCATTACAATTAGCTTAGGCGTTGCTAGTCTGCAAGCAGATGACGATGATAAAGGTTATAGCTTGCTTCATCGCGCTGACCAATGCTTGCTAAATGCCAAAGCTTTAGGACGAAATCGAGTTGTGAGTTGGGAATATGCTGATTTCTCCAATCTCAAGGTTATGTCTTCGTGAATAGGTGAGAGCTTACAGGTTACAGAGTTACGATGTCTGAATCAACGCGACTACTGCTGTAACTTTTAAGGGCTAGATGAGATATTTTTGGATAGTGGCGATCGCATCTAAAGCAGAATCCGCAAGATAAACATTATCCTCAGATAGTTTCTGCTGTCTGTGTCGTCTAACAAGATAACTGATGTTGTGCAACTACTTACCATTTTTCAGCCCAATAAACAATTTCTGAGGCTGTACTATCAATAGCTACGCCGTAACTATCACCGTGATTCCACCTAAATCCCGCAGTACCTTTATCCTTCGCATTCAACACTAAAATTTCATAAGAAGGCGGAAAAGATTCTCTCTCAGCATCACCAGTATAAAAAAAGGTAGTGGGAACACCATTAGGAAGGTTAGAGTGGACATTTGTATCGCCACCTAAGTATTGATGCTTGGCTAGTTTTCGGTATTTTGCTAATAATTGTTGAATTTGGGCGGGAGATTGTTTTTCTCGCACTTGGAAAAAAGTACTAGCTTGGGCAACCCCTGGAGAATAGGCAATTCGCACATTTGGAGAATCGGCGGAAATTGTGCGGGGAAAATGCTGAATTTCGGCGGGACTTGCCCAAAGTTGATTGCGGATTTCACTGTAACGGTCTGCATTAGTAATAATGCTTGATTCAGTAGTACTACTGAAAGCCCTTCGGATTAAAAAACTGCCGCCCACAATCCCTAAACTACCAAGGGAAAGGAAAACTATCATGGCCGCTTTAGCAAGGTGCGATCGCTGCATTGCGTTGGGTGCTGCTAAACTTTATCTGCATATACCCAACAAATAAACTATATTCGTAAGATTGCGGAGCTAATATTTATAATATTGATGAAATCTTTGTGTAATCAGGGAAAATACGGCAACTTCATAAAATTCTTGTAAATCAAATGAGGCTGAGATCCCCGACTTCTTCAAATAAAGGGTTTGAGGAAGGATGAACGGGTGTAGGGGTATGGGTGTTCAAAACCCGCATTTCTCACAAGCTTCAGGCGTTTGATGGGGCAGAGGTGCGGAGGGGCAGGGGAGAGAGTACCTTCATTCTCCCCTGCTCCCCTGCTCCCCTGCACAGGCTTTGAAAGGTGTGGTGAGAAATCCGGGAAAAATCTTACACCCCCATACCCTCACACCCCCATACCCATTGTTATTGAAGAAGTCTGGTATCTGAAAATTAAAGCCAGCCAACAATCATCCCTGCCAGTAAAATAAAGCCAATCCACACATTCTGCCGAAACATTTCGCCATAAGCTGCATTTGGCAAATCTTGTTGTTTCAATCGCCAATATTGCCAAATCCAACCAATACTCGCCAAGGCGAGAGTTATCCAAAAAGCGAGGTGTAGATGAATCTCAATCCCCAACCAGCCTAATAACAAGATTGTGCCAGCAAAGAAAATACCGATCGCATCTGGGGCATAATCACCAAAAAACAAAGCACTAGAATTAATACCTATGCGTCGGTCATCGGCGCGATCGCTCATGGCATACACAGTATCAAATCCCAATGTCCAGAGGATAGTTGCGCCCCAAAGTAACCAAGTTGGTTGAGAAAGATTTTGCGTGACTGCACTCCAACTAATCAACACCGCAAAACCCCAAGCAATAGATAGTACTAACTGCGGCACAGGAAACACGCGCTTTGCCCCTGGATACAGTAGAATTACGGGGACGGCAGCAAATGAAAGCCAAAAACTCAGAGGATTCAAATAAAACGCCAGCATCGCCGCACATCCCAGGGCAATAATTGCCACGGCAATGCCTACTTTAATTGATAAAGCACGAGAAGCCAAAGGGCGATCGCGTGTTCTTTCCACTTCGGGATCAATATCTTTATCCCACAAGTCATTGACCACACACCCAGCCGCACTTGTGGCCAGAGTACCCAAAACAATCACTCCCACTAAAGGCAAAGGCGGTTGACCAGCCGCCGCTAAAACCACAGCCCATAAAGCCGGAATCATCAAAATTAACCGCCCTTCTGGTTTATGCCACCGTAAAAGCCGGATAATCACAGACCACACAGGTTCTTGGTTGCTTTTTGGCGTACTCAACATAGAAATTAAGCAGAAATTACTAAAATTTGCTCAGTTAATACTTCTTTACATCTATAGAATAACTTTATTTGTTATTTGTAAAAACACAACCTAAATTTGCAACGATGGATACATAATTCATCGTCAAAAAATCGGGGTGTTAAGAGAATAAGGGTGTAGGGTAAGGCGTATCAACTTATTGATGCAGATCCTTGATATCTAAAGGTTAATTCTTCATCCTCACACCCGCTCAAATAGGGCTTCGTCACTTAAATTTTAAATGGCAGGGTAAATCTACAGACTAAAAGCGAGAGACAAGAGACTAAGTATTATTACTCAGCACTCAGCACTAGTCTTGAATAGTCCGCAATCCCATCTTTTATCGTCCTTCCTAAATAGAGAGAGAAAACTAGATGCTAAATTTAGTTTCTGCTAACTGGGAGAGTGTCAAAACTCAACCAGTTCAGCAACACCGGATTATTGCTGCCATTGATTTGGGAACAAATTCTCTGCACATGGTAGTGGTAAAAATTGACCCAACCCTACCAGCTTTTAGTATTTTTACCAGAGAAAAAGAGACGGTGAGACTGGGCGATCGCAATTTAGTTACTGGTGAGTTAAAACCAGAAGTAATGGATCGGGCGATCGCCACTTTAAGACGCTTTCAAGCAGTTGCAAAAACTTTTAATGCCGAAACCATCATTGCTGTAGCCACCAGCGCAGTGCGGGAAGCCCCCAATGGCAAAGATTTTCTTCACCGAATCAATAGCGAATTAGGTTTAAGCGTTGACTTAATTTCTGGTCAAGAAGAAGCACGCCGCATCTATTTAGGCGTGCTGTCGGGGATGGAATTTAACAACCAACCCCACATCATTATTGATATTGGTGGTGGTTCCACAGAAATTATTTTGGGAGACAGCCAAGAACCCCGCACACTCACTAGTACAAAAGTTGGCGCAGTCCGGCTAACTGGGGAATTCATCACCACCGACCCCATTAGTAATAGCGAGTTACAATATCTGCAAGCTTATGCAAGAGGAATGCTAGAACGTTCTGTAGAAGATGTTTTAGCAAATATTCAATTTGGTGAATCGCCCAAATTAGTAGGAACATCCGGCACAATTGAAACTCTAGCCATGATTGATGCTAGGGAAAAGTTAGGTACAGTACCTTCCACCCTGAATGGCTATCAATTGAGTCTTCAAGATTTGCGCGGCTGGGTGAATCGCTTGGCGAAAATGACCAATGTGGAAAGGACAGCCATTCCAGGAATGCCAGAAAAGCGTTCAGAAGTGATTTTGGCTGGTGCAGTTGTGCTGCAAGAAGCAATGACCTTGTTGGGTGTAGATGCGGTCACACTTTGCGGGCGGGCGTTGCGTGAAGGCGTAATTGTCGATTGGATGCTGACTCACGGTTTAATTGAAGACCGCTTGCGTTACCAAAGTTCCATTCGCCAGCGCAGTGTATTGAAACAGGTTAGCAAATACCATATCAATATTGAACATAGCGATCGCGTGGCTGTTTTTGCCCTGAGTTTATTTGACCAAACCCAAGGCATTCTCCACAACTGGGGCAATGAGGAACGTCAACTTTTATGGGCAGCAGCCATCTTACACAATTGCGGTCATCATATCAGCCATTCATCTCACCACAAACACTCATACTATCTAATTCGCAATGGTGAATTATTAGGCTATACCGAAACCGAAATCGAAGTTATTGCCAACTTAGCCCGTTATCATCGCAAATCACCACCCAAGAAAAAGCACGAAAATTTCCGCAACTTGTTGAGTAAAGATCATCGACAAATAGTCTGTCAATTAAGTGCAGTTCTCCGATTAGCTGTTGCGTTAGATAGGCGACAAATCGGCGCAATCTCTCAGGTAAAATTCAGCTATTATCCTGATTTACAGCAGGCTCATCTCTCAATTTTTCCCACCAATCCTGATGATGATTGCTCTTTAGAAATGTGGAGTTTAGACTACAAAAAAGGCATATTTGAAGCAGAATTTGGGGTGAAATTAGTTGCGACTTTAGAAACTGCTAAATTTGCAGTTAACTAATATTTTCTCAACTGACCAAACAGAACCCCGACTTCTTATAAGAAGTCGGGGTTCTGAAACATACAGTTAGTATCCAATTTAATTCAATTAGACTCAAGACAAACTTGGTCATTTTCCAAAGCTTTCAGAATTTTGAGATATAAATTCTCAACTCTTTGTACTTGCACCTCACCAAGAGAAGCAAAATTAGTTAAACTAGGCGAACCATTAATTTCAATAATTACATAATTGTTCATTGGCTGAGTTATATCATCAGTAATTACATCTAAACCTGACAATCTTAAACCCATATCTTTTGTCGCACTTATCGCTAACTTTTTAAAGTCAGGATGGATATGTTCTGTCACATCGACTCCCTGACCACCACTTGATAAATTAGCATTATCTAACAAATAAATCACCTGATTTTCAGGGATGACACTCTCTAACTTCAGCTTTTGTCGTTTTAATTTGCGCTTGAGGCGGAAATCTTCAGCATCAACATTGTTTTTGCGGCCATTTGCCGTCAATTCTGCTGATTTTTTTTGGATTAATTCTGCAATAGTAGACTTGCCATCACCAACAACACAAAAAGGAATTCTTTGATAAACTGCAAGGACTTCATCATCTACAACAACAATTCTATAATCATTACCTGCATAAAATCTCTCCACTATAAATCCGGGAGTGATGCGGAGGATTTTTTTCGCAACTTGATAGTATTCAGTTTTATTATAAACTTTGGTAACAAATCTGCCTTGACTGAGATTAATCGGCTTCACAATTACCGGAAAACCTAATTCTTTAGCGTAATCAAATCCAGCATCAATATTTCTCTCACTGCTGATTTTTTCACAGATTTTTTTGCTAAAAAAAGTTTGCCCTTCCGTAACTTTATAACCAAAGTGTTTCAAAAAAAAGTTTGAATATGCTTTATCTTTAGCTATTTCGGCAGACCCAAAACCATTGATATTTAATTTACTATGACTAAAACAAGCTTTATTACCGTTTTTAAATGTAATATGCCCAACAAAAGCATATTCTGGGTCTACTACAACTACTGCTCCTAGTTGGGGAGCAATTTTTTGAATTATCGATGTTACTAATGGCATTTATTTTCTGTATACAAAAGTATTAATTCGCAGAAATTTTAACGAATTACTAAACAGTTGGTCAAGCTAATTAAAATCAGGCAGTTTTTATGATTTTTATCTCAGCAACTAAAAATATCCCTCAATCAATTTAATAATTTTTGATAAAAATTAATATTATTTCTTCAGATATAAACAGCCTTTGGGAAAGTAATTTTGGATACGGAATTGAATAAATGTATATATTAAGACGTTAAGAAATTTTTCCGGTTGGTATTAAATGTGCGTGTAGAAGTAAGTAACTCTCGTGGAGATGCCACACTTGTTAATATTCAAAATTTTGGATTGGTTTTGACCTTTGTTAGTTGCTAATAAAGGCTTTGAGAGCGATCGCAAGTTTAATTAACAAGATAAGTTCTTGTAAAATAATCCGCGAAATCTTGACAATCCAAAAATAATCGAATAACAAGGTGGCAGCAACTTGAAAAAAGGCGTTAGTGCATCCCCGCCAAGAGAAGTCAGTAACGCCTTCACTGAAAATTACACACGGATATTTTTAGATCATGCCACAAAATACTGAATACAAAGCTAATCAGAACGAAAATCAAGCGATCGCCTACAAAGAACGCCTAAATTCTTGGGCAATTGCCCGTTTACAGCCCGATGCCCAAAGAGAAATTGTCGCTCGCTTTCGCAGTCGTTCTGATGCCGATGGTTATATGCAGCGCCTACGTCAAATGATTCCTGATGCTTCTTTTATGGTTGTATTTGATTGTCAACGGGAAGAAGTTGTTGCTTAAAGTGTCGAGTCGTTATTTAATTTCACAAATAAAGGATTAAGGGTGCGATTACCATTGTTATGACGGTGCGTTACATCCTAATTAACGCACCTGTATTAAATGATGTATGAAGATGGGGAATGAAGAATCGGGAGTTGGGAATAAGGAAAATGATTCCCTATTCCCTAGCCCCTAGCCTCTAATGTAAGACTTTTGCCAGTGCTTCTATCAGGCGGTCAACATTTTCTTTCCGGCTATTAAAACCCATTAATCCAACACGCCAAACTTTACCAGCCAGTTCTCCCAGTCCACCACCAACTTCAATGCCATGTTCTGTTAGTAGCTGTCTGGCAATAACTTTACCGTCCACCCCTTCAGGAATGCAGACTGTAGTCAAAGTGGGTAAACGATATTCCCGTTCAACGTGACAGCTAAGTCCGATTTCTTCTAGCCTGTCCCAGAGATATTCCACATTCTTTTGATGACGTTGCCAACAGTTAGCTAATCCTTCCTCGGCAACTAACCGCAAAGCTTCCCGCAGAGCATAATACAAATTAATGGGGGCTGTATGATGATAAACACGTTCACTACCCCAATACTTACTCAGCAAAGTCATATCTAAATACCAGTTTGCCACCTTCGTGCTGCGGCGCTGCAATTTTTCCCAAGCACGAGGACTCATGGTAAATGGTGAAGCCCCAGGCGGACAACCCAAGCCTTTTTGACTACAGCTATAAGCTAAATCAACTCCCCATTCATCTAAAAATATTGGCACACCACCGAGGCTAGTGACAGTATCGATTAATAACAGCGTGCCGAATTCCCGACAGAGTTCACCAACACCGTCTAAAGGCTGACGCGCACCTGTAGAAGTTTCAGCGTGAACCAAAGCTAAAATTGTCGGGCGATGGGTTTCCATAGCTGTGCGGAGTTCTTCTAGAGAGAAAACTTGCCCCCAAGGTTTAGTAATGGTACGGACATCAGCACCATATCGCCCCGCCATATCAACTAAGCGATTTCCAAAATATCCAGTCACACCAATTAATACCACATCACCGGGTTCTACAGCATTGGCGATAGTTGCTTCCATTGCAGCAGAACCAGTACCACTGACGGCGATAGTGTGCGGATTTTCGGTTTGCCAAACATAGCGGAGTAAAGATTGAATTTCATTCATCAGCCCTAAGAAATCTGGGTCAAGATGCCCTAGAGGTGAGGTATTCATTGCCTGGAGAACTGTAGGATGGGCATTGGAAGGGCCAGGGCCTAATAGCAGCTTGGAAGGGATTTCCAGGGGTTTGAGTTGTAATCGCTGACTATCGTTAATGGAGATGGTTGGCGACATAATTCCTTTTTGTCTAGACAGTACTTACCGCATCATAGAGCGATCGCATCACCCTTGTATCCTCTAGGGGATAACACATTTCCACCATGAATCAACAAGCAGTAATGACTGCGTGTAAATTAGGGATGTAACAGCTTACTTCCCCATCAGCCAACGAAACTATGATATTTGCAGGTAAACGCCCGAATAACTTGGGTGTAAATAATGGCAGATTAGCAGCTTGCCCTAATTCGCCTAATTGTGTATCTAGCCAAAGTACAGACGCAATTCACCAAATTGCACCCCTAACTTTTAATACTAGTCCCGAACAAGCGATCGCTAATCTCAAAAGTATTATCCAGTCCTTACCCAGAACTACAATTATTACTGAAACTCCAGACTATTTATATGCTGAGTTTAAAAGTGCTTTGATGGGATTTGTGGATGATGTCGAGTTTTATCTAGACCGAGAGGCGAATATTTTTCATGTCCGTTCAGCTTCTCGTTTAGGACAAAGTGATTTAGGTGTTAACCGTAAACGAATAGAAACTATTCGTGCCGGACTCCAAGCATTATAATCTGATGCCAGGTGCAGGAGATTGTAATTTTTTGTAAACTAAAAAGATGGAAAAACTAGACCATCTTCGTAAATTAAAACCCCCAGTTTCTTGCGAAAGCTGGGGGTTTTCAAAAGGAAATTACTTATGAAGTATATCTTCATCAAAAACCAGTATAAACGCGAATCTCGAAATTAATTAACTTAGCAAATAATAGTTGCAATACAACTTGATTTGTTGTAATCACAACCTAAATATTATTAGGAAATGATATGTTAAAAACTGGTTTGAAAAAAGGCTTATTAACAGCGATCGCAGTTATTTCGATATTACCAGTAATTACCTCAACTGCTGAGGCTGGTTCTGCCAAAAATGTATTTGGGGCAATTTCTTATTCTCCTTCTACTAGAACTTACTCATCAGGAATTGCGAAAACCAAGCAAGCCGCAATCAACGCCTCCTTAAATAACTGTCGTCGTCAAAGTGGCGCTAAAGATTGTACAACACCATTGTGGTTTAAAAATGCTTGGGGGGCATTGGCTGTAGGTTCCAATGGTGGTTATGGTACAGGTTGGGGAACTGACCAATCTCTTGCAGAAAGATTTGCTGTAGAAACCTGTGAAAAGTACGGTAGTCAAGATTGTCAGGTTGTGTTTGTTAAACAAGCCAGATAAATCAAAATTCAGTCCTACTTCTACTTAAAATCCCCGACTTCTTAAAGAAGTCGGGGATTTTTTAGCTCATGAATGATTTAGGAATGCTATAGTTTATTTTTTGATACTTCCTGACATCAAATTACTACGAAGATATCCATTTTTAGCGATTTTCTTTTGGATGATTTGCCGATAAACTTCTTCATAACCATCAGTCATACGCTGAAAACTAAAGTTATTTTCGACATACTGACGACAAGCATATCTATCTATATCTGCCACCTGATTAATTGCACTGACGCATTCTGACACATTATTACAGATAAAACCTGTTTTACTGTGGGCAATTACCTCAGTTGTCGAACCTAATTTCATCGCAATTACTGGTGTACCTGCGGCCATTGATTCCACCATGACTAAACCAAAAGGTTCACGCCAAGTAATTGGGAACAAAGTAGCAACAGCACCTCCCATCAAAACATTTTTTTGTTGATGGTTTGCTTCACCTAAATACTCAATTTGTTCACCATCAATTAAAGGTTTAATTTCTCGTTCAAAGTACTCGACATCCACAACATCTACTTTACCAGCCATTTTTAACCGCCAACCTGCTTGTTTAGCAATTGCAATGGCTAAATGTGGCCCTTTCTCCGGCGATATTCGACCTAAAAATGCTAGATAAGGTGGTTCTTCTGACTTGGGATGAAATTTGTAACTGCTAACATCAATACCGTTGTAAACTGTGCTTGTATAATTCAATCCCAGTGAAATATCCCGTTGGGCATCAGAAATACTGACAAAAGGTTGACGTTTCGCATATTGAAACATCTTTTGATTATCAGGTGTAAAAATTCCGTGTAATGTATGAACTGTTGGAGTATTGACAAGATTGGCATAAGGTAAAGCTGCACAACCCATGTGAGAGTGAATAATATCAAACTCATCTGCCCGTTCATAGACAGAAGCTAACTGCAACATTTCATAAATATTACATTCTTTGACATCCTTATCAAGTCGTAAAGCACGAGGATGCACTGATTCTAGCTTGGCTAAACTGATAGAATCACCAGATGCAAATAAAGTAACTTCATGTCCGCGCCGCACTAATTCATCTGTTAGTAACCCCACTACTAACTCGATACCCCCATAAGCTGGAGGAGGTACTCTCTCCCATAGTGGGGAAACTTGAGCTATTCTCATCACAAACCTCCTAAAAGATGAATTTTGAATTGATAGAGTCTGCTGTTTGATTCACAGTTATTTGTCATTCAACTAGCAATGAGTTTTGAGTGAGAATCACTCACCAAAGTTCTAACTCAGGATTTTTTCTAGCACTATCAACTCAGTTTCAAAAGCAATTTTATAAATAAGCGCATTAAAATATTAGACCTTAACTTATCAAAAAGTTGTCTATCTTTGTAGAGAATTTGATTATCCTCTAGAGGTAAATCGAGAGACTTGATGAAGTCTTTATGGGGTGGATATCTCCTAAATCATCTTTATACCAAGTCGTGATAGCGATAACCATCTTTTAGGGAGAGCGAAAAATTTTTGGGGAAATGGGCAAGAATTAACCAAGGGGCTTGAATATTAGGCGTTACGTAAATGCAGGATGAATTGAGATGTCGAAGCAACATGAAAGATTGATTTGTCGTGCAAAGGCACGAAACAAAATTCATCCCCTTCATCAGAAATGCCAAATATTAATCATTCCAAAACTTAACCCTACTACTCTTGCTATCTCCGGTAAACTTTTGCGTTGCATCTCTGAAACCATGCCGACATACAGATATTTAAATGCTACATAACTCCTGACATCGGGAACTAGCTTTCTTTCCCATTCACAGTAATCATCGACAAATTTTACCATCTCAGTAGGATCTATTACCCCAAATATAGTCCAGCAAAGAATTTATGATACTTTTTTTTCTTATTATCTTATGAGAGTGATGAAAGAGCAGTATGTCATATTTTATAGACAAAGGTTCATATATGACATATCAATTTCAACGTTGAAGATAAGATAGAAATTGTTCAGCGCGAAATTTTGTTGATTAATGTGAGTAATTACTTACTTATCTATCAAACAGTTTAAATACGAAAGCTTTTGTAGTAATTAGATTCAATACCTAGAATTCAGAAATCAGAATCAACACCGAGTTTAGTCGAAAGGTCAATTAGTGGTGGATTCTGACTCCTGAATGCGATTGAGATAACCAATTAGTCACCTTAAATTCACCAATTGTCTAATATGAATACAACACACCAAGCTAAGAGCCGAAAAACTGCTCTGATTACTGGGGCTGCGAGTGGAATTGGTTACGAATTAGCCTGTATTTTTGCGCGAAATAATTATAATCTGGTATTAGTAGATAGAAATGCCATCAAACTTACAGAAGTTGCCGAAAAATTGCAATATGAATCTTCGATTACCGTTAAATATATTGTTAAAGATTTAGCAATATCTACAGCGCCAGAGGAAATTTTTCGAGAGTTACAACAAGCAAATATTCAAGTTGATGTACTAGTGAATAATGCTGGCTTTGGGACTTATGGATTGTTCAGTAACACCAACTTAAATGCTGAACTAGAAATGCTTCAGGTGAATTTAGTATGTCTTACCCATTTAACTAAATTATTCCTGAAAGATATGCTCAAACAGGGAGAAGGCAAAATATTGAATGTAGCATCGGCGGCGGCTTTTCAACCAGGGCCTTTGATGGCAGTTTACTTTGCTACCAAAGCTTATGTATTATCGTTTTCAGAAGCGATCGCCAACGAATTAGAAGGTACAGGTGTGACTGTGACAGTACTTTGTCCAGGATCAACCGCCTCAGCCTTTCATGAAAGAACCGGAATGGCAGATTCCAAATTGGTGAAGCGGCAAAAAATGATGGATGCCGAAACAGTCGCCCAAATTGGTTATGATGCTTTAATGAACGGTAAAACCTTGGTAATTCCTGGGTTAATGAATAAATTCCTCGCCAAAATTGTTCGATTTGTACCCAGAAGGTTAGTACCAAAAATTGTCAGAAGTATGCAGGAAGATAAGTAATATCAATTTGAAAAATGCTTGCGACAGATAGATTGCTAAAAGCTGAAGAGTAAAACATTTCAAAATCTCAAATCCAAAATGGTATGAGGTACAAATTTATCTGTTGCCATCTGCGTAGTCTGCGGTAAGCTGAAGTGCGCGTTTACATCTGCGGTTAATTATTCTTGCTTGTACTTTACTGTAATGAGAATTGCTATATGTCCTGTGCAATAAATAAAAGCCCTCAGTGAATAACTGAAGGCGAGAAATTAATAAGGGTGCATCTACTACTATTTGTGTTTACATATAAATACTAGCTGTATCCGGAAGGATATAAGATTTGTCAGGATTTAGATAAAATATTACAGCTATTTCAAATATTTATATAGCGATTACTAGACTTTCGAGGTAAGAATTTATCTGCGTAGCCTGCGGCAAGCCGCTTACGCTTCTACATCCTTTTCCATCGGCAGTTAAATTTATCTGTCTGTAATTTTCAAGTCTGGGAAATAGCTATATGATCTATTTTTTGATGATATATTGTGTACTAGATTTAACTTCATCAAATATTAATAAAGCTGTTGCTAATAATAAAGGTAAAAAGTAGTATACACCGCGATAAGCCAGCATTGCGGCTAAAACTGCTGCTGCTGAAATTTTATTGGACAGCATCAATAAAATTACTGTTTCAAATACACCTAAACCACCGGGAACATTACTCACCACACCTGCAAACATAGCAAGTAAATAAATACCTAAAAAATCTAAATAATTGTAAGCTGTGTTAATGGGTAATAAGCTGTATAGTACTGATGCAGCAAATATCCAATCAAGGCTAGAAATAATGATTTGCATCAGAGATGTCTGGAAAGATGGCAAGCGAAATTCATGGTTGCGAATAATTAAAGGTCGGTGAATAACTAGGCTACCAATTAAATAAATTCCCATCAAGCTCAAAAATATCCAGCCAAGAGGACTAACAGTGGTGAATGGTAAATGTAGTTGTAGGGGAATCACGAAAGGGTGAATCAAAAAAAGTAACCCAGCAACAGTAAACATTCCCAGCCAAAATGTGAAATTCACAAAAGCGATAATTTGAGCGATCGCAATTTTTGAGACTTGCCATCTAGAATAAAAACGATAGCGAATAGCACTACCAGTCAGTAAAGCAAAACCGATAGTATTGCTAAAGCTAGAACTAATAAAGTTAGTCAAAGAAATTTTTTGCCAGTGTAGGGAACGATGAATATAAGCAAAACCTAAAATATCGTAACCAAGCATGACTAAATAGCCCATAGCCGTGAATCCAATCGCCCAACTCAAGCTTTGTAGTGGAATTGAGGCGATCGCACGCAGAATATCATGGTAATTATACTCGCGCAGTTCATTGGCGATCGCCCAGACAGAAAGTGTCAGCAGCAACAAGCCAAATAAAAAATTTCCGTTGAGTTGCAGCTTTTTGTGCATTATTTAAATCCTAATTCGCAAATTTTCCATTACCTTGACACAGCATTGTCATATCACAGGCTTAAGCTTTGAATATACAACATCAAAGTTTAGCTCAGTAATGTAGCAATTTTCCATGACAGATGATGACTGTTTTATAGATGCTTTAATTGGTTCCTCAATTCATCTGCGGCGAGGAGTAAATTTACAAGTTTGCCATAGTCCAGGTACAACTCCGGCAATAGTTTTTATTCACGGCGGAATGGGCAATCATTTTAACTTTAGAAACCAGTATGAATTTGCCCACAATCAAGGCTGGGAAGTTCTCGCTTATGATTTGGCTGGACATGGAAAATCTAGTCGTTACTCGCGCTATTCTATTGGGAGACATTGCCGAGATTTAGGGCGTTTGCTGCAAAAGTTTGAGATTAAATCACCTGTGCTTTGCTGTCATAGTTATGGTGTTCCAATTGGTTTAGAATTTGCCCAACACCATAGAGTGAGTGCGATAATTGCTATTGCTGGTGGTACTCATGATTTAGCACCTTGGTGGGAAATTCCCCTGATGAAATTGATGGCTTGGGGTGGGAGACATCTTTACCATTTACCAAGTGTGCAAGTTTTCAACAACTTCCTTTCTACTTCTTACCGTCACAAAGTTATGGAAAGGTTTTTTGCAGAAAATCCTGTACCGACAGATTTTGATGCCTACAAATCTTTAGAAATTTTTTGGGATTATAACTTTTTTGTCCGCCATTCATTACCACAGCATCTGCATATTCCCACCTTGGTAATTACTGCGGGAAAAGACCCAATGTTTACTCAAAAAATGGGAGAAGAATTAACAAATCATTTTGTGAATGGTACTCATTTACATTTTGTCGAAGCTGGACATCTGGTTATGGCGGAATGTGCCGAGTTAGTTAATCAGGCGATCGCAAATTGGTTAACACAACAAGTTTATTCTTAATTGCTCAACATGAATTACAAAAAAACCTTAGTAATCTTGATTTCGGCATTCACTTTAGTTGGCTGTAACTATTCCCAAGGTATAGCCGCTAAACCCACACCAATAAAGGTTTCTATCTTACCAGCGCAACCAGATGTTAACACTTTGGCTACCCCTTTAACTTATCAAATCGAATCTTACGATAGCCAAGCTATGCCAGGAAAACGCACTTATGGAGTATCTTTACCTCCTGGGTATGAACAACATCCCCAACAACGTTATCCCGTAATTTTTCTTCTCCACGGTGGTCACGGTGAACCGCTTGATTGGTTTAGCGAAAAGAAAGGACAAGCCCTCAAAACCCTAACCAAACTATACACTACAGGTAAATTACCACCCAGTATTATTATCACTCCCGACGGTAATGATAAACGCGGCTCTAGCCCCTATTTTGACCCTCAATATATCGACGGCCCCAATGGTAAAGTTGCGACAGCCGTAGGAGATGAACTGGTAAAAGTAGTGCAGCAGCGTTATCGCACTTTACCTAATCCTGATTTTTGGGCAATGGGTGGATTATCTTCTGGTGGTTGGGGTGCAATGAATGTAGGGTTACATAACTTACAAAACTTTTCAATTTTATTTAGTCATAGTGGCTATTTTCAAGATAAAAGTGGCCCGCAAAATAGCCCAATTAGCTATATTAAAACTCTACCAAATCAAGCTAAAAAAAGATTGCGAATTTATTTAGATTCCGGTACCTCTGATACGGAAGAACTCGATGATGCTAAAGAATTTTCAAAAGTCCTGAATCAGCAAAAAATTTACAATCTATTACAGCAATTTCCTGGCAGCCATACTTGGCAATATTGGCGAGAACATTTAGCTGATTCTTTGACATTTGTAGGTGAACAGTTTCGGATTGCGGAAATTGCTCATGCTGCTGACAATTTAGGAATTTCTCAGCCGAAAAAACAGAAAGTAAATTGAAATTTATGAAAATTCCGAAATTATTTTTGAGTTTAGCAGGAGCGATCGCCATTCTTACAGGTGCTGCATATTATTATGTTTTTATCTTAGGCGCACCACAATTCGACCCACCCCAACAACAAGTAGATACAGGCTTAAAATTTCAGCTAGAAACTTTCAATTCCCAAGCTATGGGTACAGTCCGCCAATATGGCGTGATTTTACCGCCTAACTATCAAAAAAATCCCAAAACCCGCTATCCCGTGATTTTCTTATTACATGGTGGTCACGATGATGCGCGTGCCTATGCTGATAAATATGCCATCATAAACGTACTACATGAATTGTATAAAACTGGCAAATTACCACCATCAATTATTATTACTCCCGATGGCAATGATAACCGTGGTTCTAGCCCTTTATATGACCCTGATTATTATGACGGGACAAATGGCAAAATTGGGACTTTAATTGGTGCAGAATTAGTCCAAGTTGTTAAGTCACGTTACCGGACTCTAGAAAACCCAGAATTTTGGGCGTTGGGTGGTCTATCTTCTGGTGGATGGGGCGCATTTAATATTGGGTTACGCTATCTCAACAACTTCAATATATTATTTAGTCATAGCGGTTACTTTACCGACAGTAGTGGGGCGCAAAATAGTCCATTACAAATAGTCCAACAGTTATCAACTGCTGATAGAAAACGATTACGAATATATCTTGATGCGGGGTTGAATGATCAGAATTTCTTGGCTTCTACTAAAATTTTTCATCAAACCTTAAATAATTTAGATATTGCTAACGTATTCTATGCTTTTCCTGGAGGTCATGGTTTATCTGGTGCAGATGTTGGTTGGAATTATTTTCACAAGCATTTAAAAGACTCTCTGGCTTATGTGGGAGAACAATTTAAAACATTCAAAAAATAATTCAATATAGATTGAGGACACTATAAACGCCGATAAAGTAGATTATTAATCGCTATAAAAATGTATTGATTTAGTTAAAAATAATGAATAAAAACTTAAAAAATAAGATTGGAATTTGGAGTGTCGGTTTCTTAACAGGGTTAGTCGGCGTAGTCAATGTTTTATCCGCAGTTACCCCCACTTTGTATGGTCGCAATCATTGGTTAAAAGATTTTTTACCCTTTGAAATTCGGGTAACTGGTCATGTATTTGCTGCCTTAACAGGGTTTATATTATTGACTTTGGCAACTAATTTATTACGCCGCAAGCGAATTGCTTGGCTATTAACTATTGGATTACTAGTTATTTCGATTCTGAGCCATTTAATCAAAGGATTAGATTACGAAGAAAGTATATTATCAGGAATTTTGCTAACACAATTGATTTTGATGCGCCATGTGTTTACAGCCCAATCAGACCGACCTTCTATTGCTAGGGGTGTGCGAGTCTTAATGGGAGCGTTGCTGTTTACCTTAGCTTACGGCACAATCGGATTTTATTTATTAGATGGCAAGTTTACAGAAAATTTTAGTTGGAAGAATGCCCTACTTCAGACTTTAGCAATGTTTTTTACTGAGGATAATTGGGGCTTACAACCAAAAACTAGATTTGGGGAATTCTTTGCTGACTCTATTTATATTATTGCTGCCAGTACAATTACATTTGCTGTGGTGATGTTGTTACAGCCTGTATTTTTACAGAATCCAGCAACTTTAATTGAGCAGCAAAAAGCCAAAAAAATAGTAGAAGATTATGGATGTTCTTCTTTAGCGGCAATTACACTTTTAAGCGATAAAAGTTATTTTTTTAGTCCTTCTGGTAAAAGTGTAATTACTTATGTACCAAAAGGGCGGGGTGCGATCGCTCTCGGAGATCCCATCGGCCCCATTGAAGAGCGTCAAGAGGTAATTGTTAGTTTTCAGCAGTTTTGTCAGCGCAATGACTGGTATCCGGCTTTTTATCAAACCTCGCCCGATGACCTTGATTTATATATCTCCCTGGGATTTAGAATACTGAAGATTGGCGAAGAAGCGATCGTTGACCTAAAAAACTTTACCCTCCAAGGGAAAGCCGGAAAGAACTTTCGCCCATCAATTAATCGTTTAACTAAACTCGGCTATCAAGTGAGTTTTTATCAACCACCAATCAATCATGACTTATTACATCAACTGAAATCTGTCAGCGATGAATGGTTAAAGATGGCGCAAGGTTCAGAAAAACGCTTTTCTTTAGGATGGTTTGATGAAGCTTATCTGCGAAATTGCGAAATTGCTGTTGTGCATACACCTGATGGTGGAATTGCAGCGTTTACCAACATTTTGCCAGAGTATCAGCTGAATGAAATCACCATTGATATGATGCGGCATCGTGCCTCAATGGAAAATGGAATGATGGATTTTCTGTTTACTTCTCTGCTTCAGCACTTTCAAGAAAAAGGCTACGACAGCTTTAATTTTGGCCTGTCCGCCTTAGCTGGAGTCGGGGAAAATTCCACCTCACGCCGCTTAGAAAAAGTGCTGCACTATCTTTATGAACACTTAAACCGCTTTTATAACTTCCAAGGCTTACACGCCTATAAAGACAAGTTTCGCCCTAATTGGGAACCCCGTTATTTGGTTTACCCAAGTTTGACAGCCTTACCTGATGTAGTTGTAGCATTAATTCGCGCTGATTCAGGCGATCGCCTCCTTGATTATTTCAAACCAGGAGCGTAGAAGCAAGACAAGGGAGACAAGGGGGGATAATATCAATCATAAAAACCGCAGGCGGCAGGGGGAGAAAGAGTTTTGCCTTTTGCCTTTTTACTTTTGCCTTTTGCCTTATTCTTCTAGCGAATATTTACTTCTTGTAGTTGATAGTCGAAATGAGAATTGATCAGTTTAGTGGTATTTTTTTTAGGTGAATCTACATCAAATGCTAATTCTTGAGTGCGAGTTTGCCAACGTTGCTTTTGAGTGTATTCTTGCAATTTAGCTTGAGCTTGAGCATATACTTTTGTGTTTTTGGGAATTTGGCGCAGAAACTTAACTGCACTATCAAAGTCGCCAAAAGCTGCTTTTTTATAAGCATTTTGTAAAAAGTAAGCGGCTCTAATCTGTCGTTTGTGATTATACTCGGTTAATTTTCTCTGCACGATCGCCCCAGCCGAACTTTCTTGGGGAATTTGGCGCAGATATTCTAAGGCGCTGGAAAAATCTCGCGCTTCCGCCTTTGCATAAGCTTTCGCTAGTAAACTTTGGCTTTGGCTTTCGAGATTGACTCTGGCTTTTTGTACGAGTAGTTGTGTTTTGGATTGCCAATATAAAATATCAGGAACGAGATTAGCTGTTTTAAAAACATCAGACCATCTACCCTCGTTCAAAGCTTGTTCGGCTAATAAATATTGTTCCGCCGCTTGCAGCCATTGTTGTTGCCAAACTTCAATAGTCGCTTGTACTTCAGGATAAACATTACTATAAGATGGAATGGACTTAGCCAGAGCGATCGCACCTTGTAAATCTCCAGCTTGATAGTTTTCCGTCGCTTTATATAAAGTTTCGTTTTCTGAATATGCAGGCGAATTATTCACTAAAGAATAAACACCAAACCCCATCAACAAAGAATTAGCCGCTAGTCCAATTTTCATCCCTGTCATCAGGGGCGCTAAATTATTAATGGTGAAATTTTGCTGTGTCTCATCATTCGCCCTTACCAGTTCTGACGGTTCATGCTCTGATATTGGTAAAACTTGAGATAGCTGAGTTTCATGGCGCATTTGTTTGAGGATACGCAATACCTCACCCGCCGACTGAAAGCGTTCTTGAAAATCATAGCGGATCATTTGGCTGAGAATAACAGCTAAATAATCACTCACCTGAGTATCTGGTAAACGCCAAATAATCTCATTCGTTTGGGGATCAACTTTAAACTGTAACGGTTCTAAACCTGTCAGCGCCTGAATAGCAATCATCCCCAAAGCATAAATATCACTATTAGGTCTTGTTTGACCAATAAATTGCTCTGGTGGAATGTAACCCAAAGATGTTACAGGAATCCAATCAATAGGCAATTCTGTATCTAAAGAAAACTTCACCGACTGGATAGAACCAAAGTCAATTAAAACCAGTTTGCCATCAATACAGCGTCTAATTAAATTTTCTGGTTTGATATCACAATGAATCACGCCTTGAGAATGAACAAATTCTAAAATTTGCAAAACATCCTCTAAAAATTCCACAACTTCACTTTCACCCCACAAACATCCCCACATTTGATTGATGGGTAGTTCGGCTGTTAAATCATGTCCTTCCACAAACTCCTGTACCAAATACAGTCGCTCATGTTCTTCAAAACAGGCGATGAGTTCTGGAATTTGGCAATGGCTACCCAGACGCTTGAGAGTTTCTGTTTCCGTCAGGAAATGTAACCTTAAAGTTTCTAAATAGCTGGTTTGGCAATTGTGAGTTTTCAACTGCTTCACGACATATTTAGGGTTTTCTGGGTATTCAATGTCAATAGCAGTATATGTCTGTCCAAACACCCCTGCACCCAGACTTTCAACGATTTGGTACCGTGATTGTAGTACTTTACCGATCATGTAGTGGCTCATAAGCTGGTTACTTAGTAAGTCCGCATATAACTTTTCAGACATCACCTGATTGTTTCCGGATGTCCTGCAAAATAATTACCTGAGCTTTACTGAAGGTTGTCCTGGCTTATTAATTTTTACGTATTTTTATCCACAAATTTATTTTTTTTTGCTATATGCACTACATATAAATCGAAATTAACCAAACATTGAATATAGTATCGCAAAAAGAGCCATCAATGCCGTGTTTTTACTGGCAATATTTTCAGAGGGGACTTAAGCATCATTTAGAGACAAGGGGGACAAAGGGGACAAGGAAGATTGGTAGCCCAAAGAAAAGGGTTCCTTTGCGAGGAGAGAAGGAACCCCAGTGCGTATTTGCGTAGAAAAGAACTCTGCAATCAAGCTAATCCAGTTTATGAATTATCCCCGTCTTTCAGGAATGCAACTATGCTATTGGTGCTTTTTGCTTACGCTTCATCCATAAACCCACAACACCAGCCACAGCAACACCAGCAGTAGAAACAGGTTCTGGGACTGGTTTGACAGTTGCAGATGTGATTGCTATTCTTCCAGCAGTTAAAGTATCGTTGATATCTATAACACTACTGAATCTTCCGCTAGATGCAACAGCCATAGGTAAGCCTGTAAAACCAGAGGGAAATGTTAATCCTAAACTTTCTGTGACTTCACCTTCGTTTGTACCTATGTTGTTACTAAATAGCAAACTATTCTGCATGACTTGACCAGTGTGTCCCAGCAAGCTGCTAGAAAATGTTCTCAAAATATTGTTAGAAGCATCTTTGAGAACAATAGACCAGTCATTTAAAAGGACACTCGTAGCAGTTGGTAGTTGGTCTATATCTACTGTATAAGTTCCAGAAAAAGAACCATTCTGTAAATCTACAGCTACTCCAGTGGAACCAGAAATAGCTTGAGGCGCGAATTGTCCAGAAATATTAAATGTTTTTAAAGTTACAGCCTGTGCAGGAGCATTACCCACAGTCGCTAACATTGCAGCACCAAGGGCAATACCAGCAGTCGCTTGAGATAGTTTTTTGTAAGATGTTGTCAGCATGAGTTGAATTTCTCCAAAATTAGGTTTCATAAAATGGGGGAGTGTCAATAAACTTTTTGCCAAATTACTTCTGCACTAGAAAGAAATTTCCAGCAGTTCATAAAGTAGACATCAAGTTATTGCATTAACGGCAGGTTATATATCAATCAGCTTGATAACCTCAGTAGTTTCTTTTAAGTGATTTCCTACTGATTTGCATCATGTCGAAGCAGCACAAAACGCGCTGTGCAAGCGATATTTACGCAAATTAGCAGAAGTCGAAATTATGAGGTTCAATAGCTTTTGCAATGTCAGAAATGCTGTTTTGGCTACGCACTTGCTCAATTAAATAAGTACACTAATTTAGCTCGCTGCCTTACATCTCTAATTAACTCCCTAGTTCCTTAAAGCTCGATTGTCATCGTTGCCTTTGCATATTTCCATACTGTCAGTAGAAAAAGAAAACGGCAATAAAAATCTGGTTATTTTACGAAAAGATTAAATTCCTATTTCCGTACTATCTCAGTGAAAATTCTCTCTGTATTTGATTACGTAAGGATTTATCAATACTGATATCCGAAGATGTCACATTACTTACGTAATTTTTACTTAGTGGAAAGTTTACAATGAAAGAGGTTAGGGGCTAGGGGACGAGGGAGACAAGGGAGACAAGGGGGACACGGGAGATACGGGGGACACAGAAGCAAGATTTCTACCTTGTCTCCCCCCTCTACCTTGTCTAATCCAACTCAGCACTAATGAGTTTCTTCATCTTGATCAAGGGCTTCTACTTTTTCTTGTAAAGGTTTGACAACTTTGGCGATCGCTTCTTGAATAAAAGCTTTAATAAACTCATCGCGGCGGTTGATTTGAAACTGACGCTGTACTACCTCTGTCATACCGCCGTCGCCCCAATCTTGATCATGGCGAAAATACTCAATAAAACTTTTGCCGGCAATGCGGGTTAAATATGCGGCTGTTACGCCTTGAATGGCTCGGCCAATAATAAATGTGGCAACATTCAATTGCAAAGCTGTCGAAACTAATTGAATCGCACCTTTAACTATCCCTAAACTGGCAATAGTTTTAGCTAAAGATAAAGCTAATTCCCGCCCCCGTTCCATATTCAACTCGCAGCCGTAGACTCTGCCAATTTCTACAACCATTTGGGCGTTGACGGCGGCTGTCGCCAATAAATCTACAAAAGGTAAGGGTGTAACTGAGACGACACCAGCCCCAATCCATTGAAATCGCTCAACAATTTTATCGGCTTGGCGGCGACGCTGGGCATCGATGAGTTTACGTGCTTCTTCACCCAGGCGTAAAGATTGCAGCAAAATGTTATCCGCCACTAAATCCTCGCCCTCAGCCCGCAGTACAGCCGCCATCCGCCGCAGCAGTGGGACAATATCTGGTTCTGGTTGATAAAGTTCCCCTGTTTCTAATTGTGCCGATTGGGGGTTAGCCGCGATCGCCACCACGTCGTGAGCAGAAATAAAACCCCGGACTCGTTCACGCAACCGTGCCAAAATCACTTCTTTATTTTCATCTGTATACAGGTCAGTTTTATTCAGAATTAACAGCGATCGCTTGCCAATTTCTGCTAAACCCCGCAATGGTTCATATTCTGAGCGACGCAGGTCATTATCCACCACAAACAACAATAAATCTGCGGCTGTCGCCAGTTCTCGCGCTAACTGTTCCCTTTCTGTACCTGCGACTCCTGCTTCTAAAATTCCCGGTGTGTCGGTAATTAAAATTTTGCGGTCTAATCCCTTCAACCGCAAACAATAAGTTTCGCCGACTGTGGTAGTACCCATTGGCGCATTGACTTGACCCACCATCCGCCCCATAATCGCATTCACCAGGGAAGTTTTACCGGCACTTCCTGTACCGAACACCACAACTTGAATTTCACCCCGTGCTAAATTAGCTTCAATTTCCCGCGATCGGCTTAATAAAGCTTGTCGGGCGACTTCATCTTGTATTTGCGATACTTGTTGGCGCACAGCTTGGAGTGTGGAGGAAGCTGCATCAGATTTTGCCGCCGGGATTTGGGCTGGTGTCACCCGCCTGCGCCCTTGGCGAGAACGTTTTTCTCCAGCCTGAAGCACCAGAACGTAATAAACAAACGCCGCCACTAATCCACCAATCAAGACAACCAGCAGCAACAGCAGCAAATTACCGAGTAATGGCGAATAAGACAATTGCCAATAAAGGCGTGATAGGGAATCTATCAGCCATAGGCTCATTGCCAAAATGACAATTAGACCAACAATTAGCGTTACTATGCGCGATAAAGGCATGGGTAGCGGGAGTTAGTATTCAAGAGGCACTTTTTTAATAGTAGAACTGATGGCGTGGGGAGTGGGGAGTTCGGAGAGACAAGGTAGAGGGGGGAGACAAGGTAGAGGGGGGAGACAAGGGCGAGGGGGTAGACAAGGTAGAAAGAGAAAGATTGCTTCCTTGTCCACCTTGTCCCCTCGCACCCTTGCACCCTTGCCCCCTCGCACCTCACAAGTGTAGGTTTTTAACAGAGTGATGAGTAGCGACTCTAAAAATCACGATTTAATCAGAGTTTCATCACCCTCACACCCTTACACCCCTACACCCTAAATCAAGATTTTTGGGGCAGAACGTAAAAAACCTACACCTGTCAGCCCCCTCGCACCCCTGCACCCACCCCTTACCCTCTACCTACGGAAATCCCTGGATATGACGCATCACCTCTGCTACTGACCAAGCTTGAGCGATCGCACCTCTGGGGGTGTGTGGGGGGTCGCCGTCAAAAATTTCGGAAATGGAGCCAAGGCAAGCATCAGCAAGAAAATGGTCGATGAGGGGTTGCCAATGAAAGGGTATTGGTTGTTTGGGATAAAAACGCTGCCAAGCACGAATAAACGGCCCAATTAACCAACTCCAAACTGTACCTTGATGGTAAGCGCGATCGCGCTCATGAGTCATACCAATATACTTACCGACATATTCGGGATCAATCGCATCCAGGCTACGCAGTCCATAGGGAGTCAGCAAGCGATAAGTTGCTAAGTCAAGTACCTGACGGCCTTGTTGTTGGGAAAATCCACAATGGTGCAAAGATAATGCAATCACAGCATTGGGGCGAATTTGGGAGTTACGGCGATCGTCTGGTTCAATGGTGTCGTACAAGTAACCCAACATCGGGTTCCAGAATTTTTGTAGGGAAACTTTTACCTGTTGTGCTTGCTGTGTATAACGTTGCGCTTGTTTGGCTAAACGTGGTGCATCTTCCACTCGCATTTGGCTTAAGCGTTGCGCCCATTGGCTCATCCAACACAAAGCCGAATACCACAAAGCATTAATTTCTACTGGTTTACCATAACGCGGCGTGATAGGTTGACCGTTAACTAGTGCATCCATCCAAGTTAAAGCTACACCGCGAGCATACCAACCTACTAATCCATCTGTAGCATCAACTTGGATGTTATAACGTGTACCACCTACAAAGGCTTTGTGAATTTGCTGCACTATCGGGAATTGGTCTGCTAAAAATTCCCAGTCTTGGGTAGCTTCTAAATACAGTCCTAATGTTTCAATCCACCACAGCGCCGCATCAATACTGTTGTAAGATGGCTCACCATCAACATCAGGAAAGCCATTGGGAATTAAACCGTGGCGACAGTAAAGCCCCAAGGTGTGTAATACTCCTTTGGCTAATTCGTAGCGTTGCGGTACTAATGCTAGACCTGGTAAGGCAATTAACGCATCACGTCCTCTGTCGTTAAACCAGTGATAACCAGCAATGATGCTTGGGCCAGCCACGGCAGCCCGATACACAATAAACTGATCACTGGCTTTGATTAGTTGTTGCCAAATCAGCGATTGAGTATTCAGTAGTGGACAAGAAACAGGGGGTAGAGGGTTTTCCTTGGCTGATATTGCTTTACTCGTCAATAAGCCTGTTGTTGATTCCCAATCTTGATGTTTGGGTTGAATGTAGCCAAAAATCTGGCTGAGTCTTTCTTGTTCTGCTTCGATCGCTTCTGCAAAGCTTTCTGGTAATAGCGTGCTTTGTTGGGGATCAGGAAAACCTAACCTTGCTTCCAAAGTGACGCTATCTCCTGGCTGGAGAGTGACGATTAAATAGCCAGGACTATACAAGTCTTCATAATTACCTAATCCCCGCCGTGTTTCTTCTGGTAAGACGTAATTCCAATACCAAAATGCGTCTGCTTGATATTTACCCTGTGTCCAGCGTAAATACCAAGGTTTACCAAAGTGTCCCGATGCGATCGCTTGTAGGCAAACTTGTTGTTGTCCTAACAATTGGGAAAATTGTAACCCTGTGGCAGTTTGTTGATGATGAAAGTCGCGATCGCAAATCAACAACCTCAGTTTTAAAATCGCTGTCTCTAGTCCGTCATAACGATAGTGAATCAAAATCCGATGGGAGTGGGGGCTATTTTCCCTACTTCCCTCAACACCACAAGGCATTAACAGTTGTCTACTTAACTGCCAGTGTTCGTCACCCCAAATCCATTTGGGTACGGGGTTAATATCAAAAGATCGGAGAAATTCGTAACCTCTGGGCTTAATCTCTCCACTACCCCAAATATTTGTTCCTAATGCCACAACCCCCTTCGATACTTCTAAACTCGCCTCCAAGTGTGACAACAGCAAGTCACGCCCTGATGGCGGATTTGTAGCAGCAAATAACCAACCGTGGTAGGTGCGTGTGCGGACATCAGAAACTGTCCCACTGGCAAAACTGCCTAAGCCATTGGTGAGTAACCATTCTCTTGTATCTAAATTGGTCATTTGCTACTCAAAATCGTTATGACTATGATATAGTCGTAACAGATCGTAATTAAACTGTGAATCAGCGTAGATGGGTGAGTTTACCTGACCCGGATTCTAACGCTACTAAAACGAAATATAAGTTGAAGGAGAATTAGGTTAATGTCCCTCACTTACGGAACAGAAGGAAGCCTCCGCGTTGGTCAACAAGCTCCCGACTTTACAGCAACTGCTGTATTTGATCAGGAATTCAAGACAATCAAACTTTCCGACTATCGTGGTAAGTATGTAGTCTTATTTTTCTACCCCCTAGACTTTACCTTTGTTTGTCCTACTGAAATCACAGCATTTAGCGATCGCTACGAAGAATTCAAGAAACTTAACACTGAGGTTCTCGGTGTTTCCGTTGATAGTGAGTTCTCCCACCTCGCTTGGATTCAAACTGATCGCAAATCTGGTGGCGTAGGCGACCTCAATTATCCCCTAGTTTCCGACATCAAGAAAGAAATTAGCGCCGCTTACAACGTGCTTGATCCAGCAGCAGGAGTTGCATTGCGTGGTCTGTTCTTGATTGACAAAGATGGTATCATTCAACACGCTACTATTAACAACCTAGCTTTTGGTCGTAGCGTTGATGAAACCCTACGGACATTACAAGCTATTCAGCACGTCCAATCACATCCAGATGAAGTTTGCCCGGCTGGTTGGCAACCTGGTGATCAGACAATGACTCCTGATCCTGTGAAGTCTAAAGTTTACTTCGCTTCCGTCTAGAATTTTCTCGCTTTCAATTCCAATAGTTTTTGTTGGCATTGAAGGCAAAATTCATTTTTACCACAGATAAACCCAGTGTTTATCTGTGGTTTCTTGTATTAATAAGCTTTTTCTAGCTAATGATCGCTTGACTTTGAAGACAGCTACTATAATTTAATGTTTACTTGATAAATCGTCTCTAAACCTAATATTACTTACAGCGTTTTTCATCTCAATGAGGTACATTCCTCTAGTCTCTAGTCCCTAGCCTCTAGCCTCTGTCCCCTATCAACTTGTACTGCACTAAACTGATAAACGCTATATACCAATTTGAAAAAAGAATGCGACAGATGGAAATCAAGAAAGTCTTACTGGTAACTAGAATAACCCTGTTTATTTATATAAGCTAATAAAATACTGAATCATCCAATTTATAAATGTGGATGGCAACGGAAGCATCCTGCCATTCGAGACAAAAGCTAACAATGTCTCTAAATTTTGCAGCAGGAGCCTACCCGTCGTAACGCTTGTACATTTGATTTGAGATTTACCGGTTGCTGAGTGTTAGGATGCTTACTTTTTATGAGCCGGAGGTGTTAATCTTCTTTTCTACCAAAAACCATCTGTAAAATCATGGGAATACCACCACTTTGGTGATACTTATCTGCCCAAGCGCGGATAACTTCGTCAAGTTCCTCCATTGCTTGATCCCACTTTTCTGGAGGAATATCCAGTTCTTCTAAAGCACGCATGGAATTTGGTCGTTTTTCTGCCCAGTTTCTCATCATCCGAAAATACCGAGCGGTATCTTCTAGCATGATATAGGTACGTTCTTGATCGTCTGCTGGTGCATAAAAAGGACGAGTTAGTGCATAGAAGGGCATTCCCCAAGGTGAGTCAATTCTTGTCACCGTACCTGAATAAAGTAGGCGGCGCTTGATGTGTTCTGCTAAGGCTTCACTCAAGGGCATTTGATGTTCAGGCGGGAGGACTTCTTGCGATCGCTTATGCAAAAATTCAATTAGTTCGAGAAATTCAAACGAACTCACTAATTGCGCGTCTGGTAAGTTACCAGGTAATTTTTGCTCAATTTGTTTTTTCTCTTCACTTGTCAGGCTAGTTCCTGGCACACGGGATCGCCCTGGTTGCCAAGGATATTTCTCCATCCAGACGTAAGGCAGTTGAATTAAATAGCGTGGTTCTTGAGAACCCAACATTTTTAGCAACTTGCCTTCCGTCAGAGCTTGTCTGACTTCTTCCACAATAATTTTGACCCTTTTTGGCTCCAGGTGGTGCAAATGACCCGTCATTCTCAGGTTTTGTCCCTGTTCAAGATAGGTCATATAAATTGCACACTTAGCTGCCGTAGCTGCTGCATCTAAGAATGCTCCATGCCTGTGCCCACTAGTCCGCATAGCACTAAAAGCCAGATAAAGCATGATCTGATCCATTGCACTAGGGCCAAGTTGTTTGATCAGATCTATGTCGTTACTCATATTACAGACAGTTAAATAGCACGTTTACAGATTTATAGTCAGAGGGAAGTAAGTAGTATACACCCAAACTTTAGGCGATATTTTTACTTGAGACTTTCTAGGATGCTGTGACTTTCAGGTTACTAGCAGTTGAAATTGCCAATGGCTCCGAATTATATAGCAAATCACTACTAAAAAGAAGTTAGTTGATTTGGCTATTGTCATCTTTTCCTGACAGATTCACAAATAACCATGAAATTCCTCTACTTGTCATACCAATTACAAAACCATCTATTTTTCCGATTTAATCTATAAAGATTGTCTTCGGTAGCCAGGATGTTACAACCTAGGTTAGTTCACAAACGGAAAATACTTCCTGATTGTGGCAACACCTAACCAGCCGATGGACTTGATGGTATGCACCTTTCCCAAGAATGACTGCTTTCTTTGGGTTTGTAGAGAATTCTGGTTACTCGTCGATTTCCTATTCGTGATGAGTAATCTGAGAGTCAATCATCTACTGAACTTGAATCAAATTACAGGTTTAGCAGATACTAGTAGACTACCATAATGCTCACAGCTTTCGGCAAATTTCGGGCATCTTTAGGTAGTTAGTACTTAGAGAAATCTAATTCCTCAAATCAGGTAGATAGTTTCCCGTCCAAAATACCGTTTATTGCCTTTAATCATGATATTCTATTCTGTCAGCTTTTTTATCAAGTTTATGTAAATTAACTCAATCTTAATATTATATTAAGACTCTCTATTTTTTAGTTTACACAATAGGAATTATTAAGGATTCCTGATATTTCAATGAATATAAAAAAGCCGCTTTTACGGTATGTAGTATCTGATGATTTTATAGCCCCTTTTAACTGTAAAACCTATGTTTTGAGGTGGTGAGTAGCAGTGAATATGTTTCAATATTCACAGTATCAGAATTGTAAATTACGTACAGGAATAGTAACTTTCTTATTTATTTTGTCCTAAATATTTGGGTGTTAAACAGGTCGGAAAGTTAGTCAAAAGGCTGTTGTACGTTGTTATTTATAAAATATACAGGTATCTGGTGACGTAATGCAATTACCAGATTTCATATTGTTTGACTTTTAGAGTGATACCAAGGGTAATAAATTTATCGGTGAAAGACTGACTGAGAGTTCAGAGCCTAGAGCAGAGGGTTTTGCTGCTAATGTACAAATTTCCCAAATCATTCTGGATTAACCGGACAATATCTAAAAAAGTTTTAGGATGCAGGATTTTTGGGAATTGTATAAGACGATTGACTTGGATTGATTACTAAGTTTGTCGTCGCCTGTTGACAATTATTAAAACAAAATAAAAAATTGAAAAGTTAAAAATCAAAGTTGAGATAATCAAAGTTTTATTTAAAATTCGACTTTTAACTTTCCTCACGGACACATATAGCAGGGGACAGGTAATAGGTGACAGATGACAGGGGTAAAAGCTTTGTGGTGTCTGTGTCTAAGTCTTATTATTTATCGATGTCCTAAGCAACTTGGCTACTGCTATCGCTGCTTTATGTTATTTAATTTTCAGCACTTGATGATTTAACTTGATGACGCATTTTCTCAAAACTAAAAGCCGCAGCACCAAATGTGACAAATAAAACGCCGAGAATCTGAATTATTTCTAAATTTTCTTGAATCAACAACCCAGCAAACACTACGGTTAATATCGGTACGCCTGCGCCAATAATTGCCGATCGCAAGGCTCCAAGTTTACCAATACCAATATTGTTGAGGACATAGCTTAAAAGTGTCAGCACGCCCAAAATAAAGGCACTTAGAATAATCTCTAATAACTTAGAACCATCAATTGTTAAGCTCCAAGCGGTTGGTAAAGGTAACATCAAACCAATGAAGCTCAAAACAAACATGGTGGTGAAACTAACTAAAGTAAAAGACACAGGATGCAGTTTAGCGGCGCAGACACGAGTCAGCATCACGTAGCAGGCAAAGGCGATCCCACCAAAAATTGCGGCACTGCTACCAATAGAAAAATCGCTGATCCCCGCCGTTGCAGCACCAGCTAAAACTAATAATTCACCTAAGAAAATCGCACCAATGGCAGCCCCACGCACGCTATTGGGTTTATCACGGAATAACAGCCAAGACAACAAACCGCTAATACCGGGATAGATAAAGAATAGTGCGATCGCCATACCCGTTGTTACTTGACCAATCGCCAGATAAATCAACACCTGCGATAAAAACAAAAAGCAACCACTCGCAATTGATAGTTGCAACACTCTCTGAGCTTTCACCTTAGCGGCTGAAGGCTTACCTTGAAATGATTCCATTAAGTTTTTGATATCTTGCCAAACTTGGGGGTGCATCATCGGTGCTAACAGCAACGTGAGCGGTACTACAATCGCCAAGCGCAGCAATAAAATTAAGAAAATATTGCCCAAAGTCGGTAATAATAACCGTTCTACAGCCAAGCTGCCCACCACCGCAGAACTTTGGTGGAACATCATTTTTACAGCGACGTTATACAGTGAAGACACCACCGTAGACAAAACAACTAGCAAAAACCCAATCTGCACTGGAGATAAACTTTGAGGTTTGCTAGGTCTTCGGGATCTGCGTGCTGGTGCAGGCGGTGGAGAAATTGGCTCATCTTCTACTAAATCTGCACTGATAACCGAAACTGGCTCACTAGCCTTGCTAGAAGGAGATTGGATTTGGGTTTCTGGTACATCAAACCGGAGTACAGCATTTTGTTCACTGGCTGCAACATTGCTAGATGTAGATTCCGCCACATCTTTGTCCGGTAAAACAATTGGTTCCGGTGGTTTTTCCTTGGGGGGAAAGTCCTTGGGAGCGATGGAAATTGGCTGAGTGGGGCTTTCCTTAACTGGTGGAACAATTACGGCTGAAGATGTTTCTGTTGAAGAAGCAGTCGTTTGGTTGTCATTCGATTTATTGGTGACTTCCGATAACAGAGGGTAATTTACCGGCTGTGGCTCATCTGGTTGTAAAACTGTAGCTGAAGATACTGTAAAAGAATTAGCAGGCGATCGCTCGTTTGATTGTAAAACTGTCGGGGGCGATACTTTCATAGCACTTTCCAACTTTGGCTCATCTGGTTGTAGAACCGTTGGTGGCGATGGCTTTGTAGGTTGGGTAGTTTCTTGGATAGCTTTAGTTAATTCCCCACGCAGGCGATTAACTAATTCCTCTACAATCGTTTCGCCTTGCTGTTGTTGGCTTTGCATCCGAGACAACTGCTGAGACAAATTACCTTGATAATTTTTTAGTTCTTGTTGCAGCGAATTAAAAGTAATGGTCAGAGTATCATCCAAACTGCCCAGCATTTGTTTAATCTGCTCATTACTTTCGGCTGATTTTAGTACTGCTTGTTCATCAGCACCAGTCATTTTTAGTTCGTTAGCTAAATTCTTCAGTGATGATTGCAGTTGAGAAGAAATATGTTTGGCTAAAACTTCTGCCAACTGTCGGATTAACACCTGCTGTTCGGTAATTTGTCGCACTTGTTGTAAGTGTTCTTTTTCCTCTAGCAGTTTTTGAATGTCATCGTACAGTCGTTCTTTATCTGCTTGTAACCGTTTAATTTCTTCTTGCAATGATCTCAGCACATTTTGTTGGAGATTTTCTAAATCCTCCACAACAGCCCAGAGTGCTGTTTCTGCTGATCTCGATAGTTCGCCTCTAACTCGCGGGCTATCTGGCCGTTTTTCAATTCGCCCCATTAGCTTCTAACCTCTAACACCTTGAAGATAAAGCTGCTTCCCGTAAATTTGCTTGGCGCTCATACTAAATTTCAGTATTTTGTCAGATAGACCAAAAAATTTAACAAGATTTGCACGTATCAAAGTAATTTTGTCACGCTGAACACAGCTTGGCAAAGTATATAGTCTTGGGCTGTACAGCTTCACATAGTTTGTGCCACGTATCAGCCAGAAAATTCAGTCCTTTAAAAGTGAGATTTTGAAATATAAAATCTATCACTCAATATAAGTACTTACTATTTTGATAGCAACAGTAAATTTTAAATACTTGCGAATAAATGCCTGGAAATGATTCAGGATAATAACTTTGTAAAAGCTAGATGTAAATCATTCTAGAATGTAACTTTGGCAACAGTTTACATTTATCTGAGAGCTTAGTTTGTTTTCCTGGGGAATTTTTAAGTATTATTCTCTCCTAAAATATATTTTAGCTACTTCTAGTATTTCAAAGTATTCCGCAAAAGGCATCAGGATAATTTAAATATTTATTTTGCAATTTTTACTCCTAGTTTTTTTGAATTAGGCATCCATCAACAAATTTTCCCAGTGAATTTAAAAACCCTATTCCCTACTCCCTACTCCCTACTCCCCATTTTCAGTTAGTGCCAAACCAACCGCGCAATACTAAAGATACTTGCACTCAGGACTGCACTTAAAGGAACTGTAATTAACCATGCAGCAGCGATCGCTTGCAGAGTTTGAAATTTAATTGAGTTCAGGCTCTGCACCATCCCGATCCCCACTACACCCCCAACCAGTGCGTGAGATGTCGAAACAGGTAAACCCAAGCGAGAAGCTAAAAGAATGGTAGTGGCGGTAGCTAGTTCGGCACAAAACCCACTACTAGGTTGCAAAGCAATGATGTTTTCGCCAATAGTCGCAATGACGTTTTTTCCCCAAATCGCTAAACCTGTAACAATTCCTGCACCACCAACAACCAAAATCCACAAGGGGATATCGATACCATTGATTGGTACGTTACCAGTCGCATTGATATAAACGATCGCGGCTAAAGGTGCGATCGCATTTCCCACATCGTTAGAACCATGTGCAAACGCCACAAAGCAAGCACTGAGTAGTTGGTAACGACCGAATAATCTTTCAACGGGAGTCGGGAGTTGGGAGTTGGGAGTGGGGAGTAAAATATTATTCCTCTGCTCTCTGCTCTGTGTATCTCCTGCCTCTTTTTCTAGTTGTCGCCAACTCATTACAGTCAGTCCCACTGCTGCTAATGCACCTGTGAATAAAGGGATGTCATATACAGGGATGTTAATTCCTGCTTGTGCAGTTAAGAAATTCGTTAAAGGTTGCGTTAGCGAAGGTAGGACAATCACGCCAAACACGCCCAACAAAGCCGAACTCAGCCAAGGAATCCATTCTCTTAGCTGTGCAACTTGATTTGGTTGATTTAAAATCCAGCGTTGAATTTGGCTGTAAAACAAAGCTGCAATACTACCGCTAATTATCGGTGTGAGTAACCAACCAATGGTAATCATGCCAATTGATGACCAATCAATTGCACCTATACCCATTGCCACAGCACTAAAGCCTGCGATCGCACCAACGACGGCGTGAGAAGATGATACAGGTAAACCTTTGGCAGTAGCAATTTGCAACCATACACCGCAAGATATTAATACAGTAATCATCCCTGTTACCAATAATTGGGGTGTGGCAGCAAATAAACTAGGATTGGCAACCTTTGTTGCTAAAGTTTCTGACACCTCATGCCCAAATAAGACAGCGCCAGTAAACTCTAAAACTCCAGCAATAATGATGGCTTGTTTGAGAGTCACAGCTTTGGAACCCACAGAAGTTCCCATTGCATTGGCAACATCGTTAGCACCAAGATTACAGGCGACATAAAAAGCGAGGATGGCAACTATCACTAAGGTCATGGGCATAAGTTGGGGTAGATGGAGATCGGTGGAAAGTCAGAAGTAGTCAAGTAGAGAATAAATTTTCATACTTTATACTTCATACTTCCCACTGGAATTGACAATCAGCTATAAGTATTTTCTACGTGTTAGCTTGTTTGCCCGGATCAAGGATAGATTAATATTTTGTATGTATCAGGAGAAGGGGCGATCGCTTGTTCTACGGCTGCTGATAAATCTTTGAGAGGGTAGCGATCGCTAATTAAGGCGGGAATATCAATCCGCCGATTAAATACAATATCCGCCGACAGCGCCTGAAGACGGTAAGAAGAACTGTAACTCCCCATCAAATCAATTTCTCGGCGATAAAGAATATTCGGATTGATAGGAATTTCTAATTCATCGGGAAACTCAGCGAAAAACAGTATTTTCCCCCCTTTACGAGTGCAGTCTAGTGCTTGAAAGAACGCCTTTTCACTAGGTACAGCCAACAAGGTCACATCCACACCTAGTCCATTTGTGAGGGCGTGAATTTTCGTGGGTAAATCGGGATCACGGGCATCAAAAGCTGCTTCTGCACCAACCTCCAAAGCTTTTTCGATTCTAGAGGGCAGTAAATCAGTGGCGATCGCTTTTGCCCCAAAATACTTCACCAACATCACAAACATTAACCCAATCGGCCCGGCTCCAGTGACTAATACTGTTTGTCCGGGGGCAATTTGGGCTTTCTTCACTGCTTTGAGACAGCAATTTGTCGGTTCCACAAAACTTGCTTCTTCAAAACTAATATCTTCGGGGATCGGAATTAAACCACCATTCTGCACAATGTGTCCTGGTACTTTCACATACTCTGCAAAACCACCACCACTAGCATTAAACCCTGCTGTGGTAGAGATATTTTTGTAGACATTGCACATCGAGAAATTTTCATTTAAACAATAAGCGCAACGCATACATGGGATGTGGTGCATCACCGCTACCCTTTGTCCCACTTGCCAACCTCTAACTTCTGAACCCACGGCGGCAATTTTTCCCGCAGTCTCATGTCCAAATATGCGTGGCGGTTCATAAAGAGGATAAAGGATTTTTTTAATATCCGACTGACACAGCCCCACAACTTGCACCTGCACCAGTACCTCATCTGGTTCTAGGGTTGGAACTGGGATTTCTTCGTAAGAAAGTTGATTTACGCCTCTGAATACCTGTGCTTTCACGTTGATTTTTTTCACTGCTCAACAATCTTAGATGTAACATTTGCAGTCAACGTTGAGCTATAAACTCAGAGATTTTTGTGTTTCCACTAATTTTTAGATAGATTCATGAGATAAAATTTTGCTTGTAAATCCCGGTAACTGTTTACTCAACAGTTCAAGTAACTGAATAAAAGTTTTAGGACTTCTTTTATAATTTTGGGACTGTTTCTGGAGAACTTGAATCATTTCTCTTGGGTATTCATCGAATAGCTCACTCAGAAAATTATCAGGCGACTGTGCTTTGACATGCCACGGTGTTAAAGCTTGGTTTTGAAAATCATTAAGATTATTCGTGACAATTATATCAGCTTTGACTATGACCGCAGCAGCAAGAACATGACGGTCTTTGGGATCATTCGTCATAGCCTGTTCTAATTCCCAAGGCACTTCGTCAACCATTGCTTCAGGAAAAGCATATTTGATAACTTCCTCTAAGTTTTTAGCGCCTTCAGCAGAAATCTTACCCCTGAGAACTAGATTACTCATTGCTTCATCTAAGATTCTCTGTGACCAATAAGGTAGATACAGTCCAGATTCCGCAGTGGATAGCAAGGTGTCTCTTAAGTACATTGGAAATAAAACACACGCATCTAAGATAACTTTGAGCATAGCTATTTTCCTAAGCTGTTACTCAGCATCTTCATACAAACCAGCTTCTTCAGTCATCTCTATTAGCTCTTGCAAAAATTTTCTACGCTTGCTATCTCGCTGTTGTTTATACTGCTGCAAATCTTCAAATCTTACACGCCGATGAGTACCTACCATGATGTAAGGAATTTCACCTTGCTCTAACAACTTAATTAGATAGGGACGTGATACGTTCAGAAAGTCTGCTGCTTGTTGTGTTGTGAATTCTTGCTCTTGAATTACTATTGAGACTAATTTACCTGATGCCATTGCCTGAACAACTTTACGCAACACTTTATCTACTGATTCAGGGATGGGAATTGTTTCGCCATTTGCGCCTACTAAATGCAGTTGAGTATCTTCTGGTTCCAGTATACTTTCTAGCTGCTTGATAGATTGAATTTCTTGTTCTTGAAGTAAAACTGGCTCTAATGGTTTGTTCTGTCCAGGGATGATGGAAGTCATGGCGAAGTTTATGCAACTGTAATAGCACAATTGTATTTCATAAACGCAATATCCGAAACAAACTGCGATCGCTCGCTTCCTACAGTTGGACAACTTAGCAAATAGATAAAAACCACTAAATCTAACGGTCATATCGATTATTTGTTCTAAACATCGGTAAGTCGATAGATTAACCGTATATTATGGATAGAGCAATAAAACTATCAAAACAAAAAGACAAATTTAGCGTTAATCAGCCGATTAATTGCATTTTTGTCAAATTTCGCTGTGCATTTTTGAATAGCTGCTCACAGCATTTTTGCAAGCCAAGTTAGAAGGAGTGAATGTGAATAACGCCATATTAATCAACGACAGCTTAACAACAACAGGACAAATTTCAGTAAAACAGCTAGAGCAAGCTATCCAAGAAGGTTATAAATCCGTGTTAAATTTGCGATCGCCTGATGAATTAGGATTTTTTCGGGATGAGCAGAAGCTTGCGGAAAAATTGGGACTATATTATGTCAACGTACCTGTCAAGCTAGAAGCACTGAATGAGGAATTGATTACCCAAACCCTAAAGACGCTAGAACAGCTACCTAAACCAGTTCTCATCCATTGTGCAGCCGGAATGCGTTCAACAGGAATTGCGCTGTTAAGTATAGCCATCAAAGAAGGATTAAACGCAGAACAAACCTTAGCTAAAGCCAAAAGTTTAGGCTTTGGCTTTTTAGAAGACTTTAATGGTTTTAGTGTGAGTCCGAGGCTGAAGCAATTATTTGTTAACTATGTGAATAAACATGCCAAAGTAGCGGTACTTGCTCGCTAAATTTTATTACTCCGACAACAGTGAAATTTATAAGTTTCAATGTTGTCGTAATTTTATATAGCCTTTCCTGGTCTGCTGAGTTACAAATTTATCTGCGGCCATCGGCGGTTAATTATTCTTGCTTGTACTTCACTAGAATGAGAAAGGCTATAACAGAAAATGTTATTACGGTTAGCCATTGTAATACCTTGATGCCATTTATTGAGTTCAGCAGAATTTGAGAATGGAAAAGCCTCTGAGAGGTTGTTTTAAAAGTCTGCTTGTTGGTAGCAAAATACTTTAGATCCCCCTAAATCCCCCTTAAAAAGGGGGACTTTGAGATTAATTCCCCTCTTTTTAAGGGGGGCTAGGGGGGATCAACGAGTGCTTGAAACTACGGATAAATACTTTTCAAACATCCTCTGACATTGATTTAAAACCTTTAACTTAAATGGTTTCATTTTATCCAAGTAAACTGAGCAGTAAGCCTAGATTTATCGTCATACCTTTGATAGCTGCGGATACTCTTCTGCGGATAGAGTTTTTTCCCTTATGGCACACTTATTATATTGGATGTTATCTTTAATTGCTGAAAACAATTACAAAATACATATAAAAAATATTTTTTAGTTAAGACAAATTTGGATATGAATTATAAAAATTTATTGAGTTTACACCAAAATCAGCAAAGGAAAAATTCAACTCATCATCAACCACAAACTCAACCAATTGCATATAGCATTGCTCATGCAATTGCTGGAAGAATCCGCTTGCGAGTGCCGCGACTTGCTAAAGATAAAGAGTATGCCAATAAACTGAAGGTAGCAATAGAATCTCAAATTAAAACTGCAAAAGTGAGAATTAACCCTTCAGCTTCGTCTATTGTGATTAATTATCCATCAGGTTTAATGCCAGATGAACAAATGCGATCGCAGTTAGTTCATCTAATTCAAACCGCCCCAAATATCGTATTACCAACCAAGGTCAGCAATAAAACAATTGTCACAACTATTTTTGATGCTTGCGCTAACTTAATAGAGAGCTTACGTAACGCCAACAAAGCACGTAACGCTATTCAGCATCGAGAACTGCGAAAAGACCGTTGGGAAAGATTACTTTCGACTGGAGAAAGGATAATTCAAGGACTTAAATCTGCTGTAGTGTTTATCTTACCTGGCAAGCAGTGGCGATCGCAATCAGTACTCAACTCTGCTTAATTCTTCAGATTTGATAATTTAACATATTGTCCAATAGGTAATGTCTTGGTCGGTTTTTACTCTACCAGCCAGATTGTTTTTCGTCAAAATGTAGTTAGTGGTGCAGCACATAGCACTTTTATCTAGTGCAGGTAGGGAATAAGGAATGGGGAGTCGGGAGTAGGAAAGAAGCCTGATCTGAATGTACTGATTTTTTTCCCAAATCAAATATGAGTCCTATACTTTTGAGCAGTCCCTTGTAGAATGTTGGCAGAAATCAACAACTTGAAGCTAAAAATTCATTAGTCATTATGCGTTTACTACATACAATGTTACGGGTAGGGAACCTAGAAGAATCATTGAAATTTTACTGTGATCTCCTAGGTATGAAATTACTGCGTCAAAAAGATTATCCAGGGGGAGAATTTACCTTGGCGTTTGTTGGCTATGGTGATGAAAGTGACAATGCAGTAATTGAATTAACGTATAACTGGGGAGTAGAAAAATACGAATTAGGTAACGCTTACGGTCATATTGCTTTGGGAGTAGATGACATTTATGCTACCTGTGAAGCAATTAAAAATCGTGGTGGTAAAGTAACGCGGGAACCAGGGCCAATGAAACATGGTTCGACAGTCATTGCTTTTGTGGAAGATCCCGATGGCTACAAAATTGAACTCATTCAATTGGGGACTCAAGGATCAGCCGCCAAGCAAACATCACAAGAACAACTGGTATCGCAATAATTTTTGATTAGGATTAGGGTGTAAGGGGCAGAATCAAGTCAAAAGTTAAAAGTCAAAAGGTTTTTTACTTTTGACTTCCCCGGTATTCAAAACCCTTACACCCATTCTTCATAGACAAACTTTGTGCGGAAGTCCTGACCCCTATACCCCCAAAGCATTCCCGAAAATAAATTACGCTAAACTTGCAACCACAGATACACGCGGATTTAAAGTCAATAGTGCTTGGATGATGATTTGGGGAGAGAATACGGTAAAAGTGTGAAGTGTGTGAAGTATGAAGTGTAAATGTTTATTCTTGTGGGTGGCAAGTTTCGTGGTTATAAATCCTTTATTATTGATTATTCCTCGCCCCTAGCTTATCGCTCTATTTCATCCTACGCTACTAACAGGGGATGCAGCGATCGCATCTCATCATAAGTCCTCTACCTTTTCCCAACTCCAATTTCTTAAATAAAATCCGCAATTCAACTTCGTAACGATGCAGCCTACAGATCCCAATAAATTTACAGATAAGGCCTGGGAAGCAATTGTTAAATCTCAGGATATAGTTCGTGCTTATAAACAACAACAATTAGACGTTGAACATTTAATTATTGCCCTTTTAGAAGAACCCACTAGTTTAGCGATTCGCATTTTAGCACGGGCGGAAATCGACCCCATCCGTTTACAACAGCAACTCGAAGCATATACTCAACGTCAGCCCAAAGTTGCCAATAATGACCAACTTTACCTCGGTCGCACTTTAGATGTGCTGCTTGACCGCGCCGAGGAAGCTAGAGTCAAAATGAAAGATACCTACATTTCTGTAGAACATATTCTCTTAGGTTTTGCAGAAGATGAACGTATTGGGCGGCGGATACTTAAAGGTTTTAATGCGGATAGTGGTACTCTAGAAGCGGCAATTAAAGCTGTACGCGGTAGCCAAAAAGTGACAGACCAAAATCCAGAGTCTCGCTACGAAGCATTGCAAAAATTTGGTAGGGACTTAACAGAACAAGCCAAAGCCGGAAAACTCGACCCAGTTATCGGGCGGGATGATGAAATTCGCCGTGTGATTCAGGTATTGTCACGCCGGAGTAAAAATAACCCTGTTTTAATTGGTGAACCGGGTGTCGGGAAAACTGCGATCGCAGAAGCCTTGGCACAACGTATAATCAACGGTGATGTCCCAGAATCGCTCAAAAATCGGCAATTAATTTCTTTAGATATTGGGAGTTTAATTGCTGGGGCAAAATATCGGGGTGAATTTGAAGACCGCCTGAAAGCCGTCCTCAAGGAAGTTATTGAATCTAATGGACAAATTGTCCTGTTTATTGATGAACTGCACACCGTTGTTGGTACTGGTTCCAACCAACAAGGGGCGATGGATGCAGGGAATTTACTCAAACCGATGCTGGCGCGGGGTGAACTGCGGTGTATAGGCGCGACAACCTTAGATGAATATCGCAAATACATTGAAAAAGACGCAGCCTTAGAACGCCGTTTTCAACAAGTGTTTGTCGATCAGCCTAACGTAGAAAATACTATCTCGATTTTGCGGGGTTTGAAAGAACGCTACGAAGTCCACCACAACGTCAAAATTTCCGACTCAGCCCTAGTGGCGGCGGCTACTTTGTCAGCCAGATATATTTCTGACCGCTTCCTACCCGACAAAGCCATTGACTTAGTAGATGAAGCGGCGGCACAGTTGAAAATGGAGATTACCTCCAAACCCTCAGAATTGGAAACCATCGACCGCCGCTTGATGCAGTTAGAAATGGAAAAACTGTCACTGGCTGGCGAAGAAAAAGTTCCTACTCAAACGCGGGAACGCTTGCAGCGCATTGAACAGGAAATTGACACCTTAAAGGTAAAACAGCAAGAATTTAACGAACAATGGCAAGGTGAAAAGCAGTTATTAGAAGCTATTAGTGTTTTAAAGAAAGAAGAAGAAGCATTGCGCGTACAAATTGATCAGGCAGAACGGGCTTACGATTTGAATAAAGCTGCTCAATTAAAGTATGGCAAATTAGAGGGTGTGCAGCGCGATCGCGAAGCTAAAGAAACCAAACTGTTAGAACTCCAAAGCCAAGGTTCGACTTTGTTGCGCGAACAAGTCACCGAAGCCGACATTGCTGAAATCGTCGCTAAATGGACAGGTATCCCCGTCAACCGTCTGCTAGAGTCCGAACGGCAAAAACTACTGCAACTCGAAAGCCATTTACACGAACGGGTAATTGGTCAACATGAAGCCGTCGAAGCCGTAGCCGCAGCCATTCGTCTCGCCCGCGCCGGGATGAAAGACCCCAGCCGCCCCATCGGTTCGTTTTTATTCATGGGGCCGACTGGCGTAGGTAAAACAGAACTCGCCCGTGCTTTAGCGCAGTTTCTCTTTGATTCTGAGGATGCTTTAGTACGCCTGGATATGTCCGAGTATATGGAAAAACACTCGGTAGCGCGGTTAGTTGGTGCGCCTCCTGGGTATGTGGGTTACGAAGAAGGCGGTCAACTTTCCGAGGCTGTGCGCCGCCATCCTTACTCAGTTGTGTTGTTGGATGAAGTGGAAAAAGCCCATCCAGATGTGTTTAATATTCTGTTGCAAGTACTTGATGATGGGAGAATTACTGATTCTCAAGGCAGAACAGTAGATTTTCGTAATACCGTAATTGTTATGACCAGTAACATTGGTAGCGAACACATTTTAGATGTGTCTGGTGATGATTCTAAATATGACATGATGCGGGAGAGGGTAACAGATGCACTGCGATCGCACTTCCGCCCCGAATTTCTCAACCGTGTAGATGATACCATTCTCTTCCACACCCTCAGCCGTTCCGAAATGCGCCACATCATCCGCATTCAACTCAAGCGCGTTGAGAACTTGTTGAAAGAGCAAAAAATCTCCTTTGAAATCACCCAGGAAGCTTGTGATTACTTAGTAGAAATGGGCTACGACCCTGTTTATGGCGCACGTCCCTTAAAACGAGCAATTCGCCGAGAAGTCGAAAACCCCATCGCTACAAAGATATTAGAAAATACCTTCATTGGCGGTGATACCATCCTCATTGACAAAGCCGAAGACAAATTGATTTTTCGCAAAAAATCCACTGTGAAAGTATCAGTCCCACAGCCAATTACATAACAAGAAGCTATGTATAAATAGCTAATTCGCCGATCAATTGTAGTTTTAGTAAGGAATTTTTTCAACGTGGTTTCAGGCTCTATCCCTTGTGAAACAATCTCTTTAGCCTTGTTATCACCTGTTAAGTTCTACTACTAACTAAGAGTCATAACTTTATCCGGATTAATTAGTATCTACCGAGAACAGTTTATTGGTAGATGCACCTTGATCTTCAACTCCCCTGGCTATTTAACATGGCTGGGGGTTTTTTTTGGAAATTTTATCCGGTTAGAGCCAGCCGTCAATAGAACAATTAATTGGTAGATGCACCCTGATAACTAACTCCCCTAGCTGGTTTTCACCAACTGGGGGATTTTTTTTGCGTAATTCCAGAATCAGAAAAGTTTTATCCGGTTAGAGCCAGTCGTCAATAGAACAATTAATTGGTAGATGCACCCTGATAACTAATTCCCCTAGCTGGTTTTCACCAGCTGGGGGATTTTTTTTGCATAATTCCAGAATCAGAAAAGTTTTATCCGGTTAGAGCCAGCCGTCAATAGAACAATTAATTGGTAGATGCACCCTGATAACTAATTCCCCTAGCTGGTTTTCACCAACTGGGGGATTTTTTTTGCGTAATTCCAGAATCAGAAAAGTTTTATCCGGTTAGAGCCAGCCGTCAACAGAACAATTAATTGGTAGATGCACCCTGATAACTAATTCCCCCAGAGGCTGCCACCACTGGGGGATTTTTTTATTGATTGCAAACATCATTGCTGCGAGTGCGATTTCCAAGGTGCAGAGATAAAAACATATTTGATTTGTGATAACACTCCTCAGTTATTTACCAAGCAAAAATAATAGTAAATATTCAAATTCTCACAAATCAAGCAGATTTATCTTTGCCAACCTACTAAACCCACAATTTCTAATGCTTCAGCCACTTGTGGATGCAATGTGCAGTACCAAACATCCTCAAAACTCCACTCAACTAAAATAGCAGTCGGAAATGGCGAACCATCAGAGTGAGTCGGCAACACACAATTTAAATGTTTTGCCAGCAAATAGCCAAGCCTAGCATATTGCAAATTCACAGCCCCGTAATGGTCATAACTAGCTGCTTTGGCTAATTCCGAAGTTGTCGTAGTCCGGTTAGGAAAATGATAATGAGCCACCAACATCGCTCGGTGTCCCGGTGTAAGGCTGGCTTCAATAGTGGTAAAAGCTTCAGCATATTCTTCAGCCGAGGGGAGAAATTTATCAATGTGAGAGTCAGGAGTATCAATTACCTCTTCCATATCATCCAACGCCGCCGCAATCAGTTCACTGCAAAAGGCGCTTTTTGTGTATCCCATCAATTGCGCTAGTTTCTCTAGGCGGGAGTGGTCTGTAGGTAAGAGTGTTACAGAAAACCTCACTGACTCTTCCTGGCACTGCAACATCTTGTGTGCTAATCTTTGAACCTTAGTCATAATGGCAAAATGCACCAAAAATAATTCATCATTTTTAACACCAGTATTTACGGTGGTCAAATTCTAGTAAAGCAAGTTGCCAGGTTTTATCAAGGTTGGTGACATGGGTTAATGGGTGTACTCATTCAAAGTCCTTACACCGTTCGGCTGACGCTCACGGCGAAGCCCTATACGTTTTCACCCCTAAACCCAGCCTCAATTGACTAAAGCCACAATCAAAAGTGAAAGAAATTACTCATATTTTTTTGCAGACAATATCTTATGTAAATTAGCAATAATCGGTATTTTTTATTTATTCGCAGTAAAATTCAGAGGAGAGCAAGGCTAGATTTGTAGAATTTATTTCAATGAAAAATTCTATCTGAGCGCAGTGGTTTTTAGAATTAATCTCAACCAGATGAAATTCAAAAACCCCGATTTTGTGAAAAAACCGGGGTTAACTTAATTGGCACAAGCTGAGATGAAAACTACTGAAATCTTCCTTATTTTCAGGATGACTTAATTCTTCACTGCTAATTTCAGGATTTGGGAGATCACTCCTAAGCTATCTTCAAACAGGTTCTCACGTCCCCAGCGTTGTACTTGCTGACTCAGCAGTACTTCGGCTTTTTGTTCGGAAAGTGAGCTAACTTGTTGGACTAAACCAGAAGTTTGAGCGCCGCCGTGGGTTTCCATCCGCATACAACCGCCGGTTTCTGTACAAATTAAGGTGCTACAGTCGGCTTTGGGATTGGTGGAACTGAGACGTAATGCAATTAAGTCTCCGGGAATTTCGCCTACATCAGCAACGGGAACTCCGGCTAATTCGGCTTCTATTTGTTTTTGGTCTTGTGCGACAAAGCGAATCCGCAGAATATCATAGTCATCGCTTTGTTTTTGGCAGGAAATTGGCATCCATTCTAGACGACTAGCCAGCCAACCCAAAAACAATAGTGCTTGGGCAGAGTTGCCTTTTTCATAATCCAGCATTACGCGGTCAATATCTTTTAATGCGGCACGACGGTGGGGTGGGTCGTAAGCTTCTGCTGTTAACTCTTGCCATGCTGAGATCCGTCGCCAGTTCAGGTCAGCTAAAGGTACGTTGGTTTCAACCAATTCTTGTAAGCTGAGTAAGTCATGTTCTGGCTCGTTAAAGTTGCAGGAATCAACTATAACGTTGTTGCAAACTGCGGCTAGTCGCTTAAATAAGGGGTTGTTGGGGTCGGGAGTAGCTTTCCACCACAAAAACTTGGGTAAACCACCGATGAGTAATGCAGGAATCATCCCACCAATTCTTTCTAAAGCTGAGGTGGTACCGGAGAGGGTGATGTATTCGCAACAAACCAAAGTGCTGGAAGATTGCTTTTGAATTGGGCAGTAAGCCGAAACTTGAGCTTTTACACCTTCATCTTCGCCGGCGATCGGGCAGAGGGCAATGATCCGGCAGGGGTTACGCAAAGCAATTTCATCAGCAATTCTGGGGCTGGTGACACTGACGTTATAAGAACCGTTACCATTGTCTGTAACGATTCCATTACCTTGACGTTTGCTGTATTCTTCCCGTAGTTTGGCTAAAGTTTCTGGTGTAGTGGTGCCGGTTTCGGGCAGTTGATATTTTTGTTGCGCTAACCGCAGGGCGATGTCAGTTTGTGGCCCTAAAATCCCATCAATGGGGCCGTTATAAAATCCCAGAGATGCCAACAGATATTGGGTTTCTTCTGGTTCGTAAACTACTAAGGTAAAAGTTGTGGCACGAGTGGCTGCGGGTAGTGCGCCATCTTCACCGGTGATGCCGTAACTTTGCCAAATTTGATTTAATTCCGCTTCGATTTCGTTGAGCGAAATGTCTTTGGGGGCTTGGAGTGAAAAAATGGTAGGAGCTTGGGTCATAGTAATTTTGGATTTTGGATTTTGGATTTTGGATTGACGATTTAAGATTTTTGATTAAGAACTACTAAACAGAATTAGCAAGAAATGGTTTTTACTTTTATCTATTACCTATTCGCTATTTATTTAGTCCCTAATCTAAAATCTAAAATCTAAAATCTAAAATTTTACAGTCTGCGCCAGCGACGGCCGTCTTGGTTAATCAAAAATTCGGCTTCTGCGGGTTCCCAGGTACCTGCTTCGTACTTAGGAATGGTGGCTGGGTCTGAGGGCGCATCCCAAACGGAAAGGGCAGGAGTAACTATTTGCCAAGCTGCTTCCACTTCATCCGCCCTGGTGAATAATGTTTGGTCGCCCATCATACAATCTAAGAAGAGGCGATCGTAGGCATCGGAAGTGCCGGAAATCCCAAAGGAACCGTAGCTAAAGTCCATATCTACGGAACGAGTGCGGAATTCTGCTCCTGGCATTTTCACATCAAAACGCAAGGAAATGCCTTCGTTGGGTTGAATCCGCATTGCCAGGACGTTGGCGTTTCTTTGTTGGGCGGCGGACTGGAACATCCGTGAAGGCACTTCACGGAAATGGATGGAAATTTCGCTGACTTTTTTCGGCATTCTTTTGCCAGTCCGCAGGTAGAAGGGTACACCTTGCCAACGCCAGTTATCCACCATGAATTTCATGGCTACATAAGTGGGTGTACCAGAGTTGGGGTCAACTCCTGGTTCTTGGTGATACCCTGGTACTGGCTGTCCTTTCATCCAACCGGCGCTGTATTGACCACGGATGGCAGAACGGGACAAGTTGTGGATATCGGCTAGACGGGTAGCTTGGAGTACTTTAACTTTTTCTGTCCGAATACTGTTAGCATCCATTGAGTTGGGTGCTTCCATTGCTGTTAAGCAATACAGTTGCATTAAGTGGTTTTGCAACATATCGCGGAGTGCGCCGGCTTTTTCATAGTAACCAGCCCGGTCTTCTACACCTACGGTTTCAGCAACAGTGATTTGTACGTGGTCAACAAATTGACGGTTCCACAGTGGTTCAAAAATCGCATTGGCGAAGCGGAAGACTAGTAGGTTTTGAACGGTTTCTTTACCTAAGTAGTGGTCAATGCGATAGACTTGGTTTTCTTTACAATATTTCTGGACAACAACGTTGAGGCTTTGGGCAGAAGCCAAGTCTCGACCAAAGGGTTTTTCAATTACGAGGCGGTGTTTCTCTGGATTATCCAGCATTCCACCTTCTCCTAGTTGCTTGATGGCTTCGGGGAAGAAGTTGGGAGCGACGGAGAGGTAGAACATCCGATTCCCGCGTGTGCCGCGTTTCTCGTCTAATTCGTTTAATAAGGTTTTAAGTTTTTGGTAACTTTCTGGGTTATCTATATCACCAGGACAATAGAATAAACCCTGAGAAAAGTCTTGCCAAAGTTCTTCTAGTTCAACACCACCGTGTGCTTCTTCCATGCCTTTACGCATTTGTTCACGGAAGTATTCGTGGCTCCATTCCCGACGGGCTACACCAACAATAGTGATTTCTGGTGGCACTCGCCGTTCCCGCCGGAGTTTGTATAATGCTGGAACTAGTTTGCGCCAGGTAAGATCACCAGAAGCGCCAAAGATAACTATAATTTGGGGTTCGGGCATCCCTTGCTGTTGTAGGCCAACGCGCAAGGGATTTTCTAGCAGACTGACCATAACAATTTTTCGATCTTGGAGTTGAGATTTGGAATGGGATGAAGTATGAAGTATGAATTATGAAGTATGAAATTTCAGACTTCAAACTTCCTACTTCAGACTTCCTACACAGGTGACAATAGCTTGACTTTGTTTTCTAAAGAGTTCATCAAGGACTGGAAAGGTTGAACGAATTTATCAATACCTTCAACTAACAGTTCATCCATTACGGTATTGATATCGATGTTGATGTCTGGATCTTTCAAGCTTTCGATGAGTTGATAAGCTTCTTTAAGTTTGGTTTCCAAGCGATCGCCTACATCGCAGTGGTCAACACAAGCTGCTATTGTCGAGGGTGGTAAGGTGTTAACGGTATCGCGGCCAATTAACTCATCAACATACATCACGTCGCTGTAGTGCGGGTCTTTGGTGCTGGTACTAGCCCAAAGTAACCGTTGTACTTTTGCTCCTTTGGCTGCAAGGGCTTGCCAGCGATCGCTTTCAATAATTTTTTTGTATTCTTGATAAGCTATCTTGGCATTAGCGATCGCTACTTTGCCTTTTACGGCGCTGAGTTTGGCTTCTTGGTTAATATCATCAACGCCACGGTGCAATTTTGCATCGATTTTTGCGTCAATGTTACTATCAATGCGACTGAGGAAAAAGCTGGCAACAGAAGCAATTTTGCTAATGTCTTTATCCTCAGCTACAAGTTTTTCTAAGCCCCGAATATATGCCCAAGCTGTATTGATATAGCTTTGTACAGAAAATAACAAAGTAATATTGACGTTGATCCCGTCGGCTATTACCTGTTCTACGGCTGGTAAACCTGATTCTGTACCGGGAATTTTAATCATGATATTTTCCCGGCCAATTTCTTGAAAATAACGACGGGCTTCGTTAACGGTGGCTTGGGTATCATGAGCAATGGTTGGCGGTACTTCGATACTCACATAACCATCAACTCCATTCGAGGCTTCATATACAGGTCGCAGAATATCAGCAGCGTTACGGATATCTGCAAAAACTAAAGATTCGTAAATTTTATAGGTTGGTAATTGAGCGCGAACACCTGCTTCTATGTCCGCATCATAAATTGCGTTATTGGCGATCGCTTTTTCAAAAATCGCTGGGTTTGAGGTGATTCCGGAGATTCCTTGATTTGCTACCAGATTTTTCAATTCCCCTGATTGAATAATGTCCCGCGTCAAATTATCTATCCAGATACTTTGACCGTATTCTTGAATCTCCTGTAGATGATTGGTGGCCATCGCTGTAGTTCCCTCCGTTTAATGATGTCTCCAAGTGAACTTGGCAATCCATCCGAAATGATGGTGACTTTTGCATTTTGGCTTTGCCAATCACTTATCGCATCGACCAGCTGAAATAATCCCTACTTCTGTTTTTAGTAGCGAGATTTTCTCTTCCTCATCCCCAAGCAGACACTAGCAAATCACGACAAAAATAACTTCACAGTAAGAAACAGTTAAAAATGAATGGTCAATGGTCAACAGTTATCAGTAAATAAACTTTACTTTTGACTTTTGACTTTTGACTTTTAACTTCTAATACTAGTGACCGTTTTGAATAAAAGACTCCACTTTTGCTACCGACTCTTTACTACCAATAATTAGAGGTGTGCGTTGGTGTAATTTTTTCGGCACTACGTCTAGAATGTCTACTAATCCCGTAGTGGCACGACCACCTGCTTGCTCAATCAAAAAAGCCAGAGGTGCCGATTCATACAGTAAGCGTAATTTGCCTTCTGGTTTTTGAATTGTACCTGGGTAGAGAAATACACCACCTTGAACTAAGATTCGATGGATATCACTTACCATCGCGCCACTATAGCGAGCCGAGTAACCCTCTGTCCGATGAACATAGCGGACATATTCTCTAATTGACTCTTCCCACTGCCAAAAATTTCCTTCATTCACACTGTAAACAGAGCCATTATCAGGAATGCGAATATTTTCTTCGGTGAGGATAAACTCTCCCAGGCTGGGATCGAGAGTAAATGAATGCACCCCTCTACCTATACTATAAACCAGCATAGTGCTTGGCCCATATAGTATGTAGCCAGCAGCAATTTGCTTGCGTCCATTGGTCAGTAAATCGGTGGCTAAACCATCAGCGTCGTCTCCTTCTTGTTGGCGAATCGCAAAAATGGAACCCAAGCTGAGGTTAGTATCTGTGTTAGAAGAACCATCTATTGGGTCATACAACAAGGTATAACGACCGACAGGGCAGTTTTCTGGGATGTAATAGGGGTCGTCCATTTCCTCGGAAGCTAGGCGACAAACTAAGCCACTTTGCTTAAACACCGAGATAAACACATCGTTGGCGTAAACATCCATTTTTTTCACAGATTCACCTTGGACATTCACATCCCCGGTAAATCCCAGAACGCCTTCCATTAAACCTGCACGGCTGAGGTGACGGGCAATTAACTTACCCGCAAGGGCAATGCGATTCATCAATGCACTTAAATCCTGGGCATCAGGAGAAAAGCTTTGCAGTTGCTGAAGAACATGACGAGATAAGGTTGTACAATCACGATCTAAGCTTTTATCTGTATGATCGTTGACTGGCAACTCTAGAGATTCTGGCGCTTTAGCCATTTTGGCATTCTCCCTAGCGACTGGTTAATAGTTGGGTGGGTAAAGTCATGGGTAGCAACTCATAGCTGCTGCTTCTATCTTAGAAAGGTAATTTGATAACCTTGACTTGGCTTTAGACAAACTAAAGAAATGGCTCAATTTTGGGTGAATGTCTCAAGGTAGAAAAGTCTCGTTGGCAGTTGAAGTGCTTGCCCCGACCAAGACTAAACAAGGTAAATTTACTTAAAGCGGCTCAGTCATGTTAAACTACGTTACGCCAAGTTTTCTCTAGCTACCAACGTTAGTAATATCACTCCCAGACTTACCTGAACCGTAAAAAACCGACTGCTGCTGAGACTTGGTTTTTAACTCACAACAGTCGGGTAAAGTTTTGTGTGACGGTTGAATAATTACAACAATTTGTAACTAGGTCATCAGCATCCACATCTCAAACCCAAATATTTAATTTGCTGACTTTTAGTTTTGCAATTGCTGTTAGTCAAATTCTTGCATTACTGCAAACCAATTTGTTACTATTGTCTCCCGCCTAGTTTTAGATTTCTTGTTTTTTCGCCCAACCACCTCGTCTTCCATCATCTCTTGGGTTGTCTTCTCGCGGTTTTGCTTTGTTGACTCTGAGTTGCCGACCCATCCATTCAGCACCATCTAACTCAGCAATGGCAGCGTCTTCTTGAGCGTCTTCTTCCATTTCAACGAAAGCAAAACCTCGCATCCGCCCGGTTTCTCGATCAGTAGGCAAGACAACTCTTTTGACCTCGCCATAGTCTGCAAATACTGCTCTTAAATCTGCTTCAGTAGCGCGGTATGAGAGATTTCCAACGTAAATAGTCATGTGGGATCACGTAATTGTCAACAAACAGAGGTTAGTTCAGCGAGAAAACAGAGATCAACAAACTACAAATTTTGTGTCGTGGCTTATGATTTATTTTCATTGATGGCGAACGTTGTGGCGCAGCAATCATAGTGCTAGCGTGACTTCAACTAAACTGTCCATGCGGCTGAACTTACGCTTACGCTCATAATGATAACTGATTGTGACATTTTTCAAAGTATGGGACATTACAATCCCAAATAACATAAAATAAGCCGAACTTATATTTTTTTTGGATAAAAATTGCTTGTGTTAAGATTAACTGATGTCTTTACCGATTTTGCAAGTTTTTTGTACTGGATCAAAGTCGGATTTTATACATTCTATTAATTAATCTTTACATTACTCTAAGAAACCAAAAATTAACCTGCAACTTTCCTCTAGCTACGAGTTGGGAGTTGCAGGCACAAAGTGGTGAATTTAATTGGAAATTAGCAGCAAATTTATTCAATAGAAATTGTTTGCGGCCCTGTAGCTTTGCCATTGTTGGCTTCGGTTGGAGATTGGGAGTGGCTAGTTACGCCTCTTTGTTGATCTAGCCAGCTTTTGACAGGATCATCCTTAAGGTTCAGTCTGAGTACACCGGAAAAGAAACCACCGAGAAAAGAGACTGGGTGCTGTGTTAATTCTTTAAATATTGGTGACAATTCGTCAAGAAACATTAAAATTCTCCTGGCAATGCCATAAAAAATTATTACTTCTTCATCAATCGTAACGTAGAGGTAGGGAGTAGGGAGTAGGGAATAGGGAGTAGGGAAATTCCGGCCACTCCCCACTCCTTAATTACGAAGTTGGTTGTTGATCTGGAAACATACACTTATCAGAATCACAACCACTAGGGCCTGCTTCCATTAACTCGCCAGAGTCGTAGCGGCTGAGAACAGCACAGAAGTCATCGGTTTTGCGTCGCGCTAACACTTCTTGAGATAAACGCTCATAGGTGGCTTTGTCTATGGGTTCAAATGGCAAGCGGGGGAATGATTGTAAATCGTCAAATCGTGCTAACAGGGCGGCGGAGATATAGCCTTCATCATTTTGGATGGCTTCGTAAATGCGTGTTCCCAAGGGTTCCACTTCATCAGCGCGGAGTTCTAGGGTAGCGGATGTGTTGTGGGTGACGTAATGGCGCTGCACTTGCATGACAAAATCAAATTGGGCTAAGACGGGGAATCTAGAAACATCAATTTGATCAGCACCGGGTAAATCAGCCCAAGGTACAGCAACGGGAATTTCTACCAACCATTCGCTGACGCGGGGATCGAAGGGGTCGTTTAATAAGTTACCTTGTTCGTCTTTGTCTGATTGGGAGGGAATGACATTATAACCATAGTCAATACAGGCTAAGGCTACGGGGTCATTTTTGCGGAAAGTGATGCGGCGAATAAATCTTTGAGCTTTAGGTGGGTGCCATCCAGAACTCGCACCAGATAATAGAGCTTTAGTGCCACTGGGTTGGACTGTAGTACAGCGATTAGGGCGTTTGATGTGATGGCGATCGCAATAATCCCACACTGCTTTGTGTACTACTTCTCTCCAAAAGCTGAGATATTTTTCTTCTTGGTGTTTAAATGCTAACCCTTGGGGAGTAGCTGGTCTACCTTCTGCCCACCAGCGCAACCAGTCTACACCAAAAGCATGAACAAAGAAATCAAATAAGCCGGTAAAAGAAACTCCAACAATTGGGTCTAATTCCCGACTATATTGATAGCGCGGTTCTAAGAATTTATGGTTGAGAAGTGTCGCTACAGATAACGCCCCAGCCGTGAAAGCTTCCTCTTGTTCTTTGTAATTAAATGGGTCAATTTGATTGAGATGAATCTCTGAAAGATTACAGTGGAAGTTGCTACCAATAATTTCCATTTTGTTAACCCAGAGGCTCTTTATCCTCTAGTTCTACGAGTTCTTGATTCCTCGTAGATCCGACTATATTTTCTACTAATATTTAGTAGCCGGAGACTCGTGGAGCCGTTATTTCTAACGTGGGCATAACCCAGATTATATTCTTTTTAAACTACGTAAATTTCTGATTATTTATAGCTTAAAAAGTTTCACTCTCTAGTCTGTACAGTGTCTAAGGTTTTTTAATTCCTTTGATTACCTCGGTATTCCCAATCGCAGGGTTCACCGATTTTCCCCGGTGTTTAACGTGAGGCAAAATTACTTACCACACGGGTTTAAACCAAAGCGAGCTAAACGATGTTCTAATTCATCCGCATTAATATAAGGATATTTTTGTTGCAACCAGTCTTTAGCTGTTCCTTGGTCGTAAGCTTGCAAGAACTCTTTTTTCAATGCTTGGGTAGCAAGCAAATCAATGTTAGCTCTCGCAACAGCTTCACCAGCCCATTGAATTGCACCTTCGCCACTGTAATATTGTTTTTGAACAGCTGCGATCGATTCTTCTAAGGTTGGTTTGCGGTGAAATACACGGGTATGATTCGCCATACGTAGAGAATCACGCTCAGGATCAATGCGCCAGTTACCGTTTTCATCTTGTTGCCAGAGATTATCTTTGGCATTTGCCCCTAGTTCATCGTCAGCAGTAAACTGACGCATCCCAGCTGAGCGCCTAATGTTTCCGGCAACAATTGTTACTGCTGCTTCATCGATTAATAAGCAGCACTCTACAGAATTTAATTGTCTGCCTAAAGCTTTATTTAAAATGTCAGCACAACGTTGATACAATCCAGGCAATTTTACCGGATTGGCAACACCGCCAAAACCGTTGAGGGTTTCTCCGGCTTGACGGACATCACTGATATCAACACATACTTCTACATCATCTGTAAATCTTTCATCCGTGGAGAGTTCCAACAGAGTTTGATAAGATGCAACCCAACCTTCGCGGCTATCGCCGACATGAATGGTAACGCGGTTGCCTTCTATATCGGTTTGTGTAAATTCACGACGTAAGTTTTTCGGAGTGCTGCCGATTTCGCCTTGTACTGTGACATGAAGGCGATTGCGGATAGAAGGCAGTTGATTAATATACTGTGGTTCGATGATGGCTCCTGTACCGCAGCCCATCATAGCCAAGTCCATCATCAACCCGAAGGCTTTCCAGTCTTGGAGATTGGTGGACGTGCAGTTATACCCACCGGAGAAGTTCTTGGGTTTGTTTATCCAATCTGTACCGCCTACCCACAACCAGCGGCCGCTAGGTAAAGCTTTGAGTTGGCGTTGGTTTTTTTCTAGGAGGGCGATTTCTTCTGGGTTGAGTTTACCTAATTCGATTAAACCTTGGATGGTGCGATCGCACACTTCATCGTAAGATTCTCTCAGCCCTACCCCAGTCCGGCGGCTGTAAGTCCTGAAAAACACAGGATTGGCTGCTGGCGCGGTTTCGGGAAATTTAACACCCTGACGTTTTCTTTCAAGCTCTCGAACCATAATCCAGTCTTGTTGCTTTTGAACAGATTACGACTATACGCCAAGTAGGTTGAGGATAAAAGATTGCAAAATTTCCCACTTTGCGCTAAGTCTGTAGCTGTACCAATTGCAACGAAACTACATAATGTCCCTTGCTCCTTGGCGAAGTGCGATCGCTCGCGCCCTACATCGCAACCGTAGTCTGATATACTCTCGTTACCTACAACTGGCGACAATCCGGGCAGATCATCGTCCTGCTAATCGGACTGTAGTCTTTCGTGACTTTCTCAACGATACCAATCAGCTAAAATTTATTACTGACACCCGTAGCGATAAAATTGACCAAATAAAATCTCAACCTTGGGCGGAAGCTTGCTGGTATTTCCCCAACACCCGCGAACAGTTTCGCATTGCTGGCGGCTTAACTTTAGTAGATAGTAATGATGCTGCACTACAATCAGCCAGACTTGCTACTTGGCAAGCCCTCAGCGATGCAGCGCGGTTACAATTTGCTTGGCCTCATCCCAGTAAACCTAGAGACACAACCCCAGATGCGTTTACACCACCAGCCCCTGATCCTTTACAACCAGTTGTCAATTTTTGCTTGCTATTACTTGATCCCGTAGAAGTTGATCATTTAGAGTTGCGCGGCGAACCACAAAATAGAACTATTTATCAGCTTGGTGAAAATCAAGAATGGCATCGAGAGGAAGTAAACCCTTAATTCTCAAGAAACAGCCAAGGGTTTGACTGTTTAACCACGACTTCAGTTGTTTGGTGCTAGGTATAAATTAACGCAATGCCTTGCATAGAAGAAATACTAAGTATTGAAAAATTCTGACACTCTCAGGACTTACGCACAAAGATTATCTGTGGAGATTGGGTGTAAGGGTGAAAGGGTTTGGGGTGTAAGGATTTTGAATCAGTACACACGCCACTTGGCTCAAGTCGGGAAACCCGCCCACGCGAGTGGCTCCCCTATACCTCTGAACCCCTACACCCTCGCCAAAACCCTTGATTTTTCGTTTTGATGCGTAAGTCCTAACTCTAACATTCCGGGAAAGTTATACCATTTTGGATTTTAGATTTTAGATTTTGGATTGAGATAGGCTTTACTGGTAAGCTTTTGGGCAATTCATTTGTCGCAATCATTCTTCAATTTGGTATTAACTTTTTTGATAGCGCATTCCGGGGAGTTGGGAAACTAAACCCATGAGTTCGAGTTGTAACAACAAACCAGAAACAGAACTGGCGGGAATGCCGGTTGTTTGGACGATCGCATCAAAGGGTACAGTATTGTAAGCGATCGCATCAATTATCTGTTGCATTTGCGGTGATAAATTCGGCAAATTTAACTGTTCTGTGGTTTGGGAAGGTGCGACTGTATCTAACTTGGGTACAGCACCCAACAAAGTTAATAGTTCATCTAATTCTCGAAAAATTATGGAAGCACCTTGGGAAATTAACTTTAAACAACCTTGGGATGGATAATCATCTAATCTTCCGGGTAGTGCATAGATATCTCTGCCAAAATCGTTGGCGTAGGTAGCAGTAATTAACGCACCAGATTTTAAAGGTGCTTCCATTACCAAAATTGCCCGACTCAAGCCAGCAATAATTCGATTGCGTCGGGGAAAATGAGTGCGGTCAGGTGGAGTTTTGGCGGGATATTCGCTTAACACTAAACCTGCGCCTAAAATCTGGTGGTACAAATCTCGGTTTTTGTGGGGATAAATCACATCTACACCCGTTCCTAAAACTGCGAGTGTGCGTCCCCCAGCTTTGATGGTGGCGCTGTGGGTTTCGGTGTCAATTCCCTCCGCCATCCCAGAAACCACAGTAAAGCCATTTTTCGCCAAAGCTGTGCTGATTTGGCGAGTCCAACGAATCCCATACTCCGAAGGTTGACGAGTACCAACAATTCCCACCATCGGTTTTTGTCCGAAGTTTTCAGCTAAATCAACTTCACCCCGATAGTACAAAACAGGCGGCGGACTGGGCGTTTCTAGGAGTAAGCGGGGATATTCTGCATCGGCTGGTGTCCAAAAATGCGGGTTTTCTTGTTGGTGTTGGGTAAGTAATTGTTCTGGATGTAACTGCGATCGCATTTTAATTACTTTGCCCAAAGTTTGCAAACCAAAACCCTCAACTTCCCCCAATTCAGCTTTACTAGCTTCCCAAGCTGTAGATAAACTGCCAAAATGCTGTTTTAAACGTTGCAATAAAACTGGGCCAATTCCCGAAATTTGCCCCCAAGCTAACCAATATGCCCTTTCTTCTACCACTTACTGATCCTCACACCCACTCTCGTTGAGTATTCCCAAATCATCCGCAGTAGCTACAGTTTTTTCAAAAAGAGGGGATAAGTTAGAGGTTACAGGTTACAGGTTATGGGGTTGTTATGACTGTTATAGCGGTTCTTACTTGCTTGTATGTAATACAGTCGGAACCCCACCCCGCATTTGCTGACGCAAACGCTCCCCTCCCCGCTTGCGGGGAGGGGTTGGGGGCTTTCAAGGGCAGGCTTTTTTTATTAGACAAATTTTTGGGCTTTTAAAACCAAAATTATTGTCTGAACAGTTAAAACTACGTTTCATAATTGAGAATATTCTCAACTATTTATCGAAGGTTTAAAAACCTGCCCTTGAAAGGGGGTTGGGGGTGGGGTTGAAATCTACCTCATCCAACCGAGAACCGCTATATTGCGAGTGCAACAATGTGGCAACACCCTAATTTTTAACAACTTTTAAAGTTTGTAAACTTGGATCTGCACATCCACTGATTATCCCGCCCATTGCTTGAATTTGTTGTAGATATGATATGGCTGCTTGAGTGATTAATTCTCCTGGCATTAAAACGGGGATTCCGGGAGGATAGGGACAGACAATTTCGGCACAAATGCGATCGCTTGTTTGTTCTATTGGTAAAGTTTCATGAGTGGCAAAAAACGCCGTTCGGGGTGATATCTGCACAGTATACTCGGCAAAATTCTGCTCAAGTGGAGTCTTGATCACAACTCTGTGTCGGTGATACTTTTCGGCAAGAATTTGGCAAGCTTGAATTAATTGCTGAATATCATTGGCAGTGTTTCCCAAACTAATAACAAAAGTCAAATTGTGTAAGGAAGCAAATTCCGCAGTCACACCCAACTTTTCATCTAAAATTTCCTCCGCTTCAAACCCAGTTAAACCCAAATTACTGACGTTAATTGTTAACCGAGTTCTATCTAATTCCCGAAAACCGGGTGATAATTGTGGCGACAAAATTGCTAAACCGGGAATTTGGTTGATTTGATTTCTAGCTATATCTGCAAGTTGCAAAGTCTGTGACATGAGTTGTTCACCATTCAACGCCATTTGTTGACGTGCGGCATCTAACGAAGCTAAAAGTATGTAACTCGGACTGGTAGACTGGACAAGTTGCAGAGCTTTACTAATGCGATCGCTATCAATTCTCTTTCCTTGAATATGCAGCATCGATGCTTGTGTCATTGCACCAAGGACTTTATGAATTGACTGGACAGTTAAATCTGCACCTGCGGCTAAAGCTGGGGTAGGTAATTCAGGATGAAAAGCGAAATGTGCGCCGTGGGCTTCATCTACCAACAACGGAATATTATATTGATGGGTGATGTTGGCGATCGCACCTAAATCTCCACAAACACCGTAATATGTGGGATACACTATTAACACCGCTTTGGCATCGGGATGTTGTTTCAGGGCAGTTGCCACAGATGCGGGCGTGATACTGTGGGCAATATCAAAAACTGGGTCATATTCGGGATTGATAAAAATTGGCATCGCCCCAGAAAGAATTAAACCCGCGATCGCTGAAGAATGCACATTACGCGGCAAAATGATTTTATTGCCCATACCGCAAGTAGCGAGAATTGCTGCCTCAATGCCACAGGTAGAACCATTGACAAGAAACCATGTTTGTGAAGCACCAAACGCCTCTGCTGCTAATGCTTGGGCGGCTTGAATTACACCTTGGGGAGAAGACAAACTATCTAACTCAGCTAATTCGGTTAAATCTGCCCGAAATAACTTTTCACCCAGTAAATCAGCCAATACTGGCGATATTCCTTGACCCTGCTTATGTCCAGGAGTGTAAAACGGCGCGTGAGGCTTGATTGTACAAGCTTTGAGCGCATCTAATAAAAGTGCTTCCTTTTGGTTGAGCATTAATCTATAGCAATCTTATTTGATTGATGAGAATCGAGAGGCTCAGATCCCCGACTTCTTCAAGAAGTCGGGGATCTTTGGGTTCACTAATGATTTGGGAATGCTATGAAAGTTTCAGACTTCACACTTCATACTTTTAATTTTTTCTTAATCTGTGCTTGATTGTCGGTTGATAAGTTCATCGCATTTATACGGCAAATTCATTAAGGGTGGATATGGATTTTATCAATTGCGATCGCCTCTTATCAAATCGTTATAGAAGGCGGAGTGTTTTATTGGGTGCGGGATTTTTTACAGGTTTAGCATTAACCAGCCAATGGGAACCAGCATTAGCAACATCCAGATTTTCTAGCTATCCCTTTACCTTGGGTGTAGCGTCTGGCGACCCTTTACCAGATAGAGTGGTGTTATGGACAAGGTTAGCACCAGACCCCTTAAATGGTGGTGGAATGCCACCAAGAAATGTGGTGGTACATTGGGAAGTCGCCCTAGATGAGAATATGCGAAAAGTTGTCCGACGTGGTAGAACTTTAGCGATCGCAGATTTAGCCCACTCAGTACACGTTGATGTCTCAGGCTTAGAACCTAACCGTTGGTATTGGTATCAGTTCCGCGTCAGTAATGAACTTAGTCCCATCGGCCGGACTCGCACAGCACCAGCATTCAACAGTTCTCTTCAACAACTAAACTACGCCTTTGTGTCTTGTCAAGATTGGCAAAATGGCTTCTACACCGCCTACCGCCATCTAGCCGCAGAAGATATTGACTTAGTTGTACATTTGGGTGATTACATTTACGAGTACGGGCCAGAAACAGGCGGGCCACGTCAGCATAATAGCCCAGAAATTATGACTCTGAGAGACTACCGTAACCGTCACGCACTTTATAAAACCGACCCAAATTTACAAGCGGTTCATGCAGCTTTTCCTTGGATAGTCACCTGGGATGACCATGAAGTAGAAAATAACTACGCCAACTTAATTTCTGAAGATAACGTCAACCCAGAAGTCTTTGCTCAACGTCGCGCCAATGCTTACAAAGCCTACTATGAACACATGCCATTGCGGTTGTCTTCATTTCCCAATGGTGCGAACCTCCAACTTTATCGGCGCTTGAGTTATGGCAACTTAGCTCAGTTCCACGTTTTAGATACTCGTCAATATCGCACCGACCAACCTTGTAATGATGGACTCAAACCCCGGTGTGTGCAAGCCTTTGATGAAAATGCCACAATGACAGGTTCACAACAAGAACGCTGGCTATTCAACGGCTTAGACCAATCTCGCGCCCGTTGGAATATTATTGCTCAACAGACAATGTTTGCTCAATTTGATTTTGATGCCCGTCCAGAAATCGGATTATTCAATGTAGACCAATGGGATGGTTATGTAGCTGCACGTAATCGAATTGTGAACTATCTCAACTATCGCCGACCTTCTAACCCTGTAGTCATTACAGGTGATATCCATTCCAGTTGGGTACACGACATCAAACTTGATTTTAATAATCTTGCTTCTCCAACTGTAGCGACTGAGTTTGTTGGTACTTCCATCACCTCAGACTTCCCCACATCATTCATTGCACCAGTGCAAGCCGCCTTGAGAAGTAATCCCCACACCAAGTTTTTCGATGGTGCATTCCGTGGTTACGTTCGTTGTCAAGTCACTCCTAAACAGTGGCAAAGTGATTATCGGGCAGTTTCTAGCATTGTTGACCCCAATGCTTCTATCAGCACCCTAGCTTCCTTCATTGTCCAAGATGGGCAACCAGGAGCATATCGCCAAGCTTGATTTATATCTTGCGCTATTTATTCTCAACCGTAAGGTGGGCAATGCTCACGATGTAAAAATGAGGACTTGAGCATTTTTTTTGCATTGCCCACCTGACAAAACTTGCGATCAAACAATTCATGCAAAATGTAATATATGTTCAGTAAATTACTTGTCATTACGAACGAAGCGATAGCGGAGTGACGTAATCGCAAATCGTCTAGCTAGTAGGTTGGGTTTCCTTACGTCAACCCAACACCAGCATTTATGTTGAGTTTTCGAGATCAATGTTAGGTTACGCTATTGCTCAACCCAACCTACATAAACTACTTGTTTCTTTTAAATTGAATATTTTGAATATTTCGATTTTTCTGAATTACTTGATTACCTTGCATTTTTTGTTCTGATTCAGGTTTTAGCGGAAAACCACAGGAATACCATTGACCCTTATAATAGTAACACGCTAATAAGATTGTATTTTGTTTCGGGAGTGATAACAAAGTTTGATTACTTTCTGTAAGTATATAAGCTTCCTGGGTTGTAATGCCACTAAAATTCTCAATTGAATTAATATCTTCACTATTTTTAGCAATAGCAGGATTTCCAGAAAAGGCAATTACAATTCCTATGCTTGTAACTCCTAAACCTTGCATCCAAACACGATTCCTATTCATAAATTAGACCCCAGTTTTGGGATTAAAACACTAGTATTCAGTTAGGTATATATCATATCAATTGATATTAGAAAACTATCACTTCTGTTTCTTTATATTTCTTTATATTTATTATATATTAGGACTCATATTTGATTGTTGAAATACACGTAGGATTTGTTAGCAACGGGAGCATCCCACTTTTTTATATGTCATTGCGAGGAACGAAGCAATCGCAAAATCATATCACTTTGAACGAGTGCATGAGATTGCGTCGTCGTTCCTCCTCTCTGCGAGACGCTACGCGAACGCAATGACAATTATCCTCTATGTGAAAAATAAAAACTGGGATGCACCCGTGGCTCAGTTGCAGAACAGAACTCAAGTCCTACAAATATTCCCCTAAATAACTTTGTGTCTTCAAACAACTGGCAGAAACCCTCAGTTTTACGTGCATTTGGGTAATTTCGCAGAAAAAACATGAACTTTTGTTAACTCGTGCGTAATTCTTAGGAGCTACGCTGAAGTCATTATTATCACGACAAAACAATTCGTTCATACAATCAACAAAACAAGGAAGTAATTATGGAACCTCAAAACGTAGAGCAATTACAAACTGAAGAAAGCTTGAATAACTCTGACTTAGATGTTGTAACTGAAAATGATGTAGTGTCAGAAATTAGTGGTTTTGAATTAGACAGCAGCACCAACACCAATGAATTTGGAATTAATGGGGATGCTAGTGAGCAAGAAGCCACAGAAAATACACTAGAACTGCCAGGAAAAAAACTAAAGGAAGGTTGTCTAGTTAATGGCAAATGGGTTGCCTGCTAATAAAATTTAGGTCAGTTCTATAAAAGAAAAAAATAACCCATGAGTAATAAAATGATAAACGCTCAAGCTTTAGTGTTTACAGTTAGTTGTACCATAGCTTTCTATGGAAATGTGGCTATCGCTAATATCAACCAAGAGGTTAATTTACCTAGTAGCCCTACTGTTAATTACGAACAAGTTACAGAAACTACACCAAAATTTCCCAGTAAGTATGTATCAGATATTTGTATGGTGAATGGTAGATGGGTTGTTTGCTAGGTTAAGTCTTATTAGTGAGATAATATAGTATTTTTAAATGATTTAAAATACTATATTTAAAGATTTTACGCTAAGGCAATAGCATTAAGTAAAATATCAACTCATTAAAACTACAGCCAATCTATTAGTCAACATCAGATACCCGACTTCTTAAAGAAGTGGGGTATCTTGTTATTCAAACTTTTCAAATTACGTATATTTCATTTTTGGAGATGTCTATTGGTATAATTCCATAAATCACAGGTTGTTGTAGATGGGTGCAATATTTGGGTATGAATAATCTTGAGTTTCAGCTTAAAAGCTTAGGAATTGCTATAGGTAGCTTTATAGCTTTTTGTGCTAACTCCGCAACTGCCCAAATTATCCCAGATAGAACTCTGCCAAATAATTCGCAAGTTACAACCAATGATAAAATTACAACAATTACAGGTGGTACGCTGGCGGGTAGCAATCTATTTCATAGTTTTGAAAAGTTTTCTTTAACAAGAGAAGCTATAGCAGATTTCAAAAATGGTACAGGTGTTCAAAATATTATTACCAGGGTGACAGGTCAATCGATTTCTGATATTAATGGCACTCTGAAAGCAGAAGGGACAGCTAACTTATTCTTGATTAATCCCAACGGGATCGTATTTGGGCCTAATGCTGTATTAGATATTGGTGGTTCATTTTTAGCGACTACAGCCAGTAGTATTAACTTTGCCGATGGTCAAAAATTTAGTGCTACAGAACCCCAAACAACACCTACATTGTCAATCAATATTCCTATTGGTTTACAGTTTGGCTCAACTGCGGCTCTTATCCGCAATCAATCTCAAGCTAGTCCAGGTAATGCAATTAATATCTTTAAGAAACCTGTAGGTTTACAAGTACAAGCAGGTAAAACTTTAGCACTTGTGGGCGGTGACATTAGACTAGAAGGTGGAAGTTTAACAGCAAAGTCGGGACGAATTGAGCTAGGAAGTGTTGCTAGTAATAGTTTAGTTAGCCTTAACCCCAATAGCCAAGGCTGGGTATTAGGATATGAAAAAGTCCAGAATTTCAGGAATATTCAACTAATTGAAGGAACTGCTGAAATGCCGTCTACTGTAGATGCTAGTGGAGAAGGCAGTGGTAGTATCCAGGTACGGGGTAAGACAGTGGAATTAACTGGTGATCTTGTTACCTTGATTAGTCGGACGACAGGTAGTGTAGACGGTAGGGATTTAATTATTAATGCTGAAAAATTAATTGTTCGAGATGGCGCACAAGTAGATAGTTCTACAGCAGGAAAGGGTAGAGGAGGAAACTTATTTGTCAACGCTTCTGATTCTGTGCAATTAATTGGTAGCTTTACCTTACCAAATACTAATTTCGATCAAGTTAGTTTCTTGATTAGCGCAACTAGTGGTGAAGGAAAAGCTGGCGATATAAACATCAATACCCGGAGGTTACTGCTTCAAAATGGCGCACAGATATCAACACTATCCAGTGGATTTACTATTCCTCCGCAAAATACCGAATTTCAACCAGCTACAGGAGACGCAGGAAATTTAACTATCAATGCTTCTGAGTCTGTAGAACTGATTGGAACCTCACCTAACGGTTTTGGTAGTACCTTGTCATCTAGTACGTTCGGTTCTGGAAAAGCTGGAGAATTGACACTAACGACTGGAAAATTGATTATCCGAGATGGTGCTGCCATCAACGTTACAAGTCGAGTACCAAGATTGGGCGTTTATCTAGGCAATCCCAGTAATTTAGGCCCCGCCGGTGCAATAAATGTCAAGGCTAACTCAATTTTGCTGGATAACAGAGGGCAACTCTCCACCAATAGTCAAACAGGCGGAGGCGGAAATATTACGTTACAAGTCTGGGATGTACTGTTATTGCGACGCAATAGTCAAATCTCAACTAATGCAGGTACAGCCAATGCTCCAGGGGATGGTGGAAACATCACTATCAATGCACCTAGTGGTTTTATCGTCGCTACTCCCCAAGGTAATAACGATATTACAGCCAATGCCTTTTCTGGTGCTGGTGGTAGGATTATCATTAATGCCAATAATATATTTGGATTTGTGCCACGCACTCGCGCTGACTTAGTACAACTCTTAGGTACTGAAGATTCTCGACAACTAAACCCCAACCGACTCCCCACCAGCGATATTACCGCCTTTTCCCAACAAAACCCTTCATTAAACGGTACTATTCAAATCAACACGCCTGATGTTGACCCCAGTCGTGGTTTGCTCGAACTCCCCGCAGAACCATTTGATGCTTCGCGGCAAATTGCCACATATTGTAAACCAGGGGGAAAATTCAAAAGAGGTTCTTTGATTGCTACGGGTAAGGGCGGAATTGCACCCAGCCCCACAGACCCTTTAATGGATGACTCGGTTTTAGTAAATTGGATTACTCTTGATGGTGAAAGTGAAAATAGCGTGAGTTATACACCCCATCATATAAGTAAACGAGAATTAGATTCTGTCACTCTAGAAACTCAAATTGTCCCCGCCCAAGGCTGGGTACAAGATGGTAAAGGTAATGTGACTTTAGTTGCCCAAGCACCAACGGTGACACCCCACAGTCCATTGCTCAATTCTGTTGCTTGTGCTGCTAATTTGTAATTAGATTTCATAAAGCTGTGACAATCGAGATTTCCACAACCGATAAAATTTGAAAGTAGGCGGCGCAGTAGACAAAGATTTTTACTACCACTCCAGTTGTCATACCATTTCACTTTAAAAATGATACGGATATGCAAGTAGCGCCTCGACTTCTCCTGACGGAGACGCTGCGCGAACGCTCGGCGACCAGAAGCAGAGTTGCAGAGGAAGCGATTTCTATCAGTAATTTCGTGAAATGGTATCAATTCCATATCTGTGGTTCCCCCTGCTCAAACAATGGGTAAAAATAATTTCAAAACAGGAGAGAAACATCTGATATTTACGATCGCTAGAACGTAATGGCGTTCACAAAATGTATTGGTAATCAGTTTAATAGAGCAAAAAAGAGCAATACCTGTCTACTGGCTATTGTTAGACAAAAGAGGCTGTAGCAATTTGGGAGAACAGAAAAAATTAATTCTGACCCCCTATTCCCTAGCCTTGCGATAGTAGTTCATTTAACCAAGTTTCGATTTGTAAGCGCAAACGATAACCTGAAACGTCGCTATTCTGGTTTGTAGATAGTTGTGCGATCGCACGACGATAATCAGCGATCGCACAATTCCAATCACCCCACAGATGATAAGTCCGGCCACGTTCTGACCAAATATGCGCTTCTAACTGACCAAACAAGAGGGCAATTTCCAAATTCTCTATTGCTTCTTCATACTGCCCTAAATCGCGGAAAGTAATCCCCCGGTTAATCCAAGCTCGCACATAACGGGGATTCAAATCAATTGCTTGGTCGTAATCAGCCAAAGCGGCGGCTAATTCTCCACAAGCTGCATAGTAATTGGCACGATTATTGTAAGCACTAGCCAAATTGGGATTTAAATCTAAAGCTGTGTTGTAATCACAAAAAGCCTTTTGCTTTTCACCACTTTGAAAATAAATTAACCCGCGATTGTTGTAATCAGCAGCGTTGTGGGGATAACGACGAATTAATTCATTTAATAAAGCGATCGCTTGATGATAATTTCCTTGTTTCGCTGATTTCAAAGCACAAGCGCGTAAATAACTTTCTTTGACGGCAGATTGTCCACTACCATTAGCCTCATGACTTGGCAAACCAAATGTATTATTTACAACATATTGATAACTGTTATTTTGCTGATCGCCAGAAGTTAGAAATGAGTGACCATTCATAGTTTACCCGCCTCAGATGCTCGTACTTAGAAATTAATTTAGAGTTTTATCTATGCTGGTAGTTTTGACCCAAGGTTATGTATAGTGTGCTTTCGATTACTTGGTAAAAAGTATCTCAGCCGCAATAGTAGGTACTACAACCAGTAAATAATTAGGTCTTACACCTACAATTCATGCACTAACTAAGTAATAGATACTTCACTCGCAAGTAGAATTCCAGAAAAAAATAAATATCAATCTTGGCGGGGATTAGAAATGGCAAAAAATTAATGGAGTTAACAGGTGTAGGTTGGGTGGAGGAATGGAACCCAACATTCACGCATACTTTGTTGGGTTACGCTATCGCTACACCCAACCTACTATTCTTTTAACTAAAAGGGTGTAAGGGTGTAAAGGTTTTGGAGGGGTGGGAGGGGTGGGAAGTGTGGGAGGATGGTGAAGAAATCTTTCCCCCCACACTCCCCACACTCCCCACACCCGCTACCCATACGTGAGAAATTCGGGTATACCCCATACCCTTCCTTACACCCCTACACCCATTCTTCACAGATAATCTTGGTGCGGAAGTCTTACTATTGATACATTTGCGTTGCCTTCAGCATGTGGTAGGTAATAATTAACTGAGTCAAAGCCAAGGGATAGCTTTGTAGGGTTTCGCCAGTTGTACCCGCAATTTTGCCAAGTTCGGGATTACTTTCGCGATCGCATACACTACGTAAATGGGGCATATCCGAACAGATGATATGTTCGAGTTTATTTACCTGTTCTAAGGTCGCGTGTCCATCCACTTCCAAGACATCCACTGGTTTATTCATATCGCGGTCTAATCCCAAACGAATAGCTGACCCAGTAACACCACTGGTCAAATTAATAATTGGGGTGAAATCAGGGTGAGGAATCGTGGGACGCAGCACTAACCGCACATTCAGATGACCATTGCTTTCATCTACTTCACCGTTAGGCGGATAAAAACTCACTACAATGTCTGACCATTGGCGTTGGGGACGAATAAATTGTTCTGAGTCTGGTTCGCGTTTCTCTAATTCTGCTAATACTTGTTCGGGAGTGTAGCCGCGTTTTAGCGTATCTCGTTTAACTTTCCACTTGGCGCGTAAGGGTTCGGGGGGTGCAAGGTAAACTTTGACATCATAACATTCACGGGCGGCACGGGTAGAATAGCCAAGCAAGCCTTCTATAATGACAAATTTATTCGGCTTAATGTATAGGGGAGCCTCAAACGTGCCTGTTTTGTGGCTATAAACAGGTTTGAGAATTGGCTGTCCTGTGCGGAGTAAGGACAGGTGCTGCTGCATAATATCTAAATGGTTGCAGTCTGGGTGTAAAGCTGTAATGCCAATTTCAGCACGTTGTTTGCGATCGTAACGGTGGTAATCATCTGTACAAATCAGCGTAACATTTTCTGGCCCTAGTACCTGAGCGATACCTTTAGTTAGTGTTGTTTTTCCCGCAGCACTATCACCCACAATCCCAAGAATTATTGGACGGCTCATTACCCACCCCCGACACGAACAATTAGTAATAAATTTGCAGACACCGTTGTTTTAGTTTAGAAGGAAATTAGCGCCTAGCTGGTTTCAAGGTCTTGTCTGCAACATCTCTATACATAAAGATATCTGTGTTATTGTTAATTGCCAAGATATTTATGTAAATAAGTTGATACAAATCAAGTTAAATATTTAAGGTTGTCATTTGTCATTTGTCCTTGGTTATGGGTGAATTTTAGGAATATTTTTCTTTTCTTCAGGACTTACGCAGAATCATGAAAAAACGAACCACAAAGGGCGCATAGACGCGATAGCGGCTTCCCGCAGGGTAGGACACGAAGTTAAGAGGATTCGAGAGGGTTTTTGCGTAAGTCCTATTCTTAAATTATTAATATTTATTGCTATTGACTTATTAATTTTGTTGGGATGTTAAGAGTTTTTTGTTGATTAGCGATCGCGCCAAAAAATATCAGTAATTTAACAGTGTAAAATGGTATTTTAATCTGGTTATATGCCTGTTTGAATACTTAATTTTTCTTACTTTGGGTGCATAGGCAAGAAATTACAAAAATCTCTACGATGACAGAGTAAAGAATTTAGGACTTACGCAAAAAAACGAAAAAATAAGGTTTTAGAACAGGTTGCAGGGGTATGAGAGTATAAGGGTGTAAGTATTCAAAACCCTTACACCCCATACCCTTTCACCCTCACACCCAATCCCCACAGAAAATTTTGATGCGTAAGTCCTGGAATTAATATTTGCAGTCAAGAAGTATTAAGGCTTAGTCACATCTAGCTGGCTGTGCGGTATACCGAAGAAAGAGGTTAGTGTTGGGGATCATTACAGGGCAGGGATTATGGTAACTTTAAATGTTTCAAAGTTGGATCAGGTTGATCAATTTCGCCGCTTGCAGTCAACTTTGCGCGATCGCTGGAAAACCATTGAGCTATTTGATAATAGTGAAGCAGATATCGTGGTTATTCCTTCCCTCAGCATCGATCAACGGGAACTGCAAAAAGTAGAAGGTTGTGAACATTATGAAGAAAGATTGTTATTTTCTTTAATGCGGTTGCGAAATCCTCGCACAAGGCTAATTTATATTACTTCAATGCCACTGCATCCCAGCATTATTGATTACTATTTGCAACTGTTACCAGGCATTCCATTTTCTCATGCACGCAATCGCCTACTTTTACTTTCTACTTATGATTCTTCTCTGCAACCTCTCAGCCAAAAAATCTTAGAACGTCCCCGCTTGTTAGACCGAGTTCGGCAAGCTTTAAGGCTGGAAAAATCATTTATGATTTGCTACAACGCCACAGATTTAGAAGCAGAATTATCTTTAAAATTAAATGTACCGTTATATGCTGCCGCACCAGATTTACAAATTTGGGGAACAAAAAGTGGCAGTCGGCAAATTTTTGCAGAAAGTCAAGTTCCCCATCCAGATGGCAGTCAAAGAGTTTGGAACGCCGAAGAATTAGCAACAGCAGCCAGCGATTTATGGGAACGCCAACCAACCTTAAAAAGAATGGTAGTCAAACTCAACGAAGGCATTTCTGGAGAAGGTAACGCCCTACTCGATTTAAGACCAATTATGAATGTAGCACCAGGGCAAGCTACCAGTGAATCAAGAATAGCAGCAATTAACAACAGCTTTTCTACCCTGCGCTTTCAAGCTAAACAAGAAACTTGGGCAAATTTTTCAGGAAGAATCACAGAATTAGGCGCAATTGTTGAGGCATTTATTGAAGGAGAAATCAAGCGTTCTCCCAGTGTCCAAGGACGCATTACACCCACAGGCGAAGTTGAAATTCTCTCTACCCACGACCAAATTCTTGGCGGGCCAGATGGTCAAATTTATCTTGGATGTCGCTTTCCCGCCGATGAAAGCTATCGCCTACAACTGCAACAATTAGGCTTAAAAGTTGGCAGAAAGCTGGCAGAAAAAGGAGCCTTAGAAAGATTTGGTGTTGATTTTGTCACCGTTGACAAAGGTAATAAGAATTGGGATATTCAAGCAATTGAAATTAACTTACGTAAAGGTGGTACAACTCATCCTTTCATGACCTTAAAACTATTAACAAATGGTCGCTATGATTTGTCCACAGGATTGTTTTATAGTCAGCAAGGTCGCCCTAAATATTATATTGCCACTGATAACTTACAAAAAGACCGCTATCGGGGATTATTACCAAACGATTTAATGGATATTATTGCCCATCACAGATTACATTTTGATAGTGGTACAGAAACAGGCACAGTTTTTCATTTGATGGGATGTCTCTCTCAATTTGGCAAATTAGGATTAACTAGCATTGGCGATTCTCCCCAACAGGCAGAAGATATATATAACAAAGTTGTCAATGTATTGGATGAAGAAACCCGCAGTGACAATCCAAATTTTCCCCTCTTTTCTGATTACACATTCCCCCTTGCTTGGGATGGATACAGCTAGGAAGTATGAACTGTGAAGTTTAAAGTATGAAGTGTGAAGTATGAAATTTTGTCTTTCATCCTTCTGACTTGTGACAAATGACAAATGACAAATGACCATTGACTCTTGGCCATAGGTTAAAATCAACTCAGCGTTTGTATTGTAGCGGTTGTGTCCCATATCCCTCAAAGGGCGGTTCACTGCATAAATCCTGATTGTCAACGTCCTTACCCCCAACCTTGGGGAAACAAATTTTGTAACAGCTGTGGCGCATTGCTACAGTTGCTAGACCGCTATGTCCCACTGGAACCATTGGGTTCTGGTGGTTTTGCCCAAATTTATACAGTTTGGGATGAAAAAACTCAAACTGAAAAGGTGCTAAAAGTTTTGGTGGAAGATTCACCAAAAGCCCAGGAATTATTTACACAAGAAGCAGCAGTTTTAATTAGTTTGCAGCATCCTGGTGTTCCGAAGGTGGAAGCTGATGGTTTTTTTCAGGTAAATATCAGCAGTCCAAAACCGCGCCAGTTAGCTTGTTTGGTGATGGAAAAAATCAATGGGCCGACTCTGGATGAAATTATGAATAATTATCCTCAAGGATGTCCAGAGAATTTGGTACTCAACTGGTTCACCCAAGCTGTGAAAATTTTACAAGAACTGCACAAATGCCAAATTATTCACCGCGATATTAAACCTTCTAACTTAATGTTGCGGATACCAGCCTCAACCGCGCCACCAACTCAACCCAAAACAGGGTGGGAACAATTAGTATTAATTGATTTTGGTGGTGTTAAACAAATAAATGCTGCTATGCAGCGCCGAGAGTCGAGTTCAACGCGGTTATTTTCTTCTGGTTACAGTCCGCCAGAACAAGTTACTGGGGGAAATGTGGGGCCTGCGGCTGATTTTTATGCTCTTGGCCGGACAATGATTGAATTACTCACAGGTAAGTATCCGCCAGAGATGGAAGATTTGCAGACTGGGGAATTGCGGTGGCGGAATCGAGTGAATATTAGCTCACAGTTTGCTGATTTACTGGATGAGATGGTAAAGGAAGACGTGCGATCGCGTCCATCTAATGCAGCCATCATTCTCAAACGGTTAGCAAAAATTAACAAATCTGCCAAACCGCAGTCATTCTCCCAACCACCAAACTCAAATTCAGCCAGCAACAACTTAACAAGGCTAATTCAAACCATTGAACGAGCTTTTACCGATTTTCTCACAGCAATTGGTAAAACAGCTTTGTTTATTGCCAAAGCCTTGCTGAAAATGATTCAAGCTTGTGTAGCGATTGTGTGGGCAATGGTGCTATCTAGTTTAGGAGCTTGTTTAGGCACAATTATCGGTTTTTTTGTAGCTTACCGCACAATTTTAGGCGATCGCATTGTGCAATTAATCGTGGGTCAACTACCAGAACTCATTCCCAATGCTCAAACTAACTTTGGTGCAGATATTTTAGTCTTTGTGAGTGCTGGTTTGGGAACCGCCTGGGGACTCACCTTATCCGGGTGTTTTGGTCAAAGGCGGCGGTTTTTAGTCGCATCACTCATGGGTATGATTAGCTATGGATTTGGTTGGTTATTTTGGGAACTCATTTCACCCAAACAAAGCAGTGATGGTTTGGTCGTGATGATTGCTGTCTCAATATTTTTGCTATCCCTCAGCTTTGGGTTTCGCAGTCATCACATAGTTTATGCCTTAGTCGCCGCTTTAGGCACAGCAGTGATATTTTCTGGTTTATTTGTTTTAGGCTTCCCCGCCACAGTCTTTTATTTTTCACCCCAGCCACTTTGGACAGAATTAGGTCTACCCTTGGCTTTATTTGTTTTAGTCGCCATTTTTACATGCTTTTGGCTAGGGGTCAGTCATTACCTCATTGTTCCCGGACTGCGTTTTTTAGGATGGCGCTAAGTTAAGCCACTGCGGGAAAGGGAACAGGCAACATCAAGTCAGAAGTTAAACCTCAGACAATTTTTGACTTTTAACTTTTGACTTTTAACTTCTCCCTCATCCCCATTCTTCACAAATAACCTTTGTGCGTAAGCCCTACATAGATATACCGAATTATCACTAACTGACTCAACACAGTATAAATGCTCAAATTAATATCCCCCCAGCTACTTTTCTTTTAGCTGGGGGGATCGAATATGTGATAGTCTATAGAGAGTTCTGTATAGTTCCTTACGAATCAATCTTAAAGCCTAAATTTGGTTTTGTGTAGTCCCAAAATCAGAATTTATACTATTTTTATAGCTTCTTCATCACCACTTCATTGCTAGGATTTGCTGAGTTAACGGTATATGTGTATATGTTAAGTATGACAGTAACTCTACGTTTAACTGATCACAGACACAAATATCCGTAAAACCTATGAAACTCCAGATTGCCAGCATTGTTGCTCTAATAGTTTGCACGGGGTTAACCGAAAAAGCCTTGGGGCTGAATCAACAAGACCTAGAACAGTTCAGAAAATCGGGTGCTTGTCCTCGTTGCGATTTGAGTGGTGCTGACCTCAATCAAGCTAATTTAGCTGGTGTCAACTTGCGTGGGGCTATTTTAAAGGGAGCAAATTTATCCGAAGCGAATCTGACCAATGCAGATTTAACCGATGCAAATCTCGAAGGTGCAATCCTGAAATCTGCCAATCTCACTGGAGCATCTTTCACAGGTACAAATTTAACTTCAGCATCTTTAGAAAGTGCGGATTTGTCTTTTACAGGTTTTCTGGGTGCTAATTTAACAGCCGCTAACTTATCCGGTGCTAAATTATACTTTACTAATTTTCGCGGAGCAAACTTCCGACTAACTACTTTAACTACAGGTGATGTCACTTCCGATAAACCTTACTGGTGGTCATCTGAGCGTGTAATTCCCAAGCAATGTAATAAATTTAAAGCAGGGACAACTTGTTATACCCAGTCTGAGGAAGTGGAAAGTAAGCGGTAGGGAGTGGTGAGTAGGGAGTTGGGAGTGGAGATGGTTTAAATTTTTGTCTACTACAGGACTTACGCACAGGCTACAGAAAATCGTAGACGCGCAAGCGGCTTCCCGCAGGGTATCACAGAGACGCAGAGGACACGGAGGAATGAGAGTTTGAGAGAGTTCTTGCGTAAGTCCTATACTATTCCCTATTCCCTATTCCCTATTCCCTATTCCCTATTCCCTGTTCCCTTTGATAAAGAACATTTTGTTCATTAGCACTTATTTATCATGGGAACAAAGCTCGTAACTAAAATTGATTGATGTTAACCCGTATTAAAGAGATAGCCACAAAACTAGCACCCCGTTTAGTTGAAATTCGCCGTCATCTTCACTCTCATCCAGAACTCAGTGGTCAAGAGTATCAAACAGCTGCTTTTGTGGCTGGTGTTCTGTCTTCCAGTGGGCTGCATGTCCAAGAAGGTGTGGGAAAAACAGGTGTAATTGGGGAAGTGCGGGGTACAGGAACCGATGAGCGTTTATTAGCGATTCGGACTGATATGGATGCTTTACCTATCCAAGAACGTACAAGTTTAGATTATGCTTCCCGTAAAGATGGGGTGATGCACGCTTGTGGTCACGATGTACATACGACTGTCGGGTTAGGTACGGCAATGATCTTGTCCCAAATCGCTGATGAATTGGGCGGGAAGGTGCGATTTTTATTTCAAGCCGCCGAGGAAATTGCCCAGGGTGCGAATTGGATGGTGCAAGATCAGGCGATGCAGGATGTTTCAGCGATTTTAGGCGTTCATGTTTTTCCTTCTATCCCCGCAGGTTCGATTGGGATACGTTACGGAGCGTTGACAGCCGCAGCTGATGATTTAGAAATTACGATTATTGGTGAGTCTGGACACGGCGCACGTCCCCATGAAGCAACTGACGCGATTTGGATTGCTTCACAAGTGATTACAGCTTTGCAACAAGCCATCAGCCGGACTCAGAATCCTTTGCGCCCTGTAGTGTTGAGTATAGGGAAAATTCAGGGTGGTAGAGCGCCCAATGTGATTGCTGATCAAGTGCAGTTGTGGGGAACGGTGCGATCGCTCCATCCCGAAACCCGCGCCCATCTCCCTCATTGGATTGAAAATATTGTGGCGAATATCTGTGATGCTTACGGCGCAAAATATCAAGTTAATTACCGTCAAGGTGTCCCCAGCGTCCAAAATGATTATTCTTTAACCCAGTTGTTGCAATCAGCCGCAGAAGAAGCCTGGAGTAGCGATCGCGTCCAAGTTTTACCCGAACCTTCTCTTGGCGCGGAAGATTTTTCTGTTTATTTAGAACACGCCCCTGGTTCAATGTTTCGCTTGGGTGTCGGTTTCAAAGATCGAATCATCAACTATCCATTACACCATCCCGAATTTGAAATCGATGAGTCGGCGATTATCACAGGTGTGGTAACTATGGCCTATGCCGCTTATAAATATTGGCTATAAAAGCAAATATAGGAATATGGTTTGATTCCTGAATCTAGTTGTGTACGCAGGGAGTAGGGAATGGGGAATAGGGAGTAGGAGAGAAGCCTGATCTGGGTGTACTGATTTTTTTCCCAAATCAAATATGAGTCCTATAGAGAACAGGATTGCAGCAGTTAGAGGATATAAACTCATCTAAAAAATATCCATAGCTTTCAAACCTGTTCTCTACTAATGATATAAATTTTGCAGAAAATTGAGTATTTTTTCTCAATTTCTTGTACTTATTTAGTTAATAAATCTAACTATAGTCAGGTGTTTATACCTCTTTTGAGGTATTGACATCTTAATTTTTATAGCAATTTATCTTGCAGATTCTTACAAAAGGTTATAAATTATTAATTTGTAGGGGAAATCAAAATTGTCATTTCCAAAACCCAATTATCATCCGTAATTATACTGAAAATAATAGAGGCTTTAAATAGCTTACGAGATATATTTTGATTGATATAAATGGTTCTACATAGAAAAAGAACGTAATTAATCTCAGACTATATCTTGTCTCCAGATTTTCAGGAGTATTTTCCCAGGCAATTCATAAAAATTATCATTGAATTGCTGTAAATTAATCAGCATTTAAATTCCTACAAAACTGTTAATTATAATCAGCAAAAATCAACTTTAAGAAGATAACATTTCTGTCGTTTCTTAAAGGCTCTTTGTTATGATGATGGCAGAAAATCAGCAAATCAGGAGCATTTACCACAAAAATACATCCCATAAGGAGTTTGTTTGACAATGCAAATAGAGAACTTATTAACAGATGAAATTACAGAAAAAGCCGCATGGGAAGCACTAGAAAAATCGATTCTATATTATCGAGGGCGACCGATTGGTACAGTTGCCGCTTATGATAATTCTGTAGAAGCACTTAATTATGACCAGTGTTTTGTTCGAGATTTTGTCTCTTCAGCATTAATTTTTCTTGCTAAAGGTAGAACAGATATTGTGCGTAACTTTTTGGAAGAAACTTTAAAGTTACAACCAAAAGAACGGCAATTAGATGCTTATAAGCCAGGGAGAGGTTTAATTCCGGCCAGCTTTAAAGTTGTTGTCGAGAATGGCGAAGAATATTTAGAAGCAGATTTTGGGGAACATGCGATCGCCAGAGTCACACCTGTAGATTCTTGTCTGTGGTGGATTATTTTGTTGCGTGCTTATGTTGTAGCGACAAAAGATTTTTCCATAGCTTATCAGCCAGAATTTCAAAATGGCATTCGGTTGATTATGGAAATTTGTTTGGCGAATCGTTTTGATATGTACCCAACACTGTTAGTTCCCGACGGTGCTTGTATGATTGATCGTCGGATGGGTATATATGGCCATCCTCTCGAAATACAAGTTTTATTCTACACAGCACTCAGGGCAGCACGGGAGTTATTAATTTGCCAAGGTAATCAAGATATTGTGATGGCAATTGATAATCGTTTACCACTTTTATGCGGACATATTCGCCAGCATTATTGGATAGATATTAATCGCTTAAATGCCATTTATCGCTTCAAAGGTGAAGAATATGGCAAGGCGGCGGTGAATCTATTTAACATTTATGTAGACTCAATTCCCTATTATGAATTAGATAAATGGCTACCCAAAAAAGGCGGTTATCTGGCTGGGAATGTCGGGCCATCTCAGTTAGATACGCGCTTTTTTGCCTTGGGTAACTTGATGGCGATTATTTCTGATTTAGCCACAGAAGAACAGTCACAAGCCATTATGAATCTGATTGAGAAAAGATGGGACGATTTAGTCGGAGATATGCCGATGAAAATCTGTTTCCCAGCGATAGAAGATGAAGAGTACAGAATTGTAACTGGATGTGACCCGAAAAACATACCTTGGTCTTATCATAATGCTGGTAGCTGGCCTGTGCTGATGTGGATGTTAACAGCAGCAGCCATGAAAACTAATAGAACCAGTTTGGCAAAAAAAGCGATCGCCATTGCAGAAGCCCGCATTGGTGAAGATGAATGGCCAGAATATTACGATGGTAAAAAAGGCCGATTAATTGGTAAACAAGCAAGAAAGTATCAAACCTGGACAATTGCAGGTTTCTTATTAGCGAAAGAATTAGTTAAAGATGCTTCTCATTTACCGCTAGTAAGTTTCGATAAGTTACCACCAGATTTAGTATCAAGAGCCTGTGAGTTTGAAATCCGCAGTGTAGATCCTCTTAGCTCTTAATCTTGAGTAACAAAGAATTCAGTCGCCAGAATTCAATTCTGAATTCTGGCGCAATACAGCAGATTCAAGCCCTGAAAATCTTACATTATAAGGATTTCAGAAAACTTCCTCGGTTTTGAGATGCCGACAGCATTTGACGTACCAAAATACTTTAGGAAGGGCTGTAGCAATTAAACAATCCCATTTTTTAGAGCCTGAAACCCTTGTGGCTACGTGACAAAAGTCTGTGCCAAATAACTTAAAGGTCAATTGGTACTGCAAAAACAAGCTTTTTCTGAGAATTTCGAGTTAAAGAGCTATTTTATTTTTGTAATCCATACGGAACAATGCTTTCAGGCGTTGCGTGGCGGCTTATGACAGGCTCGCTACTTTTACCCCTTTCAGCTTCTAAAAATTAGATGGGTTCAAATGGTACGAATAAAAGTAGCGGAGCGGGCCTGTCAAATCCTAATTGTTGAATGAAAGTCAAATTTTTTCTGAAACATAGTCTGAGTATGATTTTCAGACGACGTATGGCGGCAAAATGCGCCTTGACTACTAGGACTATTTTTGTAAGACGATACCTTTTCGGGCTTGCTGCACGGTGATGCCTTGCTTCAAGAAAAAGCTTTGACTTAAGGGTTAGATGGCGCAATGTAAGTATCTACTGGTGGTGCAATATAAGTATCTACTGGTGGCGCAATATAAGTATCTACTGGTGGCGCAATATAAGTATCTACTGGTGGCGCAATATAAGTATCTACTGGTGGTGCAATATAAGTATCTACTGGTGGCGCAATATAAGTATCTACTGGTGGTGCAATATAAGTATCTACTGGTGGTGCAATATAAGTATCTACTGGTGGTGTGTAAGTATTCTGCGTTAGCGTAAGAGTAAGAGAGCTAAAAATTACTGATATATACATCAACCATATAGAAAGCCATACAGAATTGTTATCGTCCATTGAATTTTCCTATTTTAAAAAATTCAAATATCAGTAGCGGTCAAAATTAAATTCTTAATTCCGAAAAAATTTTAGCGTAATTTCGACTGAAATTGGCCTAAATATAGCAAAGCTGTCACCAGGGGCAAGATAGCTGGAAACTATTGCTATATCTACGCCAGATAGCTTAATGAGTGTAATTGATGTCTCTAAGACTGCGATCGCTCTGCATCTGCAATTTCTTAGAAGAAAAAGGAGCGATATCCGCACTTTTCCCAGGCTGCATCAGATTTTAATCAATTACCTGCCTTCTGATTGACTTAATTTGACTACGCTTAGTTTTACTGTCAAGACGTTTTTTTTGAGAACTACGAGTTGGTTTGGTGGGTTTGCGGATTTCGGGCAGCACAACTGCGCTGAGTATGAGTTGCTTGAGTCGTTGCAAAGCTTCTTCCCGATTTTGTTCTTGGCTACGGTGTTCTTGAGCCTTGATGACAACAACTCCATCTTGAGTTATGCGTCGGTCGTTGAGCTTGAGAAGTTGCTGTTTATAGAAAACGGGTAGTGATGAAGCTTCAATGTCAAAGCGTAAGTGAATGGCTGTAGCAACTTTATTGACGTTTTGACCCCCTGCTCCTTGAGAACGAATCGCGCTAATTTCGAGTTCGCTATCGGGGATGATGATTTTATTCTTAATTTGCAGCATAACTTTACTATACGCCCGAAGCCACAGAGAAAGTAGGGCGGTTAAACTTTGTGTAAGCTAATCAGCATTTAAGCTGCACTATTGAAATTGTACATAAATGACTTAAACTCTCTCCTCTGCCCCTCTGCCCCTCTGCTCCCCTGCGGTCTAAACTGCAAACTAAGTGCTTAATAGCTTATCTAGTGTTTTCTGGAATTTGTAATTTAGGCGGTGTAGTCCTTATTAGTCAAGCAACTTATAAATAACTTCTATAAATAACTAGGGGAAAATTACCCCATCAAAAACCCAGTCATACCGACTGGGTTTTTGGTTTAAGGCGATTCGATTTGTGTGTACCATGCTGATAGAATAATACAGCCCTGCCAAGTCAACGGGGGTAAATGAAAACTTATGACCAACCCCCGCCAAATAGCTTTTGTGGCTTTGCGAGATGTTCACAAAGGGGCTTATGCTGATGTTGCCTTAGATAGAGTGTTGCGAAAATTTAAATTGCCAGATAGCGATCGCCGTCTAGCGACAGAATTAGTTTATGGCAGTGTCCGCAGATTACGCACCCTCGATGCTTTAATTGACCAACTCGCCACGAAAAAAGCTCATCAACAACCACCAGAACTACGTACCATTCTACATCTCGGTTTTTATCAACTCCGCTACCAAGAACGCATTCCCCCTTCAGCAGCAGTGAATACAACCGTGGAACTCGCTAAGGAAAATGGTTTTTCGGGACTCACGGGTTTTGTCAATGGTTTGTTACGTCAATACATCCGTCTTGCAGAAAAATCCCCCGAACCTTTGCAGTTACCAGATAACCCCGTGGAACGTTTGGGGATTTTGCATAGTTTACCCGACTGGATAATTCAAGTTTGGTTAGACCAAATTGGTGTTGCGGAAACCGAAAAACTCTGTGAATGGATGAACCAAACACCGACAATCGATTTACGCATCAACCCACTCCGCACCAATTTAGAGCAAGTAGCCACAGCTTTAGAATCGGCGGGAGTTTTAGCTCAAAGAATCCCCAATTTACCCCAAGCTTTACGGTTAATTAGCAGTCCTGGTGCGATGCAAAATTTACCAGGGTTTACTGAAGGTTGGTGGGTTGTGCAGGATGCAAGCGCCCAACTGGTGAGTCATGTACTCGACCCCCAACCGGGTGAAGTGGTGATTGATACCTGTGCCGCCCCTGGAGGGAAAACAACACACATTGCAGAGTTGATGCAGGATCAAGGTAAAATTTGGGCTTGCGATCGCACTGATTCCCGATTGCGAAAACTCCAAGAAAATGCGCGGCGACTCAATTTGCAATCAATTGAAATTTGTACTGGCGACAGTCGTAACTTGCCGCAATTTTACAATATTGGCGATCGCCTGTTACTAGATGCTCCATGTTCGGGTTTAGGAACCTTACACCGCCACGCCGATGCACGTTGGCGACAAACACCAGAATCTAGCCAAGAACTTTCACAGCTACAAAAGCAATTACTTTCCCACACATCAAATTTTGTCAAAAACGGTGGCGTGCTGGTTTATGCTACTTGTACACTGCATCCAGCCGAAAATGAAGCGGTAATTTCGGAATTTTTAGCAGAAAATCCCCAATGGCAAATTGAGCCTCTCGAACCTAGTTCACCCTACTCTATTTATTCCACACCCCAAGGCTGGCTGAAAGTCTGGCCGCACCGTTGGGATATGGACGGCTTTTTCATGGTGCGCTTAAGAAAAACTAATGATTCAGGGTGATTACTGCCAGGGATTGTACCATTTGATGGAAGCCCCAATCTCCCACAGGAGGCAGCAATGGTTACTGATTCCAATGTAAAGAACTTAGTTAAAATCTTGATTGGAGCAGCTTGGATTGATGGGATAATTCAACCAGAGGAACGACAGTATCTCCGCGAAATTGCCCAAGCTAAAGGTTTGGCTACCGATCCAGAAATTAAGCCTTGGTTGTACGAATTAGTACCCGTGCAACCCAAAGAGTGTTACGCCTGGGTGAAAGAATATTTAGGCGATCGCCCAAGCTTGGAAGATTGCGAAAGTCTGATTGAAGCTATTAGTGGCTTAATTTATAGCGATGGCGAAGTCGCAACCGAAGAAGCTAGACTCCTAACACAAATTCAGGACTTAGCTGAACAAGATTCTGCCCAACAACCAGTTCATAATGCGTTGCTTAAACAAATTCAAACGCTTTATCGTCGTTGGGTCGAGGTACAGAATTAATGCTCTAATGTCTATAGTCAAGAGTCCAAAGGCAAAAGTCAAAAGTCTAGATTTCTCAATCTAAAACTTTGAGCATTGACCATTGACTGTTGACTATTGACCAACTATGCTTTCGGTTCACCAATACCGGGAGTTTCTTCTTTGTCTACTTTGGGTACAAAGTCGGGACGTTCTTTACTTTCCCAACCAACTGGGCGTTTAGAGTTGTACCAAGCAATAGAACCAATGGTGACAGCAGCAATAAACCCAACTACATAAACCAATGTAAAAGCCAGGGGGAAATGACCTCCGCCTGTTGCTACTGAATCTGCTGCCTGCATTAATATAAGCATGAGTATATGTTCCTTTTTTACGCAACACTACTTAAGACACTATAAAACTAGAGTATCACTTACATCCTCCCCAAGTTTGAAATAGTGGCTCTTTCAGCAGATACAGGAGACGTGAAACCTTGACAGTGTAAGGGTTTCAAAAAAATTTTCAATAAAAAATTCTGTATATATAGCAGGGGACAGGTGACAGTGTTAAACGCTTTATATTCAAATTTTTAGAGACGTTGTATACAACGTCTCTAGTTGGGGTGAGAGTAAAAATATTATTTCTGCAAGCAACTCCATGCTTTATGTATGAAATAAGACAGTAAATAACGGGATAAACGCTAAGATAAATCCTTGCCAAGACTGCCAGTTCATCGCTAATTTTGGTTCTGGTGGTGCAAGTAAAGCATCAATTCGTTGTTCCAAGCGATCGCCTAAACTACTACCCAAAGCCGCACAACAAACCTCAGATTCCGGTAACACAGAAGTTTGACTCACAACCAACACTAACGATTCTGCTAACAGCAGTGGATCAACTTGAGCAGCCGCGTAACTATCCGCACGTAGTTCGCGCAACACTAATAATTCTTGCCACAACGCATCTGTATTCGGTAGCCAAGCGGTGCAAGTACGCACCCAACCCAGCCAGAAAAACCAAAATGTATCGCGGTAATAATGATGTCCTTGCTCATGGGCTAAGACACTTTCAACATGAGCAGGTGAAAGATTTTGGAGTAATCCTTGGCTAACTACTAGTTCTGGTTGCCAAAAACCAATTTGACCAGCAAACAACGTTGGTGTGTTAATTAGCCTAGCTGATTTACCATCAAGATTAATCAAGGGAGCATGACGGGCAGATTCTACAGATTGCCAACCTTGGATGGCGAGTTTTATGCACAAAACAGCAAAATAGCCGAGAATGACAAACGCTAAATCATAGCTCAACCAGCCTGTGTAGACTCCGCCCATTTTACCTTGCGGCCCCATACACAGCAGAGCGATCGCAGTCATAAATAGCAATAATGGCGGAAACAAAAAGATAAATAAAGCTTTCCGCCAGCGTAAATTCCAATTACCCGGACTATTCACCCAAGAGCATCTTAATATCCAAGAAACTGCTACAGCCGTCAAAATCATGATTAGGTGCATTTATTGTTCCTCCCTGGCTTGGCGTGCAGCTTGAATCCGCTTGGCTATGGCCTCGATTTGCGCTTGGGCTGTTTCATCCAGACTATCAGCAAAGGCCGCAATCACATCGGGATTACCCACTGCGAGAAAGCGTTGTAGTTGATCATGAGCTTTAATCACCTGCGCCTGTTGTTTACTCAGCAAAGGTCGCCAATAAAAAGCTCTTCCTTGTTTATCGCAGGCCAGCCAGCCTTTTTCGGTGAGCCGACGCAGCACTGTGGTGACAGAAGTATAAGCCAATTCTCGGTTAGGATCAGCCAAAATGCGATCGTGTACATCTTTAACTGTCGCGGAACCAAGCTCCCAGACAATATTTAAAATTTCTGCTTCCAAAGGGCCTACAGACAGTTGTTTTGGACGGTAATCGGGTAAAGGTGCCATGTCGATTTTAGATCCTAGAGTTTACATTGGCAGATTTGATGCAAAATTCCCCTCTTGATTGACCAAGGTAGAGTTATTATATATCCCTTGTTTTTTACATACCTAATTCAATTAAATCAATCAAGCGATCGCATCTCTGAAAATACCATCGCAAATCTTCATAATCATTGTCCTTCACTACCACTCAAAGGATCTGCAATTATGTATGCCCTCGTCTCAACTGACAAAATTCAATTACCTGCTGGTTCTGTGGTGCGCCTACCTGCTTCTTGGCAAGAGTATCAGCGCCTTTGTGAACAACGGGGAGATGGCTCAATTCCCCGCATTAAATATCGTGATGGAGAAGTATTACTAATGTCACCTTTGCCTGTACATGGACGAGATGCTCATTTAATTGCCAATATTGTTGTCACACTTTTAGATCATGATGGCAGGGAATATGATGCGTTTACCCCTGTGACGATGACTCTACCGGAAGAAAGTGGCATTGAGCCTGACTATTGTTTTTACATTGATAATTGGCAAGCTGTTTCCGGTAAAAAGCGAATTGACTGGCGACAAGATCCCCCGCCTGATTTGGTAATTGAAATTGATGTCACTAGTTATTCCGATGTGGAAGATTATCTGCCTTATCGTGTGCCAGAAGTGTGGCTATTCAAAAAACAGCAGTTATTAATTTACCAATTACAGGGAAGTATTTACCAACTGCAAACCCAGAGTCGCTATTTTCCAGGCTTGGATCTGCACAGCGTCATTGCTCAGTGTGTACAAATTGCTTATCAACGTAATACTAGTGCGGCGATTCGCCATCTTAAACAACAGTTAAATAACAGTTAAAGTCAAGGATATTTGCCCTCATTGGCCAATGTCTTGCCATAACCCCGAAAAATTCCTATTGCTTAAATTGTCATTATGGTTGTTAACACAAATTAGAATGTATCTCGATAATAATATTTAGAGCAGGTGTATCCAGCGCGTGAAGTTATTCTTATACCACACTCCGGAATTAACTCCTAAAGATGAAATTCCAGACTGCGCGATCGCAGTTGATGTCTTGCGAGCCACTAGTACAATTGCCACAGTCTTAGCGGCTGGCGGTGAAGCAGTACAAGTCTTCAGTGATTTAGAAAAGCTCATCGAAGTTAGCGAACAATGGCCAGTAGAAAAACGCTTAAGAGCTGGAGAACGTGGCGGAGCTAAAGTCACTGGCTTTGAACTTGGTAACTCTCCCCTAGACTGTACACCAGAACTAGTACATGGTCGCCGCTTGTTTATTAGTACGACTAACGGTACTCGTGCTTTACAACGAATCCAAAACTCTCCATCTGTATTAGCAGCCGCTTTAATTAACCGCGCTGCCATAGTAGATTTTCTGTTAGAAAAACAGCCCGAAACAGTCTGGATTGTTGGTTCTGGTTGGGAAGGGAGTTTTGCTTTAGAAGATACAGTTTGTGCAGGTGCGATCGCTCATAGTATCCTCGAAAAAACTCAAGTCTCCCCAGATCAATTAGCTGGTAATGATGAATTGATTGGTGCGATCGCTCTTTACACCCAGTGGCAAGATAACTTGTTGGGATTATTTCATCATGCTAGTCACGGCAAACGATTATTACGCCTTGAATGTCATGAAGACCTGAAATATTGCTCCCAAACTGATATTTTGGATGTTTTACCAATGCAACAGGAAATAGGAGTTTTAAAAAGCAACAACTAAGCATTACTCAAACATCATCCAAAACATTCCCAAGTTTTTTCAGATGCTTATCTTAGTATTATTGGGGATTTTTTTAGATGCAAATGTAACAAATTTATCTTTGTTTATCTATCTGGAAGCTTAATCTTTACGTAACCCTTGTTCTGTTTGCATTCATGAATGATTAAAAATATCCCTGGTATCAATACCGGGGATATTTTATCAAATTATTTAATATAATATTTGTTTCTTATTTAAAAAACTTAACTAAAATACTTCAGGCATAACTTCAGTACCGAACTAAAAACAGCCGTAATAGGTATTCTGAGAGATTTAAAATGGATTGGTAGGTAATTTTTCCATTTTCAACCTTACTTTTGCGCTTATATCTTTACTTCGGGCTGATTTTGCCATTTTAAATCTATAAAACAGCAAGAATTGGTCGCATTTTTCTCCTGAGTTTCACAACAACTTGTGATGACATCATATTTGGCTGATAGTTGACTTGGGTGGTAATATTCTCAATAAGAAATTTATTACTTGGCCTAAATACCAGGAAAAAACAAAGAGGTTATGAGCAGGTTATACACTAAGACTCATAGCAATGCAAATAAACTTGTTTATCTTGTCTGAAGATAGCTGATGAAAGCAGACAAATGCTTTTCTTAACTAATTTCAAACAGATAAAAAATCTCTGTCTAATTACGCCGAAACGCATAGTTAAGACAAGAGAATGGTCGAAATAAATGAAAATTTTCGTAGTTTTATCTAATACAACCAGACTGATAGCATGAATAAAAAATGGGCGGTCAAGCGAATAACCATCAACCTAGCACTAAACGAAGCGAAGAACCTGGAAAAGTATTGTGACCAGACAGGAAGGCCAGCAACAGATGTCATCAGAGAACTGATTCGCGGATTGGCTACTACAAGGTCTGAGTAGGATTGCAGTTCGGTCTGTGTTGCAAACCGTTGTCTTGATAATTTTCTCAACTCTAAATTAAAGAGTTGAAGTGAAAAACTTAGCTCACAGGTAAGCCTCGAATGAGTTCCTCAATCACATTCGAGATTGCTTGGCCTGTTTGCCCACAATATTTCTCTAGCGTTTGAGCTTCGTCTGGAGTCAAGTCCACAGTTATTTGCTTGACTATTTGTTTTTTACTGGAGGTTGGAAAACTAGAAAATCCAAGCGCAGCTGTTCTATCCATCATTTTTTAATGTGTATGGAGGCTAACTAAGATATTGCCAAGAGTGAAACATCTTGACCAGTGAAAATCAAGATTTTGAGCTTAAAGTTAAGCTTTTACTTATCTTCGTTTTTCCAAAATTGAATTTAAAAGCAAAGAAATTAGCCTTTGAGAACCCAGTTTTATTAGTGAATCCAAGCAAAATTTAGAAAAAATTATCATAATTGGGGCGGTTGAGTCTTTTTATAGTCGAATCATCCACAGATTTCGCATTAGCATAATTATCCTTTAAGATACTGGCAGATAGGAGATTATACAACGAACTATGCCTAATCCATTTTTAAATGAGCTTGAATTGGCATCTATTCAGCCGGAAAAAAGAGAGGCTAAGGCAGACAACAGTACTTCGATAGGTAGTAGTAATTCCTCCACTCCAGCAAGAATTGATGCAGATATCTTAAATAAAACCCAGAAATTTTTAGATCGTGCCATCGTATCTGCTTGGCACGCCGTCAAATCTGAGCGAAGACCACCAGCTTTAACTCCTACACGTTGGGTATGGCGACTTGCTGGTTTTTACCATTTGTGTCATTCAACACCAAGACTCATGGAAAAAGCGCGATCGCGTTTTGCTGCAACCAATCGTCAGAGTTTGTCACAGTGGGCAGAACAAAAAGGTAGAGAAGAAGCAGGTCACGATATACTTGCACTGCGAGACATTCGCTCAATGGGGTATCAAGCTGAAGCTGTTGTCGGAGCATTTTATCCGCCTGCGGCTAAAGCATTGATGGATTATTTTGCTCAAAGCGCCGAGGATTCAGATCCAATTGATTGTGTAGGCTATTCCTATACAGCAGAACGCCTGGGTACATGTATAGGAGAAGCTTACATCCAGAAAGTAGAAGCATTACTACCACCAGGAATCAATGCCACTCGTTGTCTACGTGTACATAGTGCCATTAGCACCACAGAGGTACAGCACGTTCAAGAAACGGTGGCGATGATTACAGGGCTAACTCATCAAGAGCGCGATCGCGTGGTACAAGCTTGTTACCAAGCTGCTTTATTGCGTTTTAGCCCACCATCAGAAGCTTACATAACAGATGAGGAGATTGAGAATGTTTTAAAGCCGCTAAAACTGTCAATAAGCGCAGGTCAATCTAAGTAATCAACGGCTAACTTCCTAAAAAACAAAACTGAAATTTTGTCAGCAATTTTAACAACATAGAATTCGGTGCAACTACCAAGGAGAAGACCATGAAAACTGCAACATCCCCGCACAAAACTCTCAAACAGCCATCTTTTACCCAAGATGATGCTGCATTCCAGTACCAAACTTTAAATATTCAGGATTCTAATATTAATGTCAGCGAAAATAACTTAGTAATATTAGATGACACAGACTTGGAACTGGAGAAAATTATGTTTGAAGAATTCGTATATGGATTACCCAGTGACATTCCTATGGCTGATTTTTAGTTGCTTGTCTATCTACACAATTTTTAAATAGACCTTGAGCTAACTAGTACAACGCAGCGAACATAAAGATACCATTTCAAGTTAGTAAAAAGCTTGTTTTATAGGCTTTTTAACTGTTGAATTTTGACTTCTGGGTAGCGGTACTAGTGAATATCCCTCGATTGTTTAGTTTGTATTAAAGAAAGTTAAAAACTACTTAGACTCAAATAATCACAAATTAAACAATTCAGGGATTGATAGAAATAAACCTTTTAACCCAATACGGTTCAGTTAAGAGCATATTAGGTTGGGTGTAGCGATAGCGTAACCCAACCTACACCAGTCTAAGTTGTTGCCTTAACTGAACTGTATTGCCTTTTAACCAAATGGTTCCTAGCCAATTGCTCCCAAACCTTTAAGAGTAGAAATAGTAGCAGCGGTTAAACCTGTCATTCCCCTAATATTCATTCCTTCATAAAATCTTTGAGCTTTCAAAGTTTTTAAACACTCGCTTGTGTTGATATCCCAAAGTCGAATTGTTTCATCTGCACTACTACTAGCCAGAGTTTGATTATCTGCACTAAAGTTAATTGACCAGACCCAAGCAGAATGTCCAGATAAAGTTTTCTGACACTTAGCTGTATCCACATTCCATAACTTAATAGTGTAATCGGGACTGCTACTAGCTAGGATTTGTCCATTTTGACTAAAAGCCACAGCTTTCACAATACTATTTGCACAAACCTCAAAAGTTTGTACACATACACCACTGTTAACACTCCACAACCGTATTGTTCCATCATAACTAGCACTTGCCAGCAGTTCGCCATTGGGACTAAAAGCGATCGACCATACCCAATTTGTATGCCCCTCTAATGTATGTTTGCATTCACCAGTGTTGACATCCCATAACTTGACTTTCTGATCCCAAGAACCACTGGCCAATATCCTCCCTTGCGGATTAAATGCAACTGATTGAACAGCTGCATGATGTCCTTGGAGGATTTGTAAGACTTGACCTGTATTAATGTCCCACAACCTGATAGTTTGATCATCACTACCACTTGCTAACATCTGACCATCAAAACTGAAAGCAATTGACTGGACGGCAGCACGATGTTCTTGAAAAGTTTGCAAAGCCTGACCTGTCTTAATATCCCACAATTTGATACTTTGATCGTCACTAGCACTTGCTAAAATTTGTCCATTAGGACTAAACGTTACTGATCTAACGGCAGCACGATGTCCTGAAAAAGTTTGCCAGACCTGACCTGTATTAACATTCCATAACCTCACTATACAGTCATGGCTTCCACTCACCAAAAACTGTCCATCTGGACTGTAAGCAACTGACCAGACTTGGCTCGTATATCCACTGAGAGTTTTGAGACATTGACCAGTACTAACGTTCCATAACTTTACGATTTGATCGTCACCGCCACTAGCCAGAATATCTCCTAGCAGACTAAAAGCCACAGAAAATACCCAACTGGAATGTCCTTGAAGAATTTTTAAGCATTGACCTGTATTTAAATCCCATAATCTCACTGTATGGTCGAGGCTGCCACTAGCGATGAGATGAGCTTGGGGATGAATGGCCACAGACCAGACAGCAGCATGATGTCCTTGTAAGGTTTTAATACATTCACCCGTGTCTATATTCCATAACTTCACTGTCTGGTCATCACTGCCACTGACAATTATCTGCCCATTAGGACTGAGAGTTAACGACCTAATACCATCACGATGTCCCTGCAAAATTTTGATACATTCACCAGTTTTGACATCCCACATCCGAATTGTGTCGTCATCACTACCACTCACGAGAGTTTGACCATCCAGAGTAAAAATTACACAAATGATCCAACTTGTATGTCCATGAAATGTTTGCAGGCATTCACCAGTACTAACATTCCACAGTTTGATAGTACGATCATTACTACCTGTTACTAGTGTTTTCCCATCTGGGCTAAAGGCAATTGTCCAAACTTCGTGTTCATGTTCTTGTAAAGTTTTCAAGCATTGACCAGTATGAGAATTCCACAACTTCACTGTATGATCACTACTACTGCTGGCTAAGATGCTGCCATCGGGGCTAAAAGAAAGTGATGGTACCCAGTTAGTATGACCTTGAAAGGTGAGAACTTGATTGCAATTGGTAACTTGGTATAAGCGAATTTCGCCATTGGTATCACCCATTGCTAAAAGTTTGCCATTAGGGCTAAAAGCAATAGATAAAACGCCGCCAAAGGTTTCTGCAAAAACAGACTTAGTTAAATCAGCGTTTTGAAAATTGACATTATGTAGTTTTACATTCCGCAAGTCTGCTTGCCAAACAGTTAATTGAGAGAAATCAAAACCAGTTAAATCTGTCTGGAGTTTACAAAACAAATTGAGAATATTTCCACCTGTATAACCTGGTTCCTGTGGTGATTCTTCTTGGAGTTTGGCTAAAATTTGAGTTAATTGGTTTTCAATTCTTTTTTTGCTTCTTAATGCCGTCAGCAAAGCATCAATGACTGGTTTCAGAATCAGGCGAATTTGCGTTTCTCTGATGTAGTCTTTTGCACTGGCCTTGATTAAAGCATGGCATCTCAAAAGTTGAATATGATCAGTGACAATTTCCTCACAGACTTGTTCTATTAATACCTGAGTCACATATTCCATGACTACAGGTTGTAAGGTAAAAGTGGCTGTGCTTTTTTCTACTAGCGATCGCCTCACCAAAGATTCTATAGCCTCTAGCAATTTTTGTGGTGCCACTGGCGAGACAATATCTTCCCGCAAGTCTGAGAGTGTCACTGGTTCACGATTAATTGCTAACCAGTACATCATTTCTTGTTCTAAATCTGACAACCTCTCAAACTGCTGGTCTAAAATATCTCGAATATCGCCAAAAACCACGGTATTTTGCTGTAAAAACTCGCTGACATTCCCAGCAAATACATCTTCAATGGTTGTAGCGACTATTTTCAAAGCCAAGGGATTACCACCATAGGATTCAATCATGGCTTTCCATTCTTCTTCGGCGGCCGATAACCCTTTGATTTTTAAAATTTCCTGTCCTTCAACTACCTTCAACCCACTTAGTTGTAAGGAACGGACTGGTAAAGCTTCGCCTTCTAATAATGCAATTTCTTGGGGTTTTTCCCGACTGGTTAAGATTAAACAACTTTGGTGAGTCGCTTCTCCTAGACGTTTAAACAACTCACCATAACCTTCATATCCTTCCCGATATTTGCCGGCTCGACTACCATAACGTAATATTGATTCGGCATTGTCCAGAATTACTAAACAGCGATGATTTCGCAGATAATCAATTAACCTGGAGATGCGATCGCTTAAACTTTCGGGTAAGTTCGCTTCTGTTTCTTGCTCATCCGATAAAAATTGCAGTAATTGATTGATGATAGCTTTTACAGGTGGAGCTTCGCGGAGCGATCGCCAAATTACATATTCAAAATCTTCTCGAATTTCTTGCGCTAATTTTACAGCCAGCGCCGTTTTGCCAATACCACCCATCCCTAACAAGGCGATAAATTGGCAATGTTCATCTAAAATCCATTGTTCTAATGCAGCCAGTTCTTCTTTACGCCCATAAAAAACAGGTAAAAAACTTGCGTCTCCCCAATCTAAACGAGTATTAGAGCTTAAATAATCACTTTCATTGATTTTGACATCAAAAACTAAAAATAGTTTTTCCAGAGTCTTTTTATCAACTCCACCTTCTCGATTTAGTACTTTGGATATCGTACTAGGATGTAATCCTGAAAGTTCGCTGATATCTTCTAATGTGTAGCTATTGCCAAAATTTTCTTGTGCTTCTGACTTACGTTTTGCCTCCTGAAGTTTTTGTAAACCTCTAGTAGTAAGTGCAACACCACGCTTACGTCTCCAATTCTGTAAAACCATGTATTAAAACTATAATAACTATCACTTATCCTTGATATTTTTGGCTTTAAAAAAAGAATGTTACTAAGAAGTCAGCACTCAGGAGGAAAATGTGCCGTAGTGTTAGCGCAGTGCTAGTGACGTATGAGCGTCGGTAGTGCGTTGGGAAGACAGCGCGTTGCTTTGTTTGCTAAAGTTGTAGCAAGTGGCGTGCGACTGTCGTCGGCTTTGCGGCTCCTGAATTCTTACGAATGTGATGATTCTAAATTTATACACACAATCTTGGCTGGAAGATTCTGAGAATATGCCAGTTTTATGATCTTGAATAAAACGGACTGATCTGGAAATAGTGGCAAATTATTCTGAATGTATCAAAAGACAATTCAAAAGCTATGGTTTATGCGGAATTATTTATATACACCAGTAAGTAAATTAAACGTAATTTCGGCTGTATCTTAGCATATACCAGGTCAATACTCACTAAGAAAATCTTGGAGCATTACTTTTAATTTGATTCAGTTAGTATCAATTGCAAAAATCCCTTGGTTGATTTCCCAAGGGATTTTCAAGTGTCAAGCTATTAGATGATTAAAGATTAACGAGCGTTTGCCAAAAGTAATTCTCGTGTATCTGATTTACGGACTTTCACTTGTCCATCATCATCGACATCGACAATTGCTGTGTCACCATTGCCAATTTCGCCGGCTAGTAGTGCTTCCGCTAAAGAATCTTCTAACAGGCGCATAATTGCCCTGCGTAAAGGTCTAGCACCATAACTGGGGTTATACCCTTCATTGACGACCAATTCTTTAAATGCGTCTGTCACTTGCAAAGTGATACCTTTTTCGGTCAAGCGATGAGCAACCTCACGCAGCATAATCTCAGCAATTTGCTTGACTTCATCCTTACTCAACTGAGTGAAGACAATAATTTCATCAACTCTGTTGAGGAATTCGGGACGGAAGTAAGTTTTGAGTTCCTCATTTACTAAGTTACGAATGCGGTGATAGCTGGCTTCGGCTTGATTATCAAATTCAAAACCTAAACCACCGCCACCTTTTTCAATTACCTTAGAACCGATGTTAGAAGTCAAGATGATCAAAGTGTTCTTGAAGTCAACTTTCCGACCTTTGGCATCAGTTAGATGACCGTCATCTAAGATTTGCAGCAGCATATTGAAGACATCGGGGTGCGCTTTTTCGATTTCGTCGAATAACAGCACTGTGTAGGGTCTGCGCCGCACGGCTTCGGTAAGTTGACCGCCTTCATCGTAGCCGACGTAACCAGGAGGCGAACCAATCAACTTAGATACGGTATGGCTTTCCATGAATTCGGACATATCTAAGCGAATCATCGCTTCTTCTGCACCGAAGAAGTAGGAAGCTAAAGCTTTAGCTAGTTCTGTTTTACCAACGCCTGTGGGGCCAGAGAAGATAAAACTGGCTATTGGACGCTTGGGACTCTTTAACCCAACTCTAGCCCGACGGATGGCGCGAGATACAGAGGTAACTGCTTGTTCTTGACCGATTAAGCGTTGATGCAGGGTGTCTTCCAGGTGTAACAGCAACTCTGACTCAGATTCGGTGAGTTTGTTGACTGGGACACCAGTCCAAGAGGCGACGATTTGAGCAATGTCTTCTTCGTCAACAATGGGCTGAGGAATATTTTGGTCTTGGTGAATTTGCGCTTCCAGTTCTAATTCTTGGTCGCGCAGTTCGCCGGCTTTGTCGAAGTCTTGAAGTCTGACGGCTTCATGTTTCGCTTTGGTGATGCTGGTTAGTTGACGCTTGAGTTCTTTGTTGGCGGAAATTTGGGAGTTCCGCAACCGGACACGGGAACCAGCTTCGTCAATTAAGTCTATGGCTTTATCGGGCAGGAAGCGATCGCTAATATAACGATCTGACAACTGGGCTGCTGCTAATACCGCCGCATCGGAAATTTCGACTTTGTGATGTTGTTCGTAAGCACCGCGCAAACCGTAAAGAATTTGGATGGTTTCTTCTACAGAAGGTTCACCGACCAAAATTGGTTGAAAACGGCGTTCTAAAGCGGCATCACGTTCGATGTGCTTGCGGTATTCATCCAGGGTGGTTGCACCGATACATTGGAGTTCACCGCGTGCTAAAGCTGGTTTGAGGATATTGGCTGCATCTAAGCCGCCTTCTGTGCCACCAGCACCCACAAGGGTATGAATTTCGTCAATTACTAGGACGATGTTACCGACAGAGCGGATTTCGTCCATGATTTTTTTCAGGCGTTCTTCAAAATCACCACGGAAGCGAGTTCCTGCGACTAATAAGCCCATATCAAGGCTAATTACTTGTTTATTCAACAACTGTTCAGGAACATCTTGGTTAGCAATACGTTGTGCTAAACCTTCTGCGATCGCAGTTTTTCCCACTCCTGGTTCACCAATCAACACAGGATTGTTTTTCGTGCGGCGACCGAGAATTTGAATGGCACGCTCAATTTCTTTTTCCCGACCAACTACAGGGTCTAGCTTGCCTTCTTGGGCGAGTTTGCTGAGATTTCTGCCGAACTCTTCTAGGGTGAGTGCTTGTTGGTGGCGGCGGGGACTACTACCACCTACAGCCACATTGCCATCTTCACCTAAACGACGTAAGACATTAGTGCGGATGAGTCTGAGATCAACCCCCAGATTTTGCAATACTTTAGCTGCAACACCTTCACCTGCTTCTGTTAAACCTAACAGCAAGTGTTCAGTGTTGATGTAGTTATGTCCTAGACTGTGAGCTTCTTTAAACGATTGCTCGAAGAGGTTTTTGACTTTTGGTGTAAAAGGAATTTCTGGCGGTACAAAGCCAGAACCTCTACCAATAATTTTTTCAACTTCCCGTCGTGCTTCTTTGAGGGTAACGCCCAACTCACTCAGCACTTTGGCAGCAACTCCCGTTCCTTCTCCGATTAAACCCAGGAGAATTTGTTCAGTTCCTACGAAGTTGTGTCCCAGACGACGTGCTTCCTCCTGAGCTAACATGATGACTTTAATGGCTTCGGAAGTGAAGTGTTCAAACATAGCGGGTTCTTGCTCCCTTGCTGCTTGGACTGGGGGTGATTGAGGTTCACCCTCGGTAAAACTTTTTCTATTTTCTTAAAGACAATGTATCTTTATTTATGATTGACTGGCAGTGGTGAGAGCCGTAAGCGTAAAGGTGTGTTTGCCCTCATCTTCTATTATCTGGCGTTGGACGGAATCTCAACTCTAGACTCAGAATGAATTAAGAATCCGACTAAAGGTATAAACTATGGCAGAACAGCACGGAAGTAAAGATCAACAACATCCACTTTACAACCGCGATCGCCCCTTTATTGATATTCTACTCGCTCAAGAGGCAACAGACTATAATTTGGCAGAATTAGCCCGGTTACGCATCCGTTATCAGGGCTTTCCCGGCGCACGGGACATCCAAAAAGACCTAGATAAAGTTTTACAACAATGGGGGTTAACTGAAGCAGAACTCTTCGCTAAAACCCGCCAAATCCACGACGTAGGGGGGATTTACAAAAGTCGCGGTAAAAAAGAAGAACAAGATTGGAATTAGTCTGAAGTTGGAAGACAGTGGCGACAAGTGGGTGAGCGCATTTTAAAATCTGCGGGCGTATGGCGAATTTTGATAGAGTGAGATTCAAAATAATTCTGTATAACTACCTCTTATTGAGCAATGTTACATAATTATTTTATACAATACATATTTAGTAATTAATAATACGGTATGAGAGTTTTTGCTTACCTTAACGTTGATGATCCTTGGATAGCTTGGCTTGTCTACAGAGGCGAAATAGTATCAACACAAGCCATTGGACAAAAAGCTATTAGCGTTTGGCATACCAAATATCTTCTTGATGCGGCAACTGAAAATAAACGAGCAACATATTACAAGACAGAATTAGTAATTGAGCAAATCCGACAAGACTCCTTTTCAGATAAAGTTTCAAGGTTGTCTGGGTTATATTTTTTTGACAGCATTGAAAGTGCTATGAGTGCGGGTAAAAGATGGGATGGAAACTTTAAAGAGGAATATTTAGCTGAAATTGAGATTTATCAATGTTACCATTCTTCGAGACACGACTCTGAATGGATTACATATTATATGAACCATACTGATAGGTCATGGATATTAAAATACCTTTCAGGTGAACCTTTGGGTCAGCAGCCTCTGTGGGAGTTGCTTGTTGAAGGTAGGGGATTTGTGTTAGGAACCCAGGTAAGACAACGTGCATATGAAACTGTTAAAAGGAAATGGCCAAAGTCGTTAGGTCTTTTAGAATTATCACGAATTGCTGTGGAACTGAGTTCTGATTTAGGATTTATCTGCCCGTTATTAACAGTAAACGACAGTATTGCTGACTTAAGAATATATTTGAATTTTCAAGACGCAAACAATCCCATTTTTTTGGATAAACTGTCGAAGTACGAAGGTGCCAAAAATACTGCTGATTTAAATTCACAGACAGATTGCTTAGTAGTTCCAGATTTATCTGAATACTACGCTCAATTTAGACTGTAATCGTTTTAATTCAACGTTTATACGAAGTATAAGTACTTAGTACTTGTTTATATATACTAGGTTTGTGGAACGGAAACGAACTCAACAAAGTGCAACTCTTACCTGCTGCGCTGCATCATTCGCCTAAGTACAGGTAGGTGCATCCATCTGCGGATAACATCACCCCACACTTACAAAAAATTCTGCCAACAACCCCTTGACTCTCCAGTTGACCAGAGACTTCAAGATGAAGATAGTCGTTAGCTATTGGGGTGAGTCAAATGGAAAATGCCACATTGAAGCTGCGCGGGATGAGTTGCGCCTCCTGTGCCAAAAATATTGAAGATGCTATTAGTGCTGTCCCTGGTGTGAATGAATGTAGTGTGAATTTTGGCGCAGAACAGGCAACAGTTAATTATGATTCCAGAAAAACAGATTTACCAGCTATCCAAAATGCGGTGGATGCGGCTGGTTATTCTGCCTATCCTTTACAAGAACAAAATTTGCTGGCGGGTGAAGATGACGAAGAAAAAAGACATCGCCAGCAAACATCCCGTGATTTGCAGCGAAAGCTCATAGTAGGGGGGATAATTAGCAGTTTACTGGTGATTGGCTCATTGCCAATGATGACAGGATTGCATTTACCTTTCATTCCTGGATGGTTGCATAACCCTTGGCTGCAATTAGTTCTGACTACTCCTGTACAGTTTTGGTGCGGTAAAAGTTTTTATGTAAATGCTGGGAAAGCATTCCAGCGCCATACTGCCACAATGGATACTTTAATCGTGTTGGGTACGAGTGCAGCATATTTTTATTCCCTATTCGCTACAATATTTCCCGGCTTTTTCATTACTCAGGGATTGATGCCGGATGTATATTATGAAACTGCGGCGATTGTGATTACTTTGATTTTATTAGGACGGCTGTTTGAAAATCGTGCCAAAGGACAAACTTCCGAAGCCATCCGTAAGTTGATTGGTTTACAGGCGAAAACTGCGCGGTTGATTCGCAACGGACGAGAAATAGATGTACCGATCGCACAAGTGCAGATTGGTGATGTGGTACTGGTGCGCCCTGGGGATAAAATTCCTGTTGATGGGGAAGTGATTGATGGGAAATCTACAGTTGATGAAGCGATGGTGACTGGTGAAAGTATTCCTGTGAAAAAGCAACCAGGAGATGAAGTGATTGGCGCAACCATCAATAAAACTGGTAGTTTCCAATTTCGGGCGACAAGAGTAGGAAAAGATACGGTATTGGCGCAAATTGTCCAATTAGTACAGCAGGCGCAAGGCTCAAAAGCGCCCATTCAAAGATTAGCAGACCAAGTTACAGGCTGGTTTGTGCCGGCGGTAATTGCGATCGCCATCCTCACTTTTATTATTTGGTTCAACATCACGGGTAATATCTCTTTGGCATTGATTACCACAGTTGGAGTATTAATCATTGCTTGTCCTTGTGCCTTGGGTTTAGCCACACCAACTTCAATTATGGTAGGCACAGGTAAAGGCGCAGAAAATGGCATTTTAATTAAAGGTGCAGAAAGTTTAGAATTAGCCCACCAAATTCAAACAATTGTCTTAGATAAAACTGGCACAATTACCCAAGGTAAACCCACAGTTACAGATTTTGTCACAGTTAACGGTACTGCTAATGGTAACGAAATTCAGTTAATACAACTAGCCGCCTCTGTAGAACGCAATTCCGAACACCCATTAGCCGAAGCAGTGGTGAGATATGCTCAATCTCAAGATGTTAGCCTCATAGATGTTCGAGATTTCGCTGCGATCGCTGGTTGTGGTGTACAGGGTATCGTGGCAAATCGGCTGGTGCAAATCGGTACACAACGCTGGATGAAAGAGTTAGATATTAACACCGCAGACTTGCAACCAAATCAAGAACGCTTAGAATACTTGGGTAAAACGGCAGTTTGGTTAGCAGTAGATGGTGAAATCCAAGGATTAATGGGGATTGCTGATGCGATAAAACCGACTTCTCCCCAAGCTGTGCGAGCCTTGCAAAAACTGGGTTTAGAAGTTGTAATGCTCACAGGTGATAATCGCCACACTGCTGAAAGTATTGCCCGTGAAGTTGGGATTACCAGAGTATTAGCTGAAGTTCGTCCTGAGCAGAAGGTAGAAGCAATTAAGTTGTTGCAAGGGGAAGGGAGAAGAGGGATGAGGGGGACAAGGGGGACAAGGGAGAATTACTCAGCACTCAGCACTCAGCACTCAATTGTAGCGATGGTTGGTGATGGGATTAATGATGCACCGGCTTTGGCGCAAGCGGATGTGGGAATTGCGATTGGTACAGGTACAGATGTGGCGATCGCAGCTAGTGACATCACCCTCATCTCTGGTGATTTGCAAGGTATAGTCACAGCAATTCAACTCAGCCGCGCCACTATGCGTAATATCCGCCAAAATTTATTTTTTGCGTTTATCTACAACGTCGCGGGTATTCCCATCGCTGCTGGAATCCTGTTCCCGATATTTGGGTGGTTGCTCAACCCCATCATTGCAGGTGCAGCAATGGCTTTTAGTTCAGTTTCTGTAGTCACTAATGCGCTGCGTTTGCGGCACTTTCGAGCCAAAGTAATTGGCTAAGGTATTTTATCTTCCTTGTCCTGTCATTAAATCAACACCTAACTGATTAAATCAGTACGAGGTTTAAAGGTTTCAATTTGTCGAATTTTTTCGTACAGTTCTTTTTCTTCAGGGCTAATATTTTTCGGTGTAACTATCTGAATTTCCACCAATTGATCGCCGCGTTTACCGTTATCGGTGGGGTAGCCTTTATTTGCCAAGCGGAATCTTTGACCAGACCTAACTCCGGGTGGGATGGTCATTTTTACGGGGCCGTCGAGGGTTGGTGCTTCAACAGATCCGCCTAAAACCGCTTCGCTGGGAGTCACTGGTACTTGACAGGAAATGTTTGCGCCTTCTAGTTTAAACAAAGGATGTGGCTCGACAGTAATTTTAAGGTATAAATCGCCACCGCCAATTCCTTGATTTTTCAGCCGAATGCTTTGGCCTGTGACCATAGCTGGAGGCATTGTCACTTCTAGCGATCGCCCATCTTCTAAACGGATGCGTTCGTTACCACCTTGATAAGCCTTTTCTAAGGGTAAGGTTAATCGCGCTTCAATATCTCGCCGTGTTGGTTTGGGAGGATTTTTGGGAACTGTGTATTGAACTTTGCTATTCGGCGAACGGAACGGATCGGTTTTGGTATTACTGCCATTTCGGGTGTCTTGGCGACTACCAACACCAACTACTTGATTGATAAAGTCTTCAAAGTTGGCAAATTGACTGGGGTCGACTTGATTACCATTGGTGCGATCGCTTGGTTTTTCTCCCCAAGCTTTTGGTTTTGGTGTTTTTTTGCCTGCAAAGCCTTGTTGCTTCCAATAGCGGCTAAACTGGTCGTATTGCGCTCTTTTAGCAGTGTCAGAAAGCACTTCGTAAGCTTCATTCACATCTTTAAATTTTTCTTCGGCTGCCTTATTCCCTGGATTCAAATCAGGGTGATATTGTCTAGCTAGTCGCCGATAATTCTTTTTAATTTCTTCATTAGAGGCATCTTTAGGTACTCCCAAAATCTCGTAGTAATCGCGGAAATTTTGCAAATTTTGCATAGTCAGTTATTTAAATTTAGATTTTAGATTTTAGAGGTTGGTAATAATTTTTAAGTAACTAGTAATACTATTTACCAATTACTTAATACTTATCACCAATGACTAAATCCGTATTTTGAATCAAGTTTCTTAATCAAGTAAAGGAGGGGGAGTACTACAACCAATCATCTTCATCATCCCAATTATCTTGATAGCTGGGGCGAGATGGGCGGCGTGTGGGGCGACTGTCATAGGCAGAAGAACGGCTATCTCTATCTCTGCCATAATCTCGGCTGTAATCTCTACCATTGTCCCTACCGTAGTCGCGGCTGTTGTAGGAATCCCGATCGCGGTAGCTATCGCGGTAGTAATCTGGTTCGCGATCGCGTTCTTTGTCGCCGCCTCCCGTGAAGATTTCTTTAATTGTGCCTAACAAGTCGTCGTCTTCGTCTTCAGCGTAATACTGACGGACTTCTCGGTTGAGTTCATAAAGGGCATCTTGTAAATCGGCGTAGGTTTGATCAATACCGCGATCGTCGTTGGCTTGTAAACTTTCTTTCAGTTCGCGGCAAATATTATCAATGCGTTGACGACGACTGCGGGCAAATTGCATCCCAAATTCTAGGGCGACTTCTCGCAGTTGGCGTTCTGATTGTAAAATCAATGCTTCCGCACGGGTGCGTTTTTCCACACGTTCTTTGCGTTCCCGGTCAACATCAGCGTATTTTTGTGCATCCTGAATCATCCGGTTAATTTCCGATTCAGTCAAGGTAGAAGCGCCTTGAATGGTAATACTTTGTTCTCTACCTGTCGTCCGGTCTAAAGCTGTTACCTGTAAAATCCCGTTGGCATCAATATCAAATGATACCTGGACTTGGGGAATGCCGCGCGGGGCTGGGGGAATGCCATACAGCTTGAACCGTCCCAGAGATTTGTTATCTCCTGCCATATCCCTCTCACCTTGGACTACGTGAATTTCCACGGTGTTTTGATTATTTTCGGAAGTGGAGAAGATATCAGAACGGCGAACGGGGATGGTTGTATTGCGGGGGATGAGTTTTTTCATCACGCCGCCAATGGTTTCTAATCCCAAAGATAAAGGTGTGACATCCAACAACAGCAAGTCTTTCAGTTCCCCAGCCAGGATACCTGCTTGAATTGCTGCACCCACGGCGACGACTTCATCAGGGTTAACGTTTTCGTTGGGTTCAATGCCAATTAAATCGCGGACTAATTGTTTCACCATTGGCATTCGCGTCGAACCGCCCACCAACACCACTTCTTCGATGTCTTCCGGCCTGAGTCCTGCATCTTTTAATGCCCGTTTGACTGGAGTGCGGACACGACCTAGCAAATCACTACACAAAGCTTCAAATTGAGAACGAGTCAGGCGTGTTTCGATGTGTTTTGGCCCGTCCTCTGTAGCGGTGATGAAGGGTAAGTTAATATCGGTAACGCTCACCGCCGATAATTCGATTTTAGCTTTTTCGGCGGCTTCCATTAACCTTTGTAGAGCTTGGCGATCGCGTCTTAAGTCTACACCTTCCGCCTCTAAAAATTGTTCTGCTAACCAATCAACTATCTTTTTATCAAAGTCATTACCCCCCAGTTGCGTATCACCACTGGTTGATTTAACTTCAAATACCCCATCGCCAACATCTAAAATCGATACGTCAAAAGTCCCACCACCCAAGTCAAAGACTAAGATGGTTTCGGTATCACCCCGATCTAAACCATAAGCTAAAGAAGCGGCTGTAGGTTCATTGAGAATCCGCAACACTTCCAAACCAGCAATTCTGCCAGCATCGCGGGTGGCTTGTCGTTGAGAATCGTTAAAATAAGCCGGAACTGTCAAGACTGCCCCAGTAACGGGTTCCCCTAAATAACGGCTGGCATCATCGGCTAATTTTTTTAGTACCATTGCCGAAATTTCTTCGGGGGCAAAATCTTTACTCAAACGGGGACAAGCAATTTTAATATTGCCGATGTCGTCTTTGCGGATGGTATATGGTACACGTTTGGAATCGGGACTTATTTCACCATACTTCCGCCCAATAAAGCGTTTAACTGCAAAAAAAGTATTCTGGGGGTTGAGGACGGTTTGCCGTCGTGCCATTTGCCCCACCACCCTCTCGCCATCTTTGCTGAAACCAACTACGGAGGGTGTTGTTCGCATTCCTTCTGCATTGGCAATCACCACCGGCTTGCCACCCTCCATCACGGCGACTACTGAGTTGGTTGTACCCAAGTCGATGCCGACTACCTTGCCCATGCGTTACTCTTCTCCTAGTGCGTCTTATATCTATTAATTTATTATGATTGTCCAAGACTACCAATAGCAGTAAGCTATTAGTGGAAAACACCTCAATGGTATAATAATCAATTGAGGCAAAAGCTGAATAAATTTAAGGTTAAAGAGCTAGTTGCAAGACTAGGATAGCATTCACGACGCTAAGTATGTCCCAGCATCGGGAAATCTCCATAGTGGAAAAACTCTACTTTATCAGTGCTTTAAGTTGGGAAATCCACACTTCTGTAATTGATTTTTGGCAGAACTACTAATTATTGGTGGGTTAACTTCATACTTTATCCTTAATACTTCCGTTGAATTTACAAGAGCAATTACAAATCCATCTCTCTGAAATTGCAAGAGAACGTGATCCTTTCTTGGCAACAGCAGGACATTTCTTTGTCCAAGAATATATTCGTCAACAATTTTCCCAATGGGGAAGTGTGGAAATCCACACCTTTAAAGTGAATGGGAAAAGTTGTAGTAACCTGATTTTAAATTTATCTGCTGAAGGGAAGCACCAAAATTTACCCCCGATTTTGATGGGGGCGCACTATGACGCTGTACCAGGAACCCCAGGGGCAGATGATAATGCCACAGGAGTAGCGGTGTTATTAGAATTAGCGCGGAAATTTGCCGCAGAACCAGCTAAATATCCCTTGCGACTGGTTGCGTTTGATATGGAAGAATATGGTTTACTCGGTAGTGCGGAATATGCCGCTTTATTGCATCAACAACAGCAACCACTCCGGTTAATGATTTCTTTGGAAATGCTGGGTTATTGCAACTTTATCCCAGGTTCCCAGCGTTACCCTAGTCCGTTGGAGAAATTTTACCCCAATACAGGTGATTTTATTGCTTTAATCGGCAATTTGCGAACAATCCGCGATTTAATCAGCCTCAGTCGGAGTATTCGGAAAGTGGGTGTACCTAGCCAGTGGTTGCCAGTACCCAACCGAGGCTTAATTGTACGTCAAACCAGACTCAGTGATCATGCACCATTTTGGGATTTGGGCTATCCCGCCATTATGGTGACAGATACGGCATTTTTACGGAATCCCCATTATCATCAACCCAGTGATAATATTGCTTCCTTAGATTTAAATTTTCTCACTGGTGTTTGCCAAGGTTTGGAACAGGGAATTAGACGGTTAAGTTAATTGTAATTATTTCAATTAGCTATACTATCTTGCAGCGATCGCGCCGCATTTGATTGTGTTGTAATCAAGTCTTCGATATTATGTTTGATTGTGTTGCAAATGGCATCTAATGGGAGGTCGTTATCATCATAACCAAAGGGATTTTCAATTTCCAACCCAATCGCCTCAACGCCAAATACGGTAAAGCTAACAACAGCCACCATAAATCCTGTCCACCAGCCCAATGTATCTACTACTTGCAAAGGTAATAAGCAACAATATACAAGTAACAGTTGCTTCAGATGAATTGCATAAGCTAAAGGCATTGGTGTTTTTAAAATACGTTCGCAAGAACCTAAATTATCGACAAGTATATTTAAGAGTTCTTGCAGATTAATTAATTGATATGTATGTAAACAGTCACGATTGTACTGTTCCTGTAAATAATCGCTAATCCAAAAAGCTACTTCTAAAGGCAAATTCTCGATAGTAGATAACTCGTTATATCGAGCATTAGACATTAATTGTTTTAATTCTTGATTTTCTCGTTCTCCCCGGAGATGCAATTTTGTAGCTACTGAAAAAGCGATAATTAGGCGTAATGTGGCAATTTTATTCTCTCTATCTTCAGGAGATTTTTCATTAATAGTTACCCAAACTTGTCTGGCTAAATTCCTGGTAGTATTAACTAAATTTCCCCAACAGCGTCTGCCTTCCCAAAAACGTTCATAAGCAGTATTTGTCCGAAAAACCAACAATAAACCTAACACCAAACTCGGCAAAATCGTGCCAATCATCGGTTTGGATACAGGCCATTCTAAATAATGCAGGACAGATATAATAAATCCAAACAAGCCACACCACAAAACCCGTTGATAAATTGATGAGACAACTGACCCTTTTAACTGAAAAGCCATCTGAAACCAGCGAATCTTCTCAAGTGTCATACCGTCTACCTCAAGGAACATCTAGGTAACAAATCAAGCAAATAATCTGATAACTTAAAAATCATACCTGAGAAGTAGCAAAATAAATCTTAAGGAATAAAGAATGAATGGGGCATCATTATCGGCTGCAAGTTGGGAGTTTTGGATTGATAGAGGCGGAACTTTCACTGATATTGTGGCAAAACGTCCTGATGGCCAGTTAATAATTCACAAGCTACTTTCAGAAAATCCTGAACAATATACAGATGCAGCAGTCCAAGGAATCAGAGAAATTTTAGGAATTGCTGCTGATGCACCAATCCCAGTCGATCGCATTGCGGCAATTAAAATGGGAACAACTGTGGCGACAAATGCTTTATTAGAAAGAAAAGGCGATCGCACTGTTTTAGTGATTACTCAAGGATTTCGGGATGCCTTACGCATCGGTTATCAAAACCGTCCCGATATTTTTGCCCGTCAAATCATTTTGCCAGAAATGCTCTACGAAAGAGTCATTGAAGTAGAGGAACGTTACAGCGCCCAAGGTGAAGAATTAATCCCTTTAAATCTGGATGCTGTTCGCCCACAATTACAAGCAGCATACAATGATGGCATTCGCTGTTGTGCGATCGCGTTCATGCACGGCTACCGCTACACCACCCATGAACAACAAGTTGCAGCTTTAGCCAACAGTATTGGATTTACGCAAATTTCCGTCTCTCACCAAGTCAGCCCTTTAATGAAATTAGTCAGCCGGGGTGATACAACGGTTGTCGATGCTTATTTATCCCCCATCTTGCGGCGATATGTTGATCAAGTCTCCCATCAATTGGCATTAGGGAATCGGGAAGAAGAAACTGGCGAGATAAGTAACAAGCAACAAGGATTATCCCCCCACTCTCCCAAACTAATGTTCATGCAATCCAACGGCGGACTCGCGGATGCAGAGAACTTCCAAGGTAAAGACAGTATTTTATCTGGCCCGGCTGGCGGGATAGTTGGGGCAGTGCAAACAAGCCGGATGGCTGGATTTGACAAGATTATCAGCTTTGATATGGGCGGTACATCTACTGATGTGGCGCACTACAATGGCGAGTATGAACGCACCTTTGAAACCGAAGTGGCGGGAGTGCGTCTGCGAACACCGATGATGGCAATTCATACCGTTGCGGCTGGCGGTGGTTCGATTGTGCAGTTTGATGGTTCGCGGTATCGGGTGGGGCCGGAATCGGCAGGGGCAAATCCCGGCCCGGCGGCTTATTCTAAAGGTGGGCCGTTGACGGTGACTGATTGCAATGTGATGGTGGGTAAGTTGCAGCCAGAGTTTTTCCCCAAGGTGTTTGGGGCGGCGGCGAATTTACCCTTAGATGTAGAGGTAGTAAGGCAGAAGTTTCAGGAATTGGCGGCGGAAATTGGGGATGGCAGAACGCCGGAAGAAGTCGCTACAGGATTTTTGGCGATCGCAGTTGATAAAATGGCGAATGCCATCAAAAAAATCTCTCTCCAGCGTGGTTATGATGTGTCGGAGTATACGTTGTGTTGTTTTGGTGGCGCTGGTGGGCAACATGCTTGTTTAATTGCCGACGCTTTGGGGATGCAGCAGGTATTTATCCATCCTTATGCGGGGGTGTTGTCTGCTTACGGTATGGGTTTGGCAGATGTACGAGTCATCCGCGAGAAGTCGGTGGAAGCGGTTTTGAATCAGGGTGTGTTGGGAGAAGTGGAGTTAGAGTTTGTGGGGTTGGTGGCGGAGGCGGTAGGGGAAACGAACCGCCAAGGCGCGGAGGGCGCGGAGGGAGGAGAGGCTGCTACACCCTTACACTCTGACACCCCTACACCCTTTTTGGAGATTTATCGCAAGGTGCATCTCAAGTATGAGGGGACGGATGCACCGTTGATTGTGGATTTTGCTGATGTGGTGATGATGCAGGCTCAGTTTGAGGAGTTGCATCGTCAGCGTTACGGGTTTATTGCGCCTGAGAAGCGGTTGATTGTGGAAGCGGTGGCGGTTGAGGTGGTGGAGAAGCATGACGCACTGGAGGAAGCTGTAATTACACGTAGGGACAATAAAGAGACTGTAGCAATAGCAACTATACAAATGTATACTGCTGGGTCATGGCAAACTACCCCGGTGTATCAACGCCAAGATTTACAGCCAGGAGATTGTGTAGCAGGGCCAGCCATTATTGTCGAGGCGACGGGTACAAATGTGATTGAACCCCATTGGCAAGCCGAGTTAACTACACGCAATCACTTAGTACTGACGCGACAAACAACACAAAAAACACTCAGCACTCAGCACTCAGCACTCAGCACACAAAAAGATCCTGTGATGTTGGAGATTTTCAATAATTTGTTTCGCGCGATCGCTGAACAAATGGGTATAACCTTACAAAATACCAGTTCCTCTGTCAACATCAAAGAACGGTTAGATTTCTCCTGTGCAATTTTTGATGGTGCTGGACAATTAGTCGCCAATGCACCACACATCCCCGTACACTTGGGTTCGATGAGTGAAAGTGTGCAAGCTTTAATTACTAACTATGGCGACACCATCAAACCCGGTGATGTTTTTGTTTCCAATAACCCCTACAACGGCGGTACTCATCTACCAGATATTACCGTTATCACCCCCGTCTTCCCCCACTCTCGGTTGGTGAGCGCAGTCGAACCACGCCCATTATTCTACGTCGCTTCACGGGGGCATCATGCAGATATTGGCGGTATTACTCCCGGTTCCATGCCGCCAAATAGTACAAATGTAATTGAAGAAGGCATATTAATTGATAATTTCCAGTTAGTTGCAGCAGGTAAATTCCGAGAAGCTGAATTAGTTAGTTTGCTGACCAGTGAACCTTACCCCGCACGCAATGTTTTGCAAAACTTAGCAGATTTAAAAGCCCAAATTGCCGCCAATGAACGTGGTGTACAAGAACTGTTAAAAATGGTAGACCACTACGGCTTAGAAACTGTCCAAGCCTACATGAATTTTGTGCAGGATAATGCCGAAGAATCTGTAAGACGTGTGATTGAAGTTTTAAAAGATGGTAGTTTTAGCTATGCCTTAGATAATGGCAGCGTGATTCAAGTCGCAATTACCATTAGCAGAGAAAACCGCAGCGCCAAAATTGACTTTACAGGTACTTCTAGCCAACAGTTAACTAATAACTTTAATGCCCCAGCCGCAGTTTGTAAAGCGGCAGTTTTATATGTTTTTCGCACATTAGTTAATGATGATATTCCGTTAAATGCTGGATGTCTAAAACCTTTAGAAATTCACATTCCTGAAGGTTGTATGTTAAATCCTGCTTATCCGGCGGCGGTGGTGGCGGGAAATGTGGAAACTTCCCAAGCTATTACCGATGCTTTATATGGTGCGTTGGGTATTCTCGCTGCTTCTCAAGGAACGATGAATAATTTTACTTTTGGGAATGAGCGTTATCAATATTATGAAACTATCTGCGGCGGTTCTGGTGCGGGTGCAGATTTTGATGGGACAGATGCAGTTCACACCCACATGACTAATTCCCGTCTCACAGATCCCGAAGTGTTAGAATGGCGCTTCCCAATTGTGTTAGAAAATTTTGCTATTCGGGAAAATAGTGGTGGTCAAGGTTATCATCATGGCGGTAATGGTGTCACTCGTCGCTTGCGTTTTCTGGAACCAATGACCGCAGCAATTTTGTCAAATCACCGCATAGTTGCGCCTTTTGGTTTATCTGATGGTGCAAGCGGTGAAGTCGGACGAAATTATGTTGAACGGTGTGATGGAACTGTTGAGGATTTAGGTAGTAAAGCTGTGGTGGAAATGAATATTAATGATGTGTTTGTGATTGAGACTCCTGGCGGTGGTGGTTATGGTTTTACTGAATCATTCATAAGAGATTAAATAAAAATTTTCGTAGTGGCGTGGCAAGCCTTAAATGTTGCATGATAAATTTCTTGTGGGATGGGCTTCTAGCCCGTCCGGTGCGGGCAGGATACCCACACCACAAGAGTTATTTTTATGCCCTATTGTAGCCTTGCCACGCCACTACTTAAATCACTTCTGCTTTAAATCACTGCTTTCTGACGTGGACAGTCAAACACCACCACAAAATTAGCGTCTGGAATGAGTTTACGTAAGCTTTGTAAATGACCGTCTGCATCGGAACGACTGCGAAATCTTGCAACTGTAACCCGTTGCATATCTGGAAATAAACGCGCAACAATCCAAGAATTTAAACGTTCTTTGTAAGCGTAGGTCTGAGTTTCTGAGACGAAATCTTTGTAATTGCTGTTTTGTGGCATGATTAATCTATCCATAAGGAGTTTAGTAAAGGGCGTTAGCGAGTCTCTTGGCGGGGATGCTAACGCTTCTTCAACAAAAATTGAATCTCCATACCATATCGGTTGTCAATTGTCAATTGTTAGCGCCAAGTTTTAGCGCCAACAAATTTTAACGCCCAAAAATATGGATCTAAGAGCATTAAGACACCGTACAGGATGAAGAATTAGTGATGTAGCTATTGAATTAGATTGCGCTTTATCTTCGATTCGTAACTGGGAGAAAGGTAGAACAACACCCAAAATGGAAGTATGGCAAGTATTTCGTTTGCGGGATTTATATCAATGCACTGAAGAAGAATTAGTACAAGCAGCCAAAAAATCGATGTTGGCTGAAGATGGTTAATTTTGCTGGGATATTATTTGAATTCCGAAAGTTGCTTTTTTATAAACAAGCGATCGCATCATCTCACAATAGACATAAAAGCGTCCTCTCTCTTACGGAAGAAGACAGAAAAATCTAAACTTTAGTGAGAGATAAATACAGGCAATGACTGAATATTGTAAAAATGTTAGCAAGGAAAAAAGAACTATAGACAATCACAGTTAATTTCAGCTTCGCTAAAATCAACTCAGAGTTTTATTATATACAGGTGAAAAAGAGTTCATTTATTATGATATCGGAGACGAGCAATACAAGATGTAAAAGCACGTTGCAGCGAAATTTTAGCAAGTTATTCTAGTTAGAGATGCGGTAAAAATATCAATGTTAAACAGAAACCGCTTGCAAATGCAAAATGCACGGAATTCAAAAGTAGTTAAGGTTGCAGCAGCGATCGCCACCTTCACAGGTAGTTTTGTGCTGCTTGGGTGGATGTTCAACATTGAATTTCTCAAAATAGGTAACAACCCCAGGTTGTTCACCATGAAAGCGAACACAGCATTATGTTTTATCTTATTAGGTGTGTCGCTGTGGCTGCTACAAATCAACCAAAATCAGCCAGCCAAGCAAAAACAGCAAGTTTATTTCTGGCTGATGAGAGTATTGAGTTTCATCCCTATAATTATTGGCTTACTCACAATCATTCAATATTTGTTTGGTGAGAATTTTGGCATTGATCAGCTGCTGTTGCGAGATACACAAACTCCTGCTGTGTCAGCTTATCCTGGACGGATGGGAATTAATACCGCCATTAACTTTTTCTGTTTGGGCTGTGGGTTAGAAATTTTAATCCATCCAAAACGCGAACGCCATTATTGGTATGCTCAAATTTTGACTTTGATAGCTGGTGTAATTTCTTTAGAAGCATTGATTGGTTACACCTACGACATCAAAATTCTCTACAGTTTGTTTTTGAATGGCACACCAATGGCATTGCACACAGTATTAATGTTTAGTGTGCTGTGTATCGGGATTCTCTGGTCAAGTACTGACCAAGGATTTATGCACGTCATTACCAGTGAAAGTTATGGCGGTTTGTTGGCGCGTCGTTTATTAATAGCGGCGATCGCTGTACCTTTATTATTAGGCTGGTTAATTGTTCAAGGTCAACGAGTCGGATATTATGATTCAGCTTTTGCCATAGCGATATTTGCACTGGTTTTGATTATTATTTTTGCTCTGTTAATTTGGCAGTGTGCTGCTTTAGTAGAAAGGCTGTGGTACAAGCATGAATACACGCAAACAGCACTTAGAGTCTATGAAGAAAAACTCAAAAGTTTCGTAGATGCGAACATCATTGGAATTGTGTTGGGTGATATTTATGGCAACATTCACCAAGCCAATGACGAATTTTTGAGAATGGTTGGCTATACCCGCGCAGATTTACTCGCAGGTGAATTAAACAAAGACAAAATCATCTTACCAGAGTACCTGGATTTAGATGCACAAGCGATCGCCGAAGCCCAAAGTAATACCAATGGCGCTTGTACACCATACAAAAAAGCATATCTCCGCCAAGATGGTCATCGCATACCTGTATTAGTTGGTTATGTTCTCGTGGGAGAAAAACGGGAAGAATTGGTAGCTTTTATTCTGGACTTAACCGAACGCCAACAAGCACAAGAACAAATTCTCCAACTCAATCGAGATTTACAACGGCGAGTAGTCGAACTGCAAACCTTATTAGATGTGATTCCGATAGGAATTGGGATTGCTGAGGATCGTGAATGTAGAAATATTCGCGTTAACCCTTGTTTTGCCAAGCAACTCGGTATCTCCACAGATATCAATGCTTCTCTGACTGCGCCTACCGCAGAACGACCCCAAACATTTAAAGTTTACTGCGAAGGTCGAGAATTATCGCCAGAAGAACTACCAATGCAGTATGCAGCCGCACATGGTGTAGAAGTTTTGGATTTGGAAGTGGATGTGGTTCATAACGATGGCCGAGTCACTAACTTATTAGAATATGTTGCACCATTGTTTGACGAAGAAGGTAACAGCAGAGGTTGTATTGGCGCATTTTTAGATATTACTAGTCGCAAGCAAGCTGAAGAATTACAGCAAAACCAACGCAAATGGCTGGAAGATGTGTTAAATCTTATGCCCAGACCATTGCTGTTGATTGAACCAGGAACAGCAAGGGTGACATTTGCCAATCGCACAGCCAATGAGTTAGCAGGCGGTGAATTTCCCCAAGGCATCCCAGCCGAAGAATATCACACAGCATATTATTATACAGATGCCACAGGCGATCGCATCCCCAATGAGCAAATGCCAGGGGTACGTGTTGCCCGTGGTGAACGTTTAAATGGTATAGAAGTAGACTGGCACACCAGCCAAGGCACATATTCTTTATTAATTTTTGCAGATACACTGCCAGCAATGCACGGTTTTCCAGCTACCTGCATTTTCGTCTTCCAAGATATTACTAAACTCAAGCAAGCCGAAAAAGCATTATCAGTAGGTAATCAACGGCTGCAATTACTATTTAGTACCGCCAGCGCCTTATTATCTAGTCAGCAACCAGTCACACTCATTGATAGCGTTTTCTGCCAACTCCAAGAACAAATTAGTATAGATATTTACCTTAACTACTTGGTTGAAGATAATTCTCAGGTCATGCGTCTTGCTTCTTATCGAGGCTTTAGCGAGGAACTAGCAAAAGAGATTGAGTTGTTAGAATTTGGTCAAGCAGTCTGCGGTACTACAGCCCAATATCGCCAACCCATTTATGTTGAAAATGTCCAACAATCAACTGATATCAAAACAGGATTAATTCGTTCTTTAGGTATTCAGGCTTACTACAGTTACCCTTTAATTGCTCAAGACAAGTTGTTCGGGACTCTTTCTTTTGGCAGTTGCAGCCGTAATTTCTTCACCGAAAATCAAAGAAGTATGATGCAGGCGATTTGTGATCAAATTGCGATCGCAATGGAACGCTCAAGTTTAATTACTTCCTTGCAGCAGCAAACAGAGCAGTTGCAGCAAGCCAACCGAATGAAAGATGAGTTTTTAGCTATACTTTCCCATGAATTGCGATCGCCCCTCAATGCAATTCTCGGCTGGGCGCAATTATTACGCAGTCGCAAACTCAACGAAACTCAAATCAGTAAGGCGCTAGAAACCATTGAGCGGAATGCCAAGATGCAAACCCAAATGATTGAAGACTTACTTGATATCTCACGGATGATTCGCGGTAAGTTACAGCTAAAAGTTGCTACTTGTAATTTAATCACGATTATTGAATCGACAATTGAAACTGTCACTTTAGCCGCCCAAGCCAAAGAAATCGAGTTGCAATTTGCGTGGGCAAATTATGGAGAAGCAGCATTTTTAATTTCTGGTGATAGCGATCGCTTACAACAAATTATCTGGAATTTGCTATCAAATGCTATTAAGTTTACACCCCAAGGCGGTAAAGTTGAAATTCAACTTACCAGAAGTGTTGCTCATCATTCCGAATCTATCACTTACGCCCAAATTCAAATCATTGACACGGGTATAGGGATTAACGGCGAATTTCTCCCTTACGTATTCGATCGCTTCCGTCAAGCCGACAGTTCCAGCACCAGGGCGCACGGTGGCTTAGGGTTAGGTTTAGCAATTGTGCGTCACCTAGTAGAATTACACGGTGGTATGATCACTGTTGATAGCCCCGGAGACGGACAAGGTACAACCTTTACAGTTAAATTACCCTTACTACTCAATAAAGAAACTATATCTGCACCAGTCAGCCTAACTGAAGCTAACAGTGATATTTTGCCTGCGTTTCTCTCCCTAGCTGGTGTGCGCGTCCTAGTTGTAGATGATGAAGCCGACACCAGGGAGTATATATCCACAGTATTGCAACAATGTCAAGCCCAAGTAAAAACCGTTGCTTCAGTCCCAGAAGCATTACAAATGATTGCTCAGTGGCAACCAGATGTGTTAGTTAGTGATATTGGGATGCCCGGTGAAGATGGCTATTCATTAATTCGCCAATTGCGATCGCAACCTCCAGCAAAAGGCGGTAAAATTCCCGCCGCCGCCCTCACCGCCTACGCCAGAGCCGAAGACCGAATGCGTGCTATTCAAGCAGGTTTTCAACTACATCTACCTAAACCCATCAAACCTGCTGAATTAGTGACAGTAGTCGCCAGCTTAGTCGGTAGAACTTGACACTTCCCCTCATTTCCTGGAAGAAGGCGAGAGTTAAAAAGCTTATGGTACGCCGTGTGCAACTTTCTCTCAAACCTAACCCCAACCCCTTCCCTACAAGGGAAGGGGAGCAAGATTCAAAGCCTCTCTCCGCTTCGGGGAGCCAGCGCGTTGCGGAGGTTCCCTCCGTTGTAGCGACTGGCGTGAGAGGTTTGGAGAGGGGTTTCAAGAATAAGTTGCACATCGCGTTATGGTGTAAACACACAAATAAATGTTAGTTGAGTCCCACCTCGGAATCAATTCCGAGTCTCATAGCGCAAGTCATATTCAGATGACTCAAGCAAAAATGTCTGACAGTCCATAAAGCGTGGACTTTGGCTATGAGCCTGGAAATTTATACCAATTCGCAATTCGCAATGACGCGACGCTCGTTCCTCGCTAACGCAATTAAGAAATCTAGCTCCAGTAAGACTTTCCTGATTTCTATCTGTCGCATTCTTCTTTCAAATTGGTATAAGTTGCGTTCAGAAATAGTATTCCTACTCCCTACTCCCAGCCCAAATTACTATCTTTGATTGCAACTTGGTATGATTTATTCTTTTTACAACCTACTCCTGCGGAAATTACTGCTCAGAAATTGTACTTATATTTAGCACTAATCATTACCAAATATTAATGTCCGGTTTACGGTTTTTTCATCTCTCCTTATTAAACCGGATTTATATTTCAGTCGCTAACTCTTCTTTTATTTCTGTATTGACTACAGAAATCATTTTGTTCTGCCTAAAAAAATAACCACAAATGAAAAAGTCTAAATTTGCTAAACTGATTCTACCTGTTGCTTTACCAGCAGTGTTTTTCGCTATCTTTAATAGCTCCCAAAAGCCACTTACTGCTCAAAGCTCAGTCAGTGTTCATTTAACAATGGGAAATCCTAGTGGTGCTACTACTAGTACTTCCAATCGTTTATTAGTTAAACCTCAGTATGCAACCTCACATAATTGTGCCAAAGGAATCCCTAATTGGGTAAGTTGGCAATTAAACTCATCATGGTTAGGAAGTGCGCCACGCCAAGATGATTTCCGTGCAGATACTACCTTACCTTCTGGGTGTTATCGAGTTACTACTACTAGTTACACAGGTAGCGGCTTTGACAGAGGACACATGGCTCCTTCTGCTGATAGAACTAATACAATTGCCAATAATTCTGCTACCTTCTTAATGACAAATATCATTCCTCAAGCTCCTGATAATAATCAGGGTGTCTGGGCAAATTTGGAAGATTATTCTAGAAGTTTAGTGGCTCAAGGTAAAGAACTTTACATTATTTCTGGCGGTTACGGCACTGGTGGATCAGGATCAAACGGTAGTCGCACTACTATTGATAATGGTCGCGTCACGGTTCCCGCCAGAACTTGGAAAGTTATTGTAGTTTTAGACAGACCAGGTTTAGGAGTTAGTGGCGTAACTAATGCTACTAGGGTAATTGCTGTTGATATACCCAATGTACAAGGTGTCAGAAACGCAAATTGGAGAAACTATAGAGTGAGTGTTGATACTTTGGAATCAAGAACTGGGTACGATTTCCTTTCTCAAGTTTCTACCTCTATTCAAAGTACGATTGAGGCTAGAGTAGATAATTTATAAAGATAATTAGTTGCACTCATACACAGTTATTTTAGTGTGTATTATTTGCAGCAGTTTGTATATTAGTGGAGTAGAGACGTTACATCTAACCGTCTCTACATAATGATTTTGGTTTTTACCATTAGCGAAGTTTGTTCAACCCTACGAGTTATACCTAGATTAGGTTTCAATAACTTTTGTCGAAATTCCTGCTAAATCACCAGCAGGAGTTTTACCAAAAATATAGACATCAATATCTATCCTCCCTAAACGATAAACTTTGATATCTGAGAGATTTTCCTTGAGTGTTTGAACTAAGGATTTAAATTTCTGTACATCTTGTCTTTGAATTTCATCGTGCCATTCTTTTTCTTCAGCTAAGTTACGAAAAAAATAATCTAGTTCTACTATTTCTATGGGCGTTTCTGCGGGATGATTTGTTAGCTGAAGAAGTTTTTGATTAGTTAAACTCTCTTGACCTTCTCCAGACCAAAAAAACACTTCAAAGGGAGATTCTGATTCACTCATCATCAGCAAACTATGAGAATTTTGCTGGAGCTTCTGCATAACATGATTAGTCATATACTTGGGCAAGTAAAAATAAATTAAACCTTAGAGATTAAAACATATCTATAAAATTTTTCTCAAATTTTAACACTATTCTAAGAACTGGTGCGATCGCTCAATTTTTATATCAACATATTGAGTTTCCCGGCGGCTGTTCCTAAAGCATAGGTAAGAATTATACTTTGATGAGCGATGAGGATTTGAATATGTCACCTTGGACTAGTCTGATCACTGCTTTAACATTACTGCTGTACTCAGTTATCACAATTAATGTCGGTCGAGCTAGGGCAAAATATAAAGTTATGCCTCCCCAAATGACAGGCGACCCCAATTTTGAAAGAGTACTAAGAGTTCAGCAAAATACTCTAGAACAAACTATTTTATTTCTCCCTGGCTTATGGTTGTTTTCTGTTTACATCAACCCATTATGGGGGGCAGTAATTGGTGCTATTTGGCTCATAGGCCGTATTGTCTACGCTTGGGGATACTATCAGGCCGCAGAAAAACGAATGATTGGTTTTGCCATTACTACTATGAGTGGAATGGTGCTGCTTTTAGGTTCGTTAATTGGTATCATTCTCGCTTTGGTGAAGCCATAAACTACTGTAGAGCTTGAGATAATTAGGACTTACGCAGACTCTACGATTTCTTGGCGTTCTTGGCGACTTAGCGGTTTGATAAATTAAGCTTTTCGGGAATTTTTGCGTAAGTACTGGATAAGTAGGGTGGGCATTTTCAGTAAAAATCTCGATTAACCTAAGATATATTAGTGAATGCTCACCTTAAAGATACTGAATTTTTGTAATAATCAAATATGAATACTGGTTCAAACTGATATGATAGCCTGTCTGATACTTGCGCTGAATTTATAAAATAGTTTTAGTTCCCACCTTCCCGGAAAATCAGATAAGAGATTAAATAAAGTCTCCTTAGATTAAGGTGTTTCTCACAGAGCTTTACACAGCTTCGTACTTGATAAATATTTTCATAATATCGTTAGATGAAACCTAAAATATTGGAGAAAAGAGAATAACAGTATAATTGTTAAAAATTATTTTGATGTTAAACAAGGCAAATTTAAGGGAATACTAAGCGCAGTTAAAATACTTCGACTATAACTGCGATGTTAGCATTATCTGATAAAGTGTTCTCTTTGGCTGGTTATCGAATTTTAGAACAAATCTATTCTGGTAGCAAGACCCTAGTTTATCGAGGAATTCAAGAACAAAACAAACAACCAGTAGTAATTAAACTGATCCGAAATGAATATCCTACCTTCAGTGAAATTGCTCAATTTCGGAATCAATATACAATCACGAAGGATCTCAATTTACCAGGAATAATCAAGCATCTTTGTTTAGAGAACTATCGCAATCGCTATGCCTTAATCATGGAGGACTTTGGCGGACTATCGCTCAAAGATTGGGGCAGATATAATAAGGCTACACAAGAGTTTGGGATTACCCTACAAGAATTTTTTCCTATTGCTATTGCGATCGCATCTATTTTAGAAGGTTTACATCGTCATCGCATCATTCATAAAGACATTAAACCCGCAAATATACTCATTCATCCCCAGACTTTAGAAATCAAAGTTATTGACTTCAGTATTGCTACCCTCCTACCAAGAGAAGTTCAATACCTGACAAACCCCAACGTACTAGAAGGAACACTAGCTTATATCTCTCCTGAACAAACAGGTAGAATGAACCGTGGGATTGATTACCGCAGTGATTTTTACTCTTTAGGTGTCACCTTTTTTGAACTTCTCACCGGACAGTTACCCTTCAACAACACTGAACCGATGGAGTTGGTTCACGCCCATATTGCGAAACAACCACCAAGCTTACATCAAATTAATCCCAATCATCCGCCAATTTTATCAGCCATTATCAACAAATTAATGGCTAAAAATGCTGAAGACCGCTATCAAAGTGCGTACGGACTCAAGTATGACTTAGAACTTTGCTATCAGCAATGGCAAACAAGCGGTAATATAGCCACCTTTGAGTTAGCAACTAAAGATGTTTCTGACCGTTTTCTCATCCCCGAAAAACTCTATGGACGAGAGAAAGAAGTTGCTACCTTACTTGCAGCCTTTGAGCGAGTTGCTAAAGGTACTACAGAAATGATTCTCGTCGCTGGTTTTTCTGGAATTGGTAAAACCGCCGTAGTCAATGAAGTACATAAACCAATTGCTAGACAGCGTAGTTATTTCATTAAAGGTAAATTTGATCAATTCCAACGAGATGTTCCCTTATCAGCATTAGTCCAAGCTTTTCAAGATTTGATAGGACAAATCTTAGTAGAAACTGATAGTCAAATTCGCCGATGGAAAGACAAAATTCTGGCAGTATTAGGTGAACAAGCCCAGGTAATTATCGATGTAATTCCGGCTCTAGAACAAATTATTGGTCAACAGCCAGCAGTTACAGAACTTTCTGGAACTGCTGCTCAGAATCGATTTAATTTGTTATTTCAAAGATTTGTCCAAGTATTCAGCATTAAAGAACATCCTTTAGTGATTTTCTTGGATGATTTACAATGGGCAGACTCAGCTTCTTTGAAGTTTATCCAACTTTTAATGAGTCAAACTCCAACCAGTAATAAAGAATCTAATGTAGTTACGCCTGAACTCAAAAATAATTTATGGAACCCTGTATTTGAGGAAGAAGTTTGGGAAGATGATACTGACCAGAAAGTTATCCCAACAGAAGGAAACTTTTTATTAATTGGTGCATATCGTGATAACGAAGTTTATCCAGCACATCCCTTTTGCTTAACGTTGCAACAAATTGAGCAAGCAGGAGCAAAGATTAATCAGATTACCCTAGCTCCTCTCCATCAAACTCACTTAAATACCTTAATTAGTGATACTTTATATTGCCCTCAAGCAATGTCTATGGCTCTGAGTCAAATGGTGTTTGCTAAAACCAAAGGTAATCCCTTTTTTACGACTCAGTTTTTGAAATCGCTGCATCAAGATAGCATAATTAAATTTAACTTTGATTTAGGTCATTGGCAGTATGATTTGGCAGCAATACAGGCATTAGTGCTGACTGATGATGTTGTCGATTTTATGGCACAGCAAATTGAAAAATTGCCACCATTGACACAGAATCTATTAAAGATGGCAGCTTGTATTGGACATGAATTTGACTTAAAAACTCTGGCGATCGTCAATGAAAAATCTGTAGTAGACACAGCCTCAGATTTATGGATAGCCTTACATGAAGGCATCATTTTGCCTCAAACTGATGTTTATAAGTTGTTTCAAACTTATTCTAAATCAGCAGAAAATCTCGAAATTACTAACTCTCCAGAACTTTTCAACAATAGTTTTGCAGTTCCGAAATACAAATTTATTCACGATAGGGTGCAACAAGCTGCTTATTCTTTAATTTCGGAAAGTCAAAAGCAGGAAACTCATTTAAAAATTGGCTTGTTACTCTTTAACAGCATCCCAGTAGCAGAGCGTGAAGATAAAATTTTTCAGATTGTCAATCAATTTAATATTGCATTAGAACTCATTACCGAGCAGGAACAGCGTAATGAACTAGCTCAAATGAATTTTTTGGCTGGACGTAAAGCTTTAAGCTCAACAGCTTATGCAGCAGCAATTAAGTATTTAACAACAGGAATCTCACTCCTCTCATCTGATAGCTGGCAAACACAATATGAACTTTCGTTAGCTTTGTATGAAACCGCAGCAGAAGCAGCATACCTAGCTGGGGAATTTGAGCAGATGGAGCAATTAATTAATGTGGTATTAGCACAAGCTAACACTCTGCTAGAGCAAGTAAAAGTCTATGAAGTCAAAATTCAAGCTTACGGCGCACAAAATAAAGTATCAGACGCTGTGAATATTTCACTCAATATTTTACAACAACTAGGTGTAGAATTTCCGCAAAATCCTAGTCAATCTGATGTGCAATTAGGCATAGCAGAAATCATGTCAAATATGACTGGTAAAAAAATTGAAGATTTAATTGATTTACCAGAAATGACAGAAATTTCGCCACTTATAGCCATGCGTATGCTATCAACTACTGTTCCTATGGCTTATGCAGTTGCTCCTGTGCTATTTCTGTTAATTGTCTTTAAACAAATCAACTTATCACTGAAATATGGTAATGCTTCTGTGTCCGCTCACGCATACGTTACTTATGCTTTAATACTCTGCGGATTAGTAGGAGATATTGAATCTGGCTTTGAATTTGGTAAACTTGCTACAAGTTTATTGGATAATTTTAATAATAAAGCAATCAAAGCTAAAACAACGGCCATATTTAATGCTGTTATCTGGCATTGGAAAAAGCATCCCAAGGAAAGATTAAAATATTTATTAGAAGATTATTCTACTGGATTAGAAAATGGAGATTTAGAATATTCAGCTTATGCCATTTATAGCTATTCCAATTGTTCATATTTCATAGGTAGAGAATTAGCAGGTCTAGAGAAAGAACTAGCAAATTATAGCAACGCTCTCAATCAAATTAACCAAGAAAGAGCATGTGTCTGGAATAATATATATCAACAAATTATTTTAAATTTGTTGGGTCATGGAGAAAATCCCTGTTATATAATTGGCGAAGTTTACAATGAAGAAGAAAATTTACCGATCCATCTCGCCGCTAATGACAGAATCGGACTCCTATCTTTATATTTAGGTAAATTATATTTGGCGTATTTATTTCAAGATTACTCACAAGCATCAGAAAATACCCTCTTAGCAGAAAAGTATTTGGATGGAAGTATAGGACAAGTAGCCATTCCTTTTTTCCATTTTTATGACTCGTTAATACAGCTTGCTGTATATGCTAACTTAGTTAGTCTTGAACAAGAACATATTTTGGCTAAGGTACAAGCTAATCAAGAAAAGATGCAGAACTGGGCGCATCATGCCCCGATGAATTACCTGCACAAATTTTACTTGGTGGAGGCTGAAAAACATCGAGTTACAGGTAAATATCTCGAAGCGATCGAATCTTACGAACGTGCTATTTCTCTTGCTAAAGAAAACGAATATATCAATGAAGAAGCTCTGGCTAATGAACTAGCAGCTAGATTCCATTTAGAATGGGGCAAAGAGAAAATCGCTCAAACCTATCTCACTGATGCTTATTATTGCTATGTTCGCTGGGGAGCAAAAGCAAAAGTTGATGATTTGGCAAAACGCTATCCTCAATTACTTATGCCTATACTTCAGCAAGAAAAACTGAGTTTTCAAGTAGCTGACAGAATCACTGTTCCTACTTATCAATCTCTATCAACTCAAAGTAATTATCCAACCTTCTTTGGCTCTAAAACAAGTATTTCGGAATCACTAGATTTAGCCTCTGTGATCAAAGCTTCTCAAACACTCTCTGGAGAAATTGAGATGGATCAACTGCTGTCTAAATTAATGCAAGTTGTGATGGAAAATGCCGGAGCATCTAAATCTGCTTTGATTTTAAGTGGAAATCATAACTCAGAATTAAGGGTCGTAGCTCTCAGTTCTAGTGAGAATTTTGCAGCTATTTCTACAGAATTGCCATCGATTTATGCGGAGTCTAGTAATGATATTCCCATTACTTTGATTAAATATGTTAACCGTATCAAAGAAGTGTTTGTAGTTGATGATGCAAAGACTGTTGATTTCTTAGCGGAAGACCACTACATTCTCAGTGAGAAGCCTAAAAGCCTTTTGTGCATTCCGATTATAAATCAAGGTAAATTGCTGGGCATTCTTTACCTGGAAAATAGTCTAACTACTGGAGCCTTCACCCGCGATCGCATTGAAGTTTTAAAACTGCTAACTACTCAAGCTGCTATTTCCTTAGAAAATGCCATACTCTACAATAATCTAGCCCAGGCAAATCAAAACTTAGAGGAATATAACCATAGCTTAGAAGTAAAAGTAGAAGCTAGAACCCAAGAACTAAACAATAAAAATCAACATCTGCAAGAAGCATTGCAAGAACTACAACGCACACAAACCCAATTAATTCAAAGCGAAAAAATGTCTTCATTGGGTCAAATGGTAGCGGGAATTGCTCATGAAATTAATAACCCAATTAACTTTATTCATGGCAATATTGCTCATGCTAGTGAATATGTCAAAGATTTGCTAGATTTAGTAAATATTTATCAGCAAGAATGTTCTCATCCTTCTGATGTATTGACAGCAAAGATCGCAGAAATTGATGTGGAGTTCTTATCTGAAGATTTGCTAAAAATTCTTGATTCTATGGAAGTGGGTAGTTCTCGTATTCGCAATATAGTTTTAGGTTTGCGTAACTTCTCACGCTTGGATGAGGCAGAAATGAAGACTGTTGATGTTCATGAAGGTATTGATAACACCTTAATGATTTTACAGCACAGACTTAAAGCAAAAAGTGATGCTTTGGAAATAGAAGTGATTAAAGAATATGCAAAAATACCTGAAATCAGTTGTTATGCTGGTCAACTGAATCAGGTATTTATGAATATTTTGAGTAATGCCATTGATGCTGTGAATGATTCAAGAGCTAATATTGATAGACCTCAAATTCGTATTTTTACTGGTATAAAAGACTCAAATACTTTGCAAGTTCGTATTGCTGATAATGGTTGTGGGATGACTGAAGCAGTTCAGAAGAAAATCTTTGACCCATTTTTTACTACAAAACCTGTTGGTAGTGGTACAGGGTTGGGATTATCTATTAGTTATCAGGTGATTGTAGATAAACACAAGGGTCAGTTAATTTGTAATTCTACCCCCAGTAAAGGAACTGAGTTTGTGATTGAAATACCAATTAACCAGTAAGATGACTGGGCTAAGAAGCAGATGTAGCTACTATAGATACTGGTGATTTTTGAGGTAAAAGCCGTTTTTTAATGATCATCCTGACTCCATTAGCTGGTGCAAGGCTAGTACCTTTGCGTATAGTCTTTTCCGGTCTGCTATTAGTGAGTGCTAGTTGATAGTTTAATAAAATTGTGGCTAACACTAGCTTCATTTCAAACATAGCTAAAGCTCTACCAACGCAACCTCGAACACCACCACCAAATGGGATAAATTCTGATGAGGAAAATTGGTGATCTAAAAAGCGATCTGGTTTAAACTCATGAGATTCTGGATATATATCTTCTCTATGGTGAACGAGATATTGAGCTCCCGTAACTACTGTACCAGGATCTAAAGAATGACCAACTAATTCAACAGGTTTTTTGACTACTCTGGGTAATGTGAAAATTGTCACTGAAGCAATTCGCAAAGTTTCATTACATACAGATGTCAGATAAGGCAATCGGAAAATATTCATTGGATCAGGGGAATCTCCAAGAGTATCCAATTCTTTGAGAAGTTTTTCACGAACTTCAGGCTTATGGTGAATCCAATATAACGCCCAAGCTATTGAAGTCGCTGTAGTTTCATATCCACCAATCATTAGAGTAATTAACTCATCACGCAATTCTGAATCTGTCATAGAGTTTCCGGCTTCATCTTGCGTTGACATCAGTAAAGAAAGAATATCTTTGCGTTCTACGTCAAGTTGCGCTCGGCGTTCAGCAATTTCATCATAGATGAGTTGATCAATTTCCTGGCGATCACGCAGAAACTTTCCCCAAAGACTCCAAGAACCTAAATCTTTTTGTAACCAAGGAAAGAACAGAAAGCTAGAAACAAGAGGTGAATCAAAAACATTCGATAGAAATTTAGGCAATAGATGCTTAAGTTTTTGGCATCTTTCTCCTTCATACAAACCAAATACAGCTTGTAATATTACTTGTAAGGATATCTCCTTCATAGTAGTATGAGCCGTAAAAGGTTGATCTATGGATAACTGACTCAACACTTTTGCTGTAAGGTTACAAATCAATTCACCGTAAACTCGCATCCGATCACCATGAAATTGTGGCATTAGGAGTTGTCGTCGCTTTTTGTGGCGATCTCCATCCAACATAATGAGAGAAGAATCTCCTATTAATGGTTGCAAAGTTCTGTTCATATCTCCAGGGGCGGCAAATTGATTATTTTCATTGGCAAAAATTTTCTGGATTGCTTGAGGATGGCTCACAAATACAATAGTGTCACCAAAACCAATGATTTCGGCCGTAAAAATATCAGGATATTGCCTAGCTGCGCTTTCCAGATATTTTACTGGATCTACGACCCATTGAAGCTTCTGAAGAAACGAAGGGGTTTTTAGAGGATTAGGTAGTTGCATAAATTTCTCCTATTGAAATTGTGTTGATATTCTCCCTTTTGTTATGGAATAATATCCATTTATCCGGAAAAAGGAAAATTTAGGAATGTATATTAATCTATCTGCTTAAAAGTGATTGAGATATTAACCACTAGACAATATCAGATAAGATAGTACAATCCTTGTTTTCAGAAGCATCTGTTTATATTGTCTAATTTAAATGTTGTGAATTACCTTAACATTTAACTAAATCTAGGTTTTCTACAGAATTATAGCGGTCTGTCTTCTTAGACCAATCATAGTTACCACGTATCCATTCATGTATCCCTGATAAATATTTTTTAATCTCAGCATCTATCAATTCTCCAAATGAAGGAAGAGATTCTTCTAATTTCAACAATGTTTGAATTTCTTGATTGTGCATTTCTATGGCACGATTAATAGCCTCTTCCAGAGAAATTTTATTCTGATAATACAATACCAGTACTAGATTATGAACATCATCACTAGCTAATTCTTTAGGTAATGAATATATATCATTACACCAAGCAAAAATGTTAGTTGTTTTCTCGTTAATCTGTTCTAAAATTTTATGCTTACGCACGATATTAGGAATCTTCAACCCATTAAAATATTCAATCCATGCAAGCATCAAATCCCCTGCTACACTTAATCTACGAGTTTTGACATAAGTGTCAAGATCAGGTACGGTTTTTCTAAAGTGATTAGTTGCTTGTAAAACACATCCATTGAAATAGTCTTCGAGGCAAGGTACTAAAAGATGAAAGTACCTATTACCCCACACTTTAATCATACGTTGTCGTAAGTCATATAAGGCATGGGTAAGAGGTATATCTGTACTAGTTATTTCCTCTGCCCCCGTAAATATTTCCATAAATCTTTTATGAATCACTTTCATCTCTTCAGGTTGATTTTTTAAGTATGATAAATCGCACTGATCATCCCAGATAAATAACCAACTCAACCAATCATTCCCAATTTTTAGTTCTTCCAGTTTGTAGTTAGGATAAGCACATGAAGTTAGCCAGAAAAATTTAGTTTTAGTGAAGCGCCGATATGTTGATTCATTAGACAAAAGGTTAAAACTTAGTACCCATTCAAAAGCATAGTCCTCTAGGATATCTACATATTTATTAGTTTGAGAAGGAAATGGGCAGTATAAATCGGGGAAAACCAACTTTTCCATAAATCCTCTGCAATTGTAATCAATTCTCGATTTCTGAAGCTTTAGACAGTGGCTAATTCGGAGATTGACACTTGCACTCACAATACTTGCAGCATCTAATTTATGCAGCTATAAACCAGATATTTAACTCTTATTCATGCTTAATTTACTTTGCAGCCATAACAAAATAGCTGCAAAAATACACGTTAATTTTGCAGAGAAATATTTGATATCTGCGTATATAAAAATAGTCTCACGCAGAGCCAGCTTTAAGCTATGAGCAATGAGTAGCTAAATATTCAGCAATAGCTACCAAAATAAACTCACTAATTAATTAGATTTGCTAGAGTATTGTCGAAACTTTAATGAACAGCACCTTGGTTTTTACACTGCATGAAACACAGTGTAAAGCTTGTTTTTGTTTGTCTATGCCACTATATCGAACACATCTTGAGACTTTGTTTAACGAAGTTTTAAACTCAAGACTTAACTTGTTTCATCATTTTTTAATACTTTTAAATAAAAGATAACAGTAATTTTGTGTAATTAGTTAAGTCAAATTATGTATTTTTGATACAGTGTAAGATAAAATACTGTATTCATCTAAGTATTTCTAAATTGATTTAATGAATTGCTTTAATAAATCGATTAAATTTATTCTTTTGATAAAAATTTTATTTTTATACAAGTAATACTAGCATTTTAAATTACTTATTTTTTCAGCATTATTACGATATTGTCACGATACTCTGACATATTACTAATTTAGACAGGTAATACTTACTTAAAAAGTATCAAAAAATCATGAAATATCTTAATCTTTATACATTTTTCTTGCTTTTAGTAGATGAAATAGTGGGTAAATACACAAAGCTATAATTGATACTAGCTAAAAAGATACACTAAGTATTTAATTATTTTATTTCAAATGATAGTTGAAAAATATAAGCTTTTATGGGTGTTCTATTTACTAGCTTGCAGCATAGGCTAGGTCAATTTTTATGGCTCAAAGTTACATTTTGCAAGGGCTAGTCTTCTAGCTTGATAAAACAAGTCTGTTATCTAGCAGAAAAGATTCTCTTTAAATGCTGACATTAGCTGATCAAGGTCAACATCAAAGAAATTATTATTGGCAGTATAATCTATAACCAATAAATATCAAGCAAATAAGCGTATTTTTATTAGCTATGGACTGGAATAGCGATCGCAACTTGCAGCATGAGGCTATTAATCTGATGAATAGCGACTCTCTCAAAGAGTTCCATCAGTTATGGGGTGTAAGTAATCGGTAAAATGGGTGTGTCTGTAAATCGTGTTAAGACACCAAAGTAGCCAATCTGTATGTTCTCAACAGCTGATTTTCTTCAATACACCCAGTGGTCGGGTATTGCTACCTTAGTATTTGCTGCCTTAGCAATACTGGCTTTTATTTTTAAATGGGGCATTCGCTTTCGGCTGGTAGGTACAACTGGCTTTATGCTGGTGCTAACAGGCGGGTTATTTGCTCTATCTTTAGTACCCTTAAGTCGCACAGTGATTCCGGGAGCCGAAAAATATACGCTGGTTTATGATAATGGTTCTACGCAAACAGTAATTTCCATTAATCCCAAAATTTCCCCTTCAGCTTTAGAAGCAACTTTGCGTCAAGCCGCCAGTAATTTATATTCCTATGGTCGTTTAGGTAAACAAGGCGACAATTATCTAATAATTCGCGCTCGTACTCTGGTACATCCTGAACCTGGAGTTTCTGTACCGCTTTACCTTGGTCAAATTAAACGCAATCTGGCTTCACGGGAAGATGCGAATATGTCAGTTGAGATTTACACAGATAAATTTGCTCAGTTGCCAAAGCCTACGGCTTAGGGACTTCTAACTCAAAGAGTAAGCAGGGAGCAGTGGTTCGGCTTCGCTCACCAACCGGGGCAGGGGGAAAAAGAAAAAAGCATATAGCCCCAGACTTTAGTCTGGGGCTATACAAACTAAACCCACCTGCGCTAGATTATTTCAGTTTTTTGCTAATTTATAAGTATATTCCCTGACAGCAAAGTCTAATTTTGGTGTTAGGGAAGACATCAATTTTTTTTGTATTTGACTATACAATAGAGATTATTTTTAGATTAAGATATTACTTACTAATTTCATCAATGGAAAAATGTTTAGTGGGTGCTGCTCGTAAGTGATGGTGAGTTTTGTTGATAGGCGACTGCCTTCTATAAATATTATGTAATCCTACTAGCATCAATACAAATTCAGGTTTTGCCTAACTAGTTATTATATGCCCCATCAATCAGCTACTACGTTGTCTACTCAAACATCTAGTTCATTATCGGCACTGGCGATCGCTCCGGCAAAAGTCATCCGTGGATCTGGAATCTTGTCAGCAGCACCAGAGGAGATTGCCCTGTTAGGCAGTCGTCCTTTAATAATTGCAGGCAATCAAACTCTAGCCCTGACTCAAAATACTTTACAACCAATTTTAGAGCAACAACAGTTGCATACTGCTCAAGCTTCTTATGGTGCAGATTGTTCAGAAGCCACTTTGAAATCTTTAAGGAAGGCGGCAAAAGAACACAAAGCCGACATGATTATTGGTGTTGGTGGCGGTAAAGCATTGGATACTGCAAAACTAGTTGCTTTTCAGTTGCAGTTACCAATGGTGACAATTCCCACTTCCGCCGCTACTTGTGCAGCTTGGACAGCCCTTTCTAATGTATATTCTGAGACAGGGGCTTTTTTGTATGATGTGGCGCTGTCTCGCTGTCCTGATTTATTGATTCTGGACTATGATTTGATTGCCACAGCGCCAAAACACACCTTAGTAGCTGGCATTGGGGATGCGATCGCTAAATGGTACGAAGCCTCGGTGAGTAGTGGACATTTACAACAGACTTTAATTATTGCCGCAGTCCAACAAGCCAGAGTTTTACGCGATATTTTATTCCAAAAGTCAGCCGAGGCTTTAGAAAAACCAGGCAGTGAAGTTTGGCAAGAAGTTGTGGATGCAACCGTTTTACTAGCCGGAGTCATTGGCGGCTTGGGTGGGGCGCAGTGTCGCACCGTTGCTGCCCATGCTGTACACAACGGCTTAACTCACATTGCCGGACACACCAGCATCCACGGCGAAAAAGTCGCATTTGGTATTTTGGTGCAACTGCGTTTAGAAGAAATGATTTTGGGTAATCAGTTAGCCAGCACTGCTAGGCAACAGTTGTTGAAGTTTTATGCAGAGATTGGCTTGCCCCAAAAATTAGATGATTTGGGCTTAGGCAACATTAAATTGAGCGAGTTAAAAACCGCAGCCGAAATTTCCCTCGCACCCAATTCGGATATTCACCGTTTACCTTTCAAGGTAGGACTAGAACAGTTAATGGCCGCGATGGTTTCGACAACTGCACCCACAGACAGCAGAGAATCAAACAGTCGGGTGGCAGTAAAGGCAAGTGATCAGCCAATTGAAGAGTAAAAAACTTTCGACTGGCAAAATGACGCTTGATTTTTTGCCCAGATTACCAAACTCAGATTTTGCTCACTTTATAGATTTCTCCAATTGATCCACAGCCGCCAACTGTGATGTATGAGAGAAATTTTACTCACAAATCAACTGTATCAAGAAGTGGTACATCAATGACACTGAATTGGATTGCCCCAGCAGAACGTATACAGAAACTGCCAGCTTATGTATTTGCCCGTCTGGATGAACTCAAAGCTAAGGCAAGGGAACAAGGATTGGATTTGATTGATTTGGGGATGGGGAACCCGGATGGCCCCACGCCTCAACCAGTCGTAGAAGCGGCAATCGCCGCTTTGCAAAATCCCGCCAATCATGGTTATCCGCCCTTTGAAGGAACTGCGAGTTTTCGCCGTGCGATTACCAACTGGTACAATCGCCGCTATGGTGTAGTGCTTGATCCCGACAGCGAAGCCTTACCGCTACTCGGTTCTAAAGAGGGATTAGGGCATTTGGCAATGGCCTACATTAACCCTGGTGATGTGGTTTTAGTACCTTCACCAGCTTATCCCGCCCATTTTCGCGGGCCGGTAATTGCTGGGGCGCAAGTCCATAACTTGATTCTCAAACCGGAAAATGATTGGTTGATTGATTTAGCGGCAATTCCCGAAGAAGTTGCCCAAAAAGCCAAAATTCTCTATTTCAATTATCCCAGTAATCCTACTGCTGCCACAGCACCGCGAGAATTTTTTGAAGAAATTGTCGCCTTTGCCCGAAAATACGAAATTCTGTTGGTGCATGACTTGTGTTATGCCGAGTTAGCTTTTGATGGCTATCAACCCACCAGCTTGTTAGAAATTCCTGGCGCTAAAGAAATTGGCGTGGAGTTTCATACCTTATCCAAAACTTATAATATGGCTGGTTGGCGGGTAGGTTTTGTTGTCGGCAACAGCCAAATTATCCAAGGTTTACGGACGCTGAAAACCAACTTGGATTACGGGATTTTTGCCGCCTTGCAAACAGCCGCCGAAACCGCCCTGCAATTGCCAGATGTCTATTTACACGAAGTCCAACAGCGTTACCGTACCCGCCGCGACTTTTTGATCCAAGGGTTAGGAGAGTTGGGTTGGGATATTCCGAAAACCAAAGCCACCATGTATCTTTGGGTGAAATGTCCTGTGGGTACAACTTCCACCGATTTTGCCTTGAATGTATTGCAACAAACAGGCGTGGTAGTGACTCCGGGGAATGCCTTTGGGGTTGCGGGTGAAGGCTATGTGCGGATTAGTTTAATTGCAGATTGCGATCGCTTAGGTGAAGCTTTACACCGCTTTAAACAAGCCGGCATCTCATATCAATCGGAAAAATTAGTTTCTGTGCCACTTTAATAAGTGACATGAGATTTTAACTATTAACACCTCCACTCCATTATAGTGGAGGGTTAAATTTCAAAAGTCTTGAATTATTGTGTTTTCATTGGGCAAGTTGGGGAAAAAGATTGTACTTTGCCGAATGAGATTCATCTTGAGAATTTGCTGCAAAAATTGTTGTCTAGGCTGCAATATTGTATTTGCCAAGCTAATTGGTCAATAGCTAAAGTTTTCCTATACCTTGCAAGTCCCTAATTGTTGATATTTATAGTTAGAAGCATTTTTTGAGAAATTTTATTTGGTTTTTCATAATATTTTTACAATACAGAAATCTGCTTGGGAATTTTATGCTATCTTCCTCATCAGAGGCTATCTGGGCGTATCAATTCGCTCATCACTACTGAAAAGCCCAATTAGATAAACTGCGGGATTTTAGCACAGTTGTTTATATTTACAGCAAAAAATTGCGCTTAATTCAGATATAAAATCACACAGCACAAATTTCAGTAACCAAAGTCTTATATACTAGACATGAATTTAATCGGTTTGAATTTGTCGTTAATTATGATACAAAGACTATTAATCTTGAGATGAAATACTAACCCATCTCAAGGTAAAAAGTATATCCCAGATCATTAAACAACTTTCAACTGCATGTGGTGTAAAAACTCAGAGGGGAGTGACAACATGGATTTACGTGGTGATGCCTTGCAAATCCTCAAAGCAACTAGTCGAACTTTTTATATTCCAATTAGTATTTTACCGTCAGGATTGCAAGAAGCCGTTGCATCAGCATATTTGTGTATGCGTGCCATTGATGAAATTGAAGATCATCCAGACCTGGATAATTCAACAAAGGCACAACTGTTACACAATATTAGTTTGACATTACAAGCAGGAGTAGATGGCTTTGCAGTTGACGCTTTTTCCGTAGGGTTTAGCGGCTACGAGGATGTTTTGGCAGAAGTAACTCTGAGAGTCAGAGAATGGTCTTTATTAGCCCCTGAGACTATTGCACCACGGATTTGGGATGCAACCGCAGCAATGGCTGACCGGATGGCTTATTGGGCAGAAAACAACTGGAAAATTGAAACCGAGTCTGATTTAGATCGTTACACCTTTGGGGTTGCTGGCGCAGTTGGGTTGTTACTTTCAGATTTATGGACTTGGTATGATGGCACGCAAACCAACCGGACTTTAGCAATTGGCTTTGGTCGTGGCTTGCAAGCTGTCAACATCCTCCGCAACCACATTGAAGATATGGGGCGTGGTGTCAGCTTCTTTCCAGATGGTTGGACAGTCACAGAAATGCAAGAGTATGCCCTACGCAACTTAGCGTTAGCTGATGCTTATACTCAAGCTTTACCTGCTGGCCCAGCTTTAAACTTTTGTCAAATTCCGTTAACTTTGGCACATGGTACGATTGATGCTCTTGCCAATGGTAAGGAGAAACTCAGCCGCAGTGAAGTTATCGCCTTGCTTGAGCAATTAAATGCTGTCAATGTCAAAGCCAGTTAATAACTTTGTTCAATACGATTGATTAAGTAAGTTCAAGTTTAATAGTGCTGATTTTTAGACTGTGGTGTATTTTGGTTATTAACCCAAATTTTTAACTACGTCGTAAATCTCAAAAGCAAGTAACCATACAATACAGACGTGAGCGATCGCGTCTGTATTTTAACTTAAGGCTTAAGGCGCAGAAAAGGCGTATTTTTTTAAATCTTCTAACGAACAGACTTCCAAGGCTCTAGCGTGGGTGGCTTCAAGAACTACAGGGGGCGCGTAACCAGCTTCCATTGCTTCTTGCCAACGGGCTGCACACAAACACCAGCGATCGCCAGGGCGTAATCCGGGAAAATTATATTCAGGAAATGCTGTACTCAAATCATTACCACGGGATTTGGTAAACTCCAAAAATTCGGCTGTCACCTGGGCGCAAACAACGTGCATTCCAAAATCTTGCCCACCAGTGCTACAGTAACCATCACGGTAATAACCAGTCATCGGTGAAGTACAACAAACTTCTAAATCTGTGCCGAGTACATTTTTAGCTTCTGTCATATCTGTATTTATTAGGGTTCAATTAAAGACTCTTCGGACTGGCGATATTTAGTTATTAGCCTGCGTCGTTTTAAGGGTGGATAAAGCAAGAGGCTGATTAATGGTAATCCTATCCCTGTTAGTGCTATTGGCGAGTAGGGAGTGACAAAGCCGATTATAACAATAATTCCAAAGCTAGTTCCTAACACTGCTGTGAGTAAATACAATATCGCTCTAGACCAGTAGAATTTTTTATCCTTATTGGACTGAATATCATCTTTTCCCCAAACTACGAACCCCAAAAAACCACCATACACTAATCCCACAACAGACCCAATTATTCCCATAATCCTGAATATGTTGTTAACAACATCATAATTAGCGCCAAATACCATTGGAACAACAACAATGAAACCCCCAGCGCACAACGCTACTATAGCGCCACTGACTAACCCAATTCCTGCCCCAATCACAGTCTTCATCACTTTCCATAAACCAAAAAAAGCTATAACCCAAATCAAGGTTAAATATGTAGCCGAAAAAGCTATCAACCAATTCAAGGTTGAATATATACCAGCAAGCACCATCAACAAATTTATCAATAAAGGTGCGATCGCTCCAATTAATGCCACACCAACAAGCCAAGTGTAAGATACTTCGGTTTTTTCAATTGGTAAAGCGGCTGTCTGCACTTTTACCGTTAAAGTATGACTTGCTGGATAAGCATTACTATGCAGTATGAGTTGACGTTTATACGACTTATCCGCCATCAATTTAATCGTATCCACCTCAACTTGAAACTGGGTATGATTCCTGCTAAACGTAGTAGGTGTTACTGAAATCCAAGCGTGAGAATCTGGCGTATGTGGCGGATCATGAGGATGGGGTGCAACTTCCCATTTCCCTTGTAATAAAGTATCGGGAATAGTATTTTCAACGGTGATGCTTTGGGTGAGCTTTTCACCTAATCGGTTCGCTTTAAACTCTAATACTGTTTCACTAAAATCTATTCCGGGTACGCGCACAACTTCAAGCGGTTGGAGTGCTGTGAAGGCGGCTTGTGCATTAGCAAAGCGTTTGTTTTGTTCTGGTTGTACCATGTTTTCTAGCCAACCCAGAAACCGCAGACTTAATTGGGGGAGAAGAGGTTTAAACTTAATGATGTATGGATTATTGCGATCGCACAATTCGCGTATTTCTGTAGACTTAATTTTTGCTAATAAACAAATCAACGTTGTACCCAAAGCATACAAGTCTGTGGCTTGCGTCGGTTCAAACATTTGTTCTGGTGGAATAAAACCAGGAGTCCCCTTAAATACACTACTCCCTGCAACTTCCTGGCTACCAATACGCGCAAAACCAAAGTCAATTAAATAAACTTTGAGTTCTTCATCTACCAAAATGTTTTCCGGTTTGATATCTCGATGAATTACCGGAGGATTCAGATTTTGTAAATATCTGAGAATATCTAAGGCTTTGATAGCAATCCGCTTAATTTCTTCTGCGTCAAAATCACCGAGGCGTTCTGCTAAAGATTGGGCATGAATATATTCTTGTACTAAACAAAACCCATCAGATGTAGCAAACGAGCTTATATATCGAGGAATCCCAGGATGAGTCAGTTTTTGTAATATCTCAATTTCTCGTTGATGCGCCGCAAACCCAGACCAACTAGAACCCACTTGAGCAAAGCAAAACTGCTTTAATACTACTTGTTGTGTAGTATTAACATCTGATGCTAACCAAGTAATTCTTCCTCCTTCTCGATTGCGTCCTAATTCTCGTACAACTCGATAGCCTTGTTCACTAAAGTTTGGATAGGGAGTACTATTCATAGTTCTAGAGGAAGAGCTATAGTTTGTTAATTCTTCTGTTGTATTACGTGATTACACTTAAGATAACAAAACTAACTTTATTAATCAACGTTTTTAACAATGTTAAAGCAGGGCGCGTTGCATTTTGCTTTAACGCACCCTACTAAACTACTCTTCCCTTTTAACGCTAACTCTTGCCAAACACTGTACTTAGAGAACGGGCGATGTTTTGCGGTTGCATTGCGTCCATTGCGGCGGTTGGTTCGTAGCCGCAGTGAACCATACAATCAGCACATTGGGGATTACCACTAGCGCGGCCGTATTTACTCCAGTCTGTCTTGTCTAGCAATTCTTTGAAGCTGGTGTAATGTCCTTCATTCAACAAATAACAAGGTTTTTGCCAACCAAGAACGCTATAACTCGGACTTCCCCAAGGTGTGCATTCGTAGTCTTTTTCACCAATCAGAAAGTCTAGGAACAAGGGATTGTGATTGAAGTTCCAGTTTTTCTTACCTGATGTGTAGGGTGTGAGAATTTCCCGGAAGAGGGCGCGGGTTTGTTCGCGTTTGAGGAAATGGTCTTGATCTGGAGCCCATTCGTAGCTGTAACCAGGGGAAATCATCATCCCATCAACATTCAAACTTTCGAGAAAATCAAAGAATTCTTGCATTTCTTTGACATTTGCACCTTCAAAGATGGTGGTGTTGGTGGTGACGCGGAAACCTCTGGCTTTGGCTGCACGAATGGCGTTGACAGCAGTATCAAACACGCCTTTGCGATCAACACATTTATCATGCCATTCCCGCATTCCATCTAAGTGGACGCTGAAGGTAAAGTAAGGCGAAGGTTGGAATTTGTCGAGGCTTTTTTCCAGTAACAAGCCATTGGTACACAAGTAAACATATTTCTTGCGTTCTACTAAGCCCCGGACAATCTCATCAATTTGGGGATGGAGTAACGGTTCTCCCCCAGGAATAGAAACTACAGGTGCGCCACATTCTTCCACGGCGGCGAAGCATTCTTCTGGTGTGAGATTGCGTTTGAGAATTTCCACGGGGTGTTGAATTTTGCCACAACCAGTGCAAGCTAAATTACAGCGAAATAACGGTTCTAGCATCAATACCAAGGGGAAGCGTTTGCGCCCTAAAAAACGCTGAGTCACCAGATACTTCCCAATATCCATCGCTTGTTGTAAATTAATTCCCACTTTATTTATTACTCCTCATCTTATAAGTAAAAAGTGCTGAGTGCTGAGTGCTGAGTAAAAAGACTAAGCCCTAGCCTCTAACCTCTAGGGCGTGTTTTCAAACTATTAATTTTGCCTCCTAACTTTTTAGATCCCCCTAAATCCCCCTTAAAAAGGGGGACTTTAAGAGTTTCTTAGCCCCCCTTTTTAAGGGGGGTTGGGGGGATCACAGAGTTTGAAAACACACCCTAGCCTCTAACCCCTAACCTTTTTCTTGCCTCCTGCCTTTCATTTGACATAACCCTCAGCAATAAACCAATCCACAGCGTCTTTTAGGGCTGCTTTTAAGGGGGACTGGGGTAGTCCCAACTCGCGGACAGCTTTACTCGCGTCATAGTACATGTGCTGTTGAGCCATACGGACACCATCTATAGGGACAGAGGGCGTTTTTCCTAACGGTGCGAGAATTTTCTCATCAATCCAAGCCACACTCAAGGGTATCCAAGCAGGAATGGTGCGTTGGGGTGCTGGTAAATTAGTGATTTCGGCAAGTTGTTCTAGTAATTGTTTGAGGCTGAGGTTTTGGTGTCCTAAGATATAGCGATCGCCTGTTTTCCCTTTTTGCAATGCCAGTAAATGTCCCCAAGCCACATCCCGCACATCGATGAAATTCAGCCCAGTGTCTAAATAAACTGGCATTTCTCGCCGCAAAAACCGCAGGATAATCTCGCCTGTGGGTGTGGGTTTGATATCTAGTGAACCAATCGGTGTACTGGGGTTGACAATTACGACATTTTGTCCTCTAGCTGCGGCTTGTTTGGCTTCTTGTTCGGCGAGAAATTTTGACTGTTTGTAATTACCAATCAGTTTTTCGACAGGGCTTTGATAAGTTTCATCGACAGGTTTACCGCCTGGGCCGACTCCTATGGCTGATACGGAACTGGTGTAAACGGTGCGTTCAATACCAGCTTTGCGGGCAGCTTCGAGAATATTGCGTGTACCGATGACGTTGTAACGATACAGTAGTTGTCTATCTACTTGCCACAAAGAATAATGGGCGGCGACATGGAATAAATATTGACAACCTTTCATTTGTTGCCAAATATCAGCATCTGTCAAATCGCCTTTGACTAGTTCCACATCCAAGCCGCGTAAATTATCTAAATTGCTGCTGGGGCGGACTAAAGCTTTGACTTTGTATCCTTGTTGCAGTAGTAACCGCACCAAGTGGGAACCGACAAAGCCGGTTCCACCTGTAACAAAAGCCTGCATTAGTATTTTGCCTCCTGACGAAAGCGGGGGAACCAGTCGTCTAAGATGGCGTAAACTACGGGGACAACAATTAAGCTGAGGATTGTGGAACTGATCAAGCCGCCAGCAATAGCCACAGCCATAGGCGATCGCAATTCTGAACCAGCACCCAGACCCAAAGCAATGGGTAACATCCCTAACAGCGTGGAAGCAGTTGTCATCATAATCGGTCGCAGACGCACTGGCCCCGCCTTCAAGATGGCTTCTTTGCGGCTTAAACCAGCTTGACGCAGTTGGTTGATGTAATCCACCAAGACGATCGCATTTTTGTTAGCCAGCCCCAACAAAAAGACAAAACCAATTAAGGAAATCATGCCAAAATCACTCTTGGTAAAGAGTAAGGCCAGCATGGCTCCCACAATTGACAAAGGCAGTGAAACACCAATAACTACAGGGTCTATCCAACTGCGGAACAACAAAATCAGCACCACAATAATGCAAAGTGCCGATAGTACCAAAGTAGAAGCAAAACTGCTAAAGACTTCGTTTTGTCGGGCAGAATCGCCACCCAAGTCTAAAGTTACACCAGCAGGTAACACTTCTTTGGCTTCCGCAACGATTTTGTCTGTGGCACTACCCAAAGACAAATCCTGCCCTAAATTGGCACTGATATAAGCCACACGCTGATTATTCAGTCGCTCAATTTGGAAAATTCCCCCCTGGTTTTTACTGTCACCTGTTACCGTCACATCAGCAAATCCCGGCATTTTGGCGATGCGTTCTTTAATCGCTTGGGCTGCTTTGTTCAGTTCTTGGAGATTTTCTCCCCTTAATGACACTTGTAAGGGTTTTTGCCCACCAGTATCGATAAATTGAATGTCTTCCACACTGGTAGTTACGCCTGGTAAATTAGGCAACTGAGCGCGTATTTGGTCTTGGACTTCCGCCGTCTTTAGCTCTCTGTCTTCCTTCAACTTGACGTAAAGCGTACCTTTATTGGGTTCACCTTCGCGGGAACCGACGGTAGTAAAGACTGTTTCCACGGCTGGGGATTTTCTCACCACCGCTTCTAGTTTTTTCGCAACTTCCAGAGAATCATTGAGCGGGTTGGGAAGGGAAATGGGGGGTTGAGATGACAAGGGAATCCCGGCTTGTGCTGCCTGTGCTGCTTGTTTTTGCAAAGTGGCAATATCAGGGATTTGTGGTAAGGGAGCCGTATAGGTAATATTAAATTCGCCCCGGTCTAGTTTCGGGATAAAACCTTTGGGAATGAAGGGTACTAGGGCAATTCCCCCAACAAAGCTGAGAACCGCTAATAAAACTACTGTTTTGCGGTGGTTTAACGACCAATACAGCAACTTCCGGTAGGCTTGGGCAAACCCTGACCACAGTTTTCCTTCCTTGCGGGGAGTATTGGTAGAGATTGGTTTGAGCCAGTAAGTGGACAAAACTGGTGATAGTGTCCGGGCTACTAAGGTAGAAGCAATATAAGAAGCGGAAACTGTAATTCCAAAGGGCTTGAAGAATTGCCCAACGACACCACCCATCAAACCAATTGGTAAAAACACTGCCACGGCTGTAGCTGTGGTGGCAACAACGGTTAACCCAATTTCACTGGTGGCTGAGAAGGCAGCTTGACGAGGGCTTTCTCCTTCTTCAATATGCCGCATAATATTTTCGACATCGATGATGGCATCATCAATCACGCTGCCAATGACTAATGCCAACGCTAACAATGTAATCGTTTCTAAGTTGAAGCCGAAAATTGCCATGACAATAAACGTCGCCAACAATGAAGTCGGAATCGCCAGTGCCGAAATTAAGGTGGCTCGCCAACTCCACAAGAAAGGAAAGATGACGACAATAGCCAACACTATGGCTTCAATCAGCGCGTCAATGGTTGACTTGGTGGCATTACGAATATACTCAGCTTGGGTAGCAGCTAAAGTGAGTTTGACATCTTTGAGGTTAGTTGTGAGCTTTTGAACTTCTTTTTCTACCCGACTCACAACTTCTAAGGTGTTGGCGTTACCCCGTTTGATGACTTGAAAAGCCAGCGCATCTTGCCCATTAAACCGAACTAATGTGGCTCCACCTTGGGGAAGTGCCGCAGTTGCATTTTGGGCGCTTGGTAAAGCTGGTTGAGAACTAGGCTCTCCCAACAAATTGACTTTCAAGACTCCCGGTACCTTGGTAATAACTGGGATAATTTTGTCTTGTGCTACTTTGGTCAATTCTGTGAGGTTCTGCGAAGCACTCTCTATGGTGTAGCTAACGGCGGCTGATTCGTTTAAGTTCAGGGGAATAATTTTGTAATTTGCCCCTTGTGGCAAACTTAACTGTTTCAGGGCAGCTTCTACATTGTTGGTGGATTTTTCTAAATCAGTACCAACTGCAAAAGCTAAACTAACTGCCGTTTGACCAGGATAAGCTGATGAACGCAGATCATCTAGTCCTTCTACAGAGCGGAGGCGCTCTTCAATTGGTTTGGTGAGCTTGGCTTCTGTATCAATTGCTGTTGTTAGTGGTGCTGTGGCGTTAACTACCACCACCGGGAAAGTAATATCTGGAAACAAAGCATACTTGAGGGAACTGAACGCCAAAAGCCCAGCTACCGTTACAGCAATCCAGAAACTCACTGTCAACCACGAGAAGTCAATGGCCAATTTGGAGATATTGAAGCGTTCTCGTGCAGATTTTGCGCTACTAACCTTTACCATCTTGGAAAATTTTGCTGGTGTCCCAATTAATTGTCATGCTACATTAATCGTCTAAAGTTTGGGTGGTTTAGTTTCCTTTGGTGGGCAATTTTACTTAATGGGTTTCTTAAAAAAGCATAAAGGATAAACGGTCAAAAAATTTCTTCTACTTAAACACTTAATAATTAATACTGAGCAATCAGCACTAGGTAATCATTAATGTATTACTCTATGCTGAGAAATAACTTGTGTTACTCACTACATAGTCCTGATTCTAACGGCAATTTTAAGCACACATAAAATTTAATTATGAAGATTGGTTCTGTTGACCATAGGGAATTATTCTGTCGTAGTTTTATGGAGAGTTACAGGGAATATGAGCCTGAGCATCTCCCTTGGCCTGATTTGGATAATGCAGCTTTGGAACTTTTGCGAAGCATCCCTTTTTGGGGTCAGGCTTTGAATAAAGAACGTCAAGCGGGTGTTATTGTCAGTGAATATGCCAAAACTTTAGACAGTGGCATTTTACAAGATGCGATCGCTCTCCAAGGTAAAGAAGAATCTCGTCACGCTCGCTTGCTGAAAGTGTTTATTGAGCGTTATGACATTCCTATGCCTGCTTGTCCACCCATAGAAATTCCCGCTAACCTTGAGCAAACATTCATTGAATTTGGTTTTGAAGAATGTCTCGATTCTTTTTTTGCCTTTGGCTTATTTGAAATTGCGCGAGAAGCCAGAGTATTTCCTGAGCAAATCTTCACAATCTTTGACTCAATTGTTGATGAAGAGTTACGGCATATTGTATTTTTTGTCAACTGGTTCACTGATTTACAAATTCAACGTGGTGATGGATTTTTACCCCTGCGGAGTGCTAAAACTCTTTGGTATTACGGTAGAGCCTTGAGCAGTGTGATTAAAGCCATTGGTGAATCTGATCCCAACGGTGCAGGTTTTACTGCTAGTGGAGCCAGTGTGTTTAGTCAAGATTTAACACTTGAAAAATTTCTCAAAGTGTGCATCCAAGAAAATCAACGGCGAATGAGTAAGTTCGACTCGCGGATATTGCAACCACAACTGCTACCTCGACTCGCCACCACAGCTTGGAATACTCTCCAGTTACTACCGAAACGGAAAGCGTTTGGGGAGGGGGTAAGGGTGTAGGGGCAAAATCAAGTCAAAAGTTAAAAGTCAAAAGTCAAAAGTAAAAAAATCTCTGAACTTTTGAATTTTGACTTCCCCGTAGGGGTGTCTACCGTGTACACACAAGTCGAAAATAGGCAGTATGAAACGCATCCCGCCTAGAACTAAAGTTCCAGGCTCATAGCTAAAGTCCACGCTTGGTGGACTGGAATGAGTTTCTTGTTGAGTCCTCTGAAGAGGACTTGCGCTGTGAGACTCGGAATTGATTCCGAGGCGGGACAGATGTACTCAACCCAGATTTGTGTGTACACCGTAGCTTAGAGGTGTAGGGGGAAGAAGTGGCTGCAAGGCTGAAACATTCACTAGTACTGATACTGATAATTCTCCCTTGTCTCCCTTGTCCCCCTTCACAAAATAATTGTCTCCACACAAATATTGATAATGAACACTGTGATTTTAGTGCCGCAGGGTGCAGAGTATAAAGCTGTGTGTCGTGGCTTGCGTCAAAATACGGAGTCTATACCAACGGTTTTGGCAATACCAGTGGGAATGCAGCCGTTGAAGAAATACTTGCAGCAATGGGACAAACAGCATTCACCAGCCAAGGTAATAGTGATGGGTTTGTGTGGTAGCTTGCGCCAGAATTACGCTGTTGGGGATGTTGTGCTGTATCAAAGTTGCACTTATCAAGGACTTGTGCAAGAATGCGATCGCTCCTTGATGAATCATTTATCTGCTGTACTATCAAAAGTCTCATTAGTGAAAGGCTTGACAAGCGATCGCGTCATCTGGTCTGCTACAGAAAAATCATCGTTAGCGGCAACATCTAACTGTGATGTTGTTGATATGGAAAGTTTCGCCGCTTTACAGTTTTTTCAAGCAATAGGAATTGAAGTCACTGTCTTACGGGTGGTCAGTGATGACAGTTTACATGATATTCCTGACCTTTCCGATGCTATCAGTACCGATGGTTCACTGCAAACTTTACCTTTAGCGTGGGGTTTAATCAGTCAACCCATTGCAGCGACTCGGCTAATTCGTGGTTCTTTACAAGGTTTAAAGGTACTGGAAAAAGTTACTCAAGCACTGTTGAATCGTCACTTGATCAATACCTAAAATTTTTAACCAATAATTTACGATATCTATACACGAGGGTGTGATAATTTTGTTTTACATGAACAACCAGATCCCCGGCTTCTTGAAGAAGTCGGGGATCTGAGTCAGTATAATTTTTCAAGTTAAATAGGTTATGTATTATTACTTCTAGAGAGAATATTAATTAATGTTAAGACTTGGCTGTAACTAAAAAAGTCAAGCTATCAAATAACAAAAACTGAATTTATTTAACCAGGATAGAAGGTATGTTTATTAGTTGTAGTTTAAGCGACCTATTTAACCGAACCATAATATAAATTAATTGCTTTTTGATTATCTTGAACACAGTCAAGATTGTAAGTTTTTCCCAATATCAAATCAAGTTTAAAGTATGACCTATATTAAAAGCGCCTTTCAAGATTTTATTGCTAATGTAGCAGGATTTGAGCAATTACCTGCCGAAGTGATTGTGAGTATTGCGGAAAAACTAGAAGCTTGGCGCTATCGCATTGGGCAGAAAATTATAGGCAATGAAACCATACCACAAAAAATCATATTTTTATATGAAGGGCAAGTACGCCTGTTGGGTTATGAACCGCAAACCCAAGCAGCTATTACATTAAAATTGCTCAAACCGGGTGCAGCTATTGGGGAAATTAGTTTTTTGCGTCAGGTTCCTTGTGAAGTGGCGATCGCTTCCACGGAAGTGATATGTTTAGCTTTAAATATTGAAGAATATTCCCGCCTCATAACAGAATATCCAGAATTTGCCTACACCCGACAAAATCACAGCCATATTTCCGAAGTTTTTAGTGTTTTGGGTGTACAAGTCGCCAAACAAGCCAATTCTGTCACGAATTTTCTGGAATTATCTGAGCAAGCTTTACTCAACACTCAAATACAATACTTATCACCCGGCAAAAAATCATCTAACCAGCTAGATATTGATAGCATTTGGTTTGTGAGTGGGGGTGAAGTTAAGAATTTTCCTCCCGGTTCTCGCCTAGACTTAAATGCAGCCACAATAGACGTTACTGGGAAAAATCCTGCAAGGTTAATTGGTTTTGCACCAGGAGATTTATCATTTTTAGATAACTATTCTCAAGCTGAGGAAGAGTCTATTTATGATACACAAACAGAGATTACAGATGAGTTAGATATTCCCTACGCACCGGAAGAAATTACGGCGGTAGACTATCCAGCACCCAAAAAACAAAAGCACCTCAAATACCCCTTTGTTCGTGGTAGTGGAGAAGTCAATGCGACTTTTGCTTGTTTTCAAATGCTGTCCAAGCATTTACAAATTCCCATACGTCGAGAAGTTGTACGACGCATTTTATCTGAACAAATTAAACGCCAAGGTAGTATATCTTTTCCGGCTTGTGCATACATAGCAGAATTAATTGGTTTAAAATCCCAGTTAGTAGATTTACCCGCATCGACAATTGAACGTCTCCCCACACCAGCACTCATTCGTTATCGCAGCAATTTCGCTGTGTTGTATTCAGCAGATGCACATCATGTTGTTGTGGGTGTGCCATCCCAAGGTATAGTACGCTGTAAACCAAAAGAATTACTGGCAAATTTAGAACTAGAAGACGGTAATTACCAGCCACAAATGCGGGTATTACTGCTAAGTGCAACCAAAGAAACGCCAAAAGAAAGATTTGGTGTATCGTGGTTTTTACCTTATTTGTCGCGCTACCGTCGAGTGCTAATTGAAGTATTTATCGCTTCGTTCTTTGTCCAGTTAGCACAACTAGCAAACCCACTGGTAATTCAGTTAATTATCGACAAAGTAATTGTCCAGAACAGCATTAGTACTTTGAATGTTCTGGGTGCATTACTGTTAGTAGTGGGACTGTTTGAAGCGATAATTGGGACTTTGCGGACTTATTTATTTGTGGATACAACCAACCGCATTGATATGGGTTTGGGTTCACAGATTATTGACCACTTATTAAGATTACCACTGCGCTATTTTGAACGCCGTCCCGTCGGTGAATTGTCAACCAGAATCAACGAGTTAGAAAATATTCGTCAGTTTCTCACCGGGACAGCCTTAACTGTCGGGTTAGATGCCTTATTTTCTGTAGTTTATATTGTTGTTATGCTGTTTTACAGTTGGCAACTTACCTTAGTTGGGTTAGGGACAATTCCCATATTTGTTGTAATTACCTTAATCGCTTCACCCACTATTAGTAAACAGTTACGGAACAAAGCCGAACGCAACTCGGAAACTCAGTCTTATTTAGTTGAGGTGATGTCTGGTATTCAAACAGTAAAAGCGCAAAATATCGAATTGCGATCGCGCTTTTCTTGGCAAGAGCGTTATGCTCGTTATGTAGGCGCAGGATTTAAAACTGTTGTTACTTCAACCTTGGCTAATTCTACGAGTAACTTTCTCAATAAACTCAGTAGTTTACTAGTTTTATGGGTGGGTGCTTATTTAGTTTTGCAAGGTGAACTGACATTAGGTGAATTAATTGCATTTCGGATTATTTCTGGTTATGTCACCAGCCCAATTTTACGTTTAGCCCAACTCTGGCAAAACTTCCAAGAAACTGCTTTATCTTTAGAACGATTAAGTGATATTGTTGATACTCCAGAAGAAGGGGAAGCAGACAGAGGTAACATTCCCTTACCAGCCATTGAAGGTGCAGTGAAATTTGACAATGTTTCCTTCCGCTTTAACCCCAATGGCCCCTTACAACTAACTAATATCAACCTGGAATTTAGCACCGGACAATTTATAGGCATTGTCGGGCAGAGTGGCTCTGGTAAAAGTACAATGATGAAATTACTGCTGCGATTATATGATGTGGAATCCGGCAGAATTTTAATTGATGGTTATGATATTGCCAAAGTTGAACTTTACTCTTTAAGAAGACAAATAGGTGTCGTTCCCCAAGAAACATTATTGTTTGACGGAACAGTACAAGAAAATATTGCTTTAACTAACCCCGAAGCAACCACCGAAGAAATTATTGAAGCCGCGCGTGTGGCTTGCGCCCATGAATTTATTATGGGCTTACCCAACGGTTACAATACCCGCGTTGGTGAAAGAGGTGCGGGACTTTCGGGAGGACAAAGACAAAGAATTGCGATCGCCCGTTCTGTACTTCAACGACCAAAACTGCTAGTCTTAGATGAGGCCACCAGTGCCTTAGATTACCCCACAGAACGCCAAGTTTGTTTAAACTTAGCCAAAGCCTTTCAAGGTAGTACAGTATTTTTCATTACCCACCGCCTAAACACCGTCAGCCATGCAGATACTATCGTTGTCATGGACGCAAGCCGAGTCATAGAACAAGGAAGTCATCAAGAGTTAATGGCTGCTAAAGGTCATTATTCTTACCTATATCAACAACAAGAAGTTAATTTGTAATTAGTCAAGGGTTAATCACTCATTATTCCTCAAGGGTAAAACTACTATGACTCAAGTAAATGGTAATCGTCTCAATGGCAATAATGGTAACGGTAAACATCATTCAGAAACTCCTACCGAATCACCTGTATTAACATCTGTAAAGAAAGTTTCCCAACAGCCTTTAATAAATCAAAGATTTGATAACTTTGAACAATCGGTTGTTTTACGCCAGTCCCCAGTTTGGTCACGCACAATTATGTTGACCTTGATAGCATTAGCTGGGTTTGGTATTGCTTGGGCTTGTATTGCCAAAATTGAACAAGTTGTACCTGCGACTGGACAATTAAAACCCCAAGGAACAGTCAAAGAAGTGCAAGCACCAGTCAATGGTGTCGTCAAAGCAATTTATGTAAAGGATGGACAGAAAGTCAACCAAGGAGATTTATTACTCACCTTTGAAACCGTTGCAACTATAGCCGAATTAAATTCCTTAATTCAAGTACGGAATAGTTTGATTCGAGAAAATCAAATTTATCGTCGCTTGATGAATTCTAGTTATACTGTGGGTTCAGAATTAGAGTTTTTACGCAGTAGATTACCAACAGATGCCGTATTTTTGTTGAAAAGTCGCGCCGCCTTAGTTGCTGAAAATGAATTGTTACGCAAAGAACTAAGAAGTTCCTCATCTACTCAAGGGCTGGGTGTGGATGAACAACAACGTCTACAAGTGTCTAAACTAGAATTAGCTACCCGCGCCAATGCAGCACAATTAGAAATTGAAAAAACCAAAAAACAACTAACCCAAAACCAAGTTAAAATCGCTGATACCCAATCAAGTTTAGCAATTCAACAGCAGATTTTCAATAAACTGAAAACCTTGGCTGAAGAAGGGGGAATTTCTCAGTTACAATATCTGAATCAACAACAACAAGTACAAACCCTAGAAGCCGAAGTCGCCCAACTACAAGAAGAAGATAAACGCCTCAAATATGAAATCGAAAGAGGACGACAAGAACTCACTAATACTGTAGCGGTTTCCGGTAAAAATGTTTTAGAAAAAATCTCAGAAAATAAACAGCGTATCGCAGATATTGATAGCCAATTTATCAAAATTGTCCTAGAGAACGAACAGCGTTTAGCAGATATTACTAGTAAACTTTCCCAAGCCCAACTCAATCTCAGATACCAAGAACTCCGCGCACCTGTGAGTGGGACAGTTTTTGATTTACAAGCAAAAAATCCGGGGTTTGTAGCTAATTCAACCCAAAAATTACTGCAAATCGTCCCCAACGATAAGTATATTGCTGACGTATTTATTACTAATCAAGATATTGGGTTTGTCCGGGAAGGAATGAAGGCGGATATCAGAATTGATTCTTTTCCTTTCAGCGAATTTGGTGATATTAAAGGAGAATTAGTTTCTGTGGGTTCTGATGCTTTACCACCGGATGAAACTCATAAATTCTACCGATTCCCTGCCAGAATATCCTTAGATAAGCAAGCACTCGAAATGAATGGGAAAGAACTACCCTTGCAGTCTGGGATGTCAATCACAGCTAATATTAAGGTAAGGGAAGAAAGAACAGTGATGAGTCTATTTACTGAATTGTTTACCAAGCAAGTGGATAGTTTAAAAGAAGTACGCTAATTTTGGCGCTTTGAGTTTTGTTGCAGCGATCGCATTTACACCAACCTATGACTTTACGGTAAAGTAAAGGCGATCGCATATTTATTTCTACCTACTTGTATGGTTTTTCATCAACGCATCGAACCAGCACCTGGACAAGAATCAGTATGGGATTATCCCCGTCCCCCGCGCTTAGAACCTGTCAACAAACACATACAGATAATTTTTAATGGCGTAACCATTGCAGACACCCACAACGCCAAACGTGTCTTAGAAACCAGCCATCCCCCCTCTTACTACCTCCCACCAGAAGATATCAAAATGGAATATTTGATATCAGTACCACAATCTAGTTTTTGCGAGTGGAAAGGACGCGCCGGTTATTACACCATTCGCGTTGGTGATAAAGAAGTCCAAAACGCCGCTTGGTATTATCCCAGCCCAACATCAGCATTTGCATCTATTAAAGACCATGTGGCTTTCTACGCTCATTTAATGGATGCTTGTTATGTAGATGGTGAAAAAGTCCAACCACAACCAGGAAACTTCTACGGTGGTTGGGTGACTAATAATATTGTCGGGCCATTTAAAGGCAGCCCCGGTACTTGGGGATGGTGAATTGTTAAGTTAAAAAACTCTCTAACCTATCACTTATAGGACTTACACATAAAAACGAAAAATCAAGGGTTTTGGCGAGGGTGTAGGGGTACAGGGGTATTGGGTGTATGTATCTAAAACCCTTACGCCACACACCCTTACACCCAATCTTCATAGACAATCTTGGTGCGTAAGTCCTGACTTATAACCTACTCAAAACAACAACACCCTAACTACTACTCACTTAGTAATTTCCTCAAATACATCATTCATCTTAGGCTTTAACCGATATACATTCAACTATCAGTTATAACGCCTCAGTTTACCCAGAGGAGGAAATATTAGTGTTCGAGTTGGGTGTTGTCGTTTATGCGAGACAGATTCAAATTAAACAGCGTTTTTACCTCATAACTAACTTGAACATTGGCTGTTGATCTGCCAGGGAAGTTTCTCAACTTCAATTATTAATCTATCACAGCTAAATCTTGAGAATTAACTTTGATAATAAAGTTTACTGTTTGACTTTTAACACTTACATATTATGTTGCTAAATATTAAGACATCCTGAGTCAAAGTTAGGAGATATTAGGGTTTTAGAAAATAAATCTACCCTCTGCCAAAAGGTTTAAAGTAGGGATGGGTTTACAGATATGCTCACCAATTAACGATGATCTAAATAAACCCGCCCCTACTAAATTCGCTTCATTACACCCAAGCTACGCAAATTTTATCATTCTCAGCACTTTCAACTCAGCACTCTTTATGAAATAGATCCCCGACTTGTTGAACAAGTCGGGGATCTGGAATGAGTATGAGATTGACGACGTGAGTCAACTGCTGATGTTTCATGAGACTTTTCTCATGTTTCCTTAATTATGTTCTCATCAAGCCCTAATTAAATTTAGATTAAGCCAAAGTTAAACTTCAGGCTGCAATTTCAGTCAAGAGGCACACCTACAAATAAGTCTGTCTCAACCAGTGTCAGCAAAACCTAGAACATGAAACTACCTGTAAATCAACACAAGGGTATCCCGATAAATAATTTATTAGTGAGACTTAGTAAATTTTTTCGCATTTCCAACCGTTGGCAAATTAAGTCACTCGTAACACTATTTTTAACATCTCTATCTGGAGTAGTAGTCTTTTTACCGCAGGGTTTATCTATACCAGGAAGGTTGACTATCTTTGTCTTTCTCCTAGCAGTCATTTTGTGGTCAACGACTTCAATTAATGCTGGTTATGTGGCTTTATTTTCTGTGCTATTGCTGCTATTAACTGGAGGCATTTCTCAAGAACAGTTTTTTGAGTCTTTGGGGTCTGATGTTGTTTGGTTAATGATAGGGGCGTTTATTTTAGGAGGTGCAGTTAAGCAAACAGGTTTAGCCACAAGACTGACTCAAATAGTGGCAGCAAAAGCACATAATGTTAGCAGTTTATTTTGGCTATTAACTACAGTTTTAATTCCCCTATCTTTTTTAATTCCCTCGACTTCGGGACGTGCTGCTGTTACCCATCCGATTTATCGTAGTGTCGCCAATGCTACAGACGATCAACGAACTCGTCAGGCGATCGCACTCTTAATGCCCACTGTAATTCTAGTCTCTACAATCGTTTCGCTCACAGGCGCAGGCTCCCATTTAGTCGCCCAAGATTTACTAAAAGAAATTTCTAATACCAGTATTTCTTTTAGTCAGTGGTTACTTTATGGCTTACCTTTTGGAGTTGTTGCTAGTTACGCCTCTTGTTGGGTAATTATGCGGTTGTTTTTAGACAAACAACGCCTGCAACAAAAATTAAATGTGGAATGTTTACAAACAAAACCTTTATCTCCACCAGAACGCCAAACATTATGGGTTGTTTTGTTAATGTTGGCACTGTGGCTAACAGAACAATGGCATGGTTTAGAAATAGCTACCGTCACCGTCATCGGTGCCATGATTCTCACCGCGCCGAACTTTGGAGTGATTAAATGGAAAGATGCTGTCAAAGCTGTTTCCTGGAATTTAATTATTTTTGTCGGGGCAACTTTAGTATTAGGCAAAGCATTAATCAGTTCTGGTGCTTCGGGATGGTTGATTAACAATATTTTTCAATTTAGTGACATCAACAGCGCCAAATCTCACTTCTTAATTTTGTTACTAATTGCCATTATTTCTCTCACTTCCCACATATATATGACTTCTCACACCGCTAGGGCAGCAGCTTTAGTACCACCGTTACTTTACCTCGCTAACAGTTTAAATATCAATCCTGTTGCTGTCTTATTTCTCAGCACTTTGGGTATGGACTATTGCCTAACTTTTCCTGTCAGTTCTAAAGCATTAATGGTTTATCAAGATGCCGACGAAGGTTTTAAACCAACAGATTTACTCCGGTTAAGTTCAGTAATGATTGTGATTCACTTGGCTTTAATTCTGCTGTTTTATTACACCTGGTGGCGTTGGGTAGGATTATCTCTCTAATTCTTCCCCATCTCTCTAAATTTAACGACAAAAAAAGCGGCTGGTTTGCCGCAGGAAATTAATAATGACACTAAACATTCTAATCGCTCCTTCTGGATTTAAAGAAAGTCTTGATGCAGAACAAGTCGCTGACTGTATTGCTACAGGTATCGCCAGAGTTATACCCGATGTAAATATTTGCAAAGCACCTTTAGTAGATGGCGGTGAAGGCTTTACCAAAACCTTAGTTGCAGCCACAGGCGGAACCTTGCATCACTTGGAAGTAACTGGCCCTGTAGGACAAAAAGTACAATCTCACTTTGGCTTTTTGGGTGGAACTATGAAAAAAACCGCAGTCTTAGAAATGGCGGCGGCGGCTGGGTTGCGGCTTGTACCTACCGATATGCGAAATCCCATGATAACCACGACTTATGGAGTAGGTGAGTTAATTAAGGCTGCTTTAGATGCTGGTGCTGAACGTATTTTAGTCGGCTGTGGCGACTCTGGCACAAACGATGGTGGTGCGGGAATGGCGCAAGCTTTGGGTGTGAAGTTGCTAGATAACAATGGTAATGAGTTAGGTTTGGGTTGTAGTGAATTAGTTAAACTCCAACGCATAGATTTATCTGCCAAGGACTGTCGTTTAAATCAAGTCGAGATTGATGTTGCTTGCAATTGGCATAATCTTTTGTGTGGAGAGAAAGGCGTGGCGAGAGTTTTCGGCCCTCAAAAAGGCGCATCTGCTGAAACGGTAGAACAAATGGCTTTTGCTTTAGAACACTATGCGGCGGTTATCAAAGCAGATTTAGGTTTAGATGTGCGAGAAATGGCTGGTAGTGGTGCTTCTGGTGGTTTGGGTACGGGCTTACACGCTTTAATTGGCGCGACATTACACCCACGCTACGATATTGTGATGCAGTATTTGGAATTAGATAATTTAATTCCTCAAGCTGATTTAGTAATTACAGCAGAAGGTTGCATTGATTTTCAAACGCCACGGGGTAAAATTCCGGCGGAAGTTGCTAAACGTGCCAAGCGTTATCAATTACCAGTGATTGCATTAGTTGGGACAATTGGCGAAGGCGCAGAAATTAATTTTCAACAAGGAATTGATTATTTCAATAGTATTTTGACTCATCCTTGTCAATTAAATGAGGCGATTTCTCAAACTGCAACTTTATTAACTAATGCGGCGGAACAAGTGGCGCGGTTGCTATTAGTTGGTAAGCAAATTCGCCGTTATCAGGACTTACGCCAGGGGAATAAAAAAAATCACAGAAGACGCAGAGTTGCAGAGAGTCAGTTAGTGACTTCCAGCTATAAATCTATCAGTTAAGTATAGCAAAGTAAATATTTGTAGTTGGGAAGAGGCAGGAGGAAAAAGGGTTTTAGTTTGATTTTTTTCTTAACATAGTTAGTTATGTTTCCCCACCGACTTACTTAATTTGAATTGAAATATTTCCCCAGAATTTACTATTTATCCGGTAATTTTGGGGAATTTTAAATGTGGATAAACCAGGAGTAATTATGCAGAAAATTTTGATTGTTGAAGATGAGATTCGGATTGCATCATTTATTGAAAAAGGCTTGCGGCAGAATGGTTTTAATACTGCGATCGCAAATAATGGTGAACAAGCTTTACAAATGTTGACCACAGCTAAATTTGATTTATTGTTATTAGATATTAATATCTCTGTCAAGGATGGTTTAACAGTTATGTCTGAATTACGCGAACATAATTTACTGATTCCCACCATCATAGTTAGCGCAAATCATGACATTTTAAAAAAAGTTTCTCAATCAGGAAATAAAGCTGTCCCTTACATCAGTAAACCATTTAAATTTACCGATTTATTGAACAGCGTTCGCGCTCATTTATCGCCAAATAATTAAAATTCTAAGCTGGTGCGAATAGTTCCGACTAAAAGACTATCGTGATTGGCATTATGTTCAGGGTTAGTAATTAAAAATATTCCTGGAGTAATCGAAATATTCTCTGTCACCTGAAATCGATAAAAACCTTCTATATGTAAGGAAGTATCATGATCAGCCAGCAAACTACTATTAATAACTTTTGGTGGCATTCCCACAACTAAACCTGCTAAATTACCCTCACTACCCAAATCAGGAAAAGCTAAACTAATGGCATAATTTAAAACTTCTGCATTATCATTTGTGACTGGTGACTCTGCTTGTGTATATCCCACCCAACCAGAAACAATAAACTTAGGATTGATTCGCCAGCTAGTTTCTAAACCAAAGGAGTTGGCTGTGGTTGAAACATTACCAAAAGGGCTACGCGCTGTTAAACTACCCGTGCTACCTGTCAAATTTACGTCACTTGCTCCACCGCCTGCATAGTAAGTATGAATATAGGTAAAAGCAATGCCTAAATTGTGAGTTGGTTGATAAGTAACATTTCCCAGTGCAGCAAAATTACCATTAAATAAACCGTTTTTTTCTGTTGGTAAAGCTGCATTATTAGTTAGATAAGCAAAGCCAAAATTAGTATTATTATTGATTTGATAATTTATTCCTAACCCTGTGCCATCTATACCTCGTACAATCGGGTTATATCTACCAAAGCGGGAAACTGCACCACTATCACTACTTGCTAAAGGATTGATTGGGTTAGCAATATCATTTAACTCCATTTCAGTGATAGCAATTGTGGTTTTGATTCTATCTCCAATCGGGAAAGCATAATATACTTCATCTAGACCAATATTATTATTCGTATCTTCATCAAAACCTAAACGTGTCATTCCTGTTCCGGTAATATTTTCATCAAATTCAGGAATATTACCTGACTCTAAACGGATATTTAATTCATCTTTACCAGTAAAACTCGTGAGAAAATTTAACCGCACACGTTGAGCTAAGGTGAGATTTGTATTTAAATCAAGATTGTTATTAAGATGATCATCTTTATCGGCAACTGTTTCACCAAAAACGCCAGCCGCGCCTATAATAACTTCCGCTTCTAGTTTTGTAGTGGTAGCAAATTGATTTGCTGCTAAATTAGAAGTGTGACTTTCTAAAGTTTCTACACGATTGCGAATTATGGATAATTCAGCAGAAAACTCTGCTTGGAGTTTTTGAATTAAATCTAAGTCTACTTTAGTTATAGAACTATCTTTTGCTGTAGTTATGATTTCTTGAATTTTCGCTAGACAAGTATTTAAAGCTGCGGCAAACTCATAACGTGACATTGCACTATTGCCTAAATAACTGCCATTAGAATAACCAGCAATACAAGCATATCTTTCTACCAAAGATTGTAAAGCCTGAAACGCCCAGTCTGTAGGTAGAATATCAGACAGTTGAGAAACTGAAGTTAATTGTGCTAGTTCTTTTTGAGGTGTATCTAGCTGAGTTTCTCCGGCAAAAGTTGGTGAAATAGTTGGAAATGTGGAGAATAATAAGCTTGATAAAAAAGTTATTTTTTTACACACATTAGACATGGGAACAGCCAGAGTTAATGATCAATACTTTGTATTAACTCTATCTTAATTGAATCTTAAATTAAGCTGATAAATCATGAGAATTTTCTCATGATTAAACTTAATCTTCATACATATCTACTTGTGTATTGCCATGAACATCAAAATATAATTCATATTCCATTTCACCATCAGTAATATCTACTTCATAAAAGTTACCTTTGGGTGTAATTTCAATTTCATATTTGGTAATTTTAAATGTTGGATATTCTTGGCGAATACGTTTTAAAATAACATCAGGAAATTCTTTCTCAGTCACATAGTATTCTGTTTCTAACCATTCACCTGTCTCAGAAAACTCAGCTTCGTATTTAACATTTTTTTTAATAAAAGTTGCTTCATACCCATAATAATTTCTTTGCCAGAGACGCGGTTTTTCAGAATATTTATTTGTGAATGCAGATTCTACACTTGCAGGAGTTTCTGGCAATTTGTCTTGATTTGATACAATATCACAACCAGCGATCGCTAAAACTAACACAGCATTAAAAATGCCGACTATAGTTTTTTGTAGAGGCATCATAAAACTTGAGTTCTACCAATTACATTGAGATGATTCTATTTTTACTTTATCAAGATAGCGTTGACTAGTTGACTGAAGGACAAATCCATCTGCATCCATCTGCGGTTAATTATTTTTGTCTGTACCTCACTAGGTTAAGAAAGGCTGTAATCTTTTAATTATTGCTCTCTTGGGACGGTTCCACAGGTAAAGTAATTGTAAATGTGGCTCCTGTTCCTAGTTGACTTTCGAGAGTCATTTCTCCAGCGTGAGCCTCTACAATAGCTTGAACTATAGATAATCCTAACCCGGCTCCTTCAGAACGACGGCGACTGTTTGCCGCACGCGCAAAACGTTCAAAAATTCTTTTTTGGTCTACTTTAGCAATACCCTCACCAGTATCGCTAACCCAAAAGCAAATTTTACCGTGACGAATAGCCGAACCCAGGGTGATGGTATCAGTAGTTTTTGTATGCTGTGTAGCATTCTGCACTAAATTCATTACAGCCTGAGTCAAACGCTGGCGATCTGCAACAATTTTACCTTTAGCAGTGGCTCTTAGTTGCCAGTTGCGATCGCCCAAAGCTTGAACCTTCACAAACAGTTCTTCAATTAAGGCGCAAACATCAACTGTTTCTAAACATAAAAAATCAGGACGTTCCGCCTTTGCCAGTAAACTTAAATCATTCACAAATCGGTTCATCCGTTCTAATTCATCCATGACTAAAGCTAGAGTTTCTTTTATTTCTTCTGGGTCATCACCCATCAACTCTAAATGACCACGAATAATCGTAATTGGTGTACGTAATTCATGCCCCGCGTCATTAATAAAATTACGTTGGCTAATAAAAGCAGCTTCCAACCTATCCATCATTTCATTAAAAGTAGCTGTTAATTCTGCAAGTTCACCCTCACCAACTATAGAAAGGCGTTGATTTAAATCAGACTCACTAATATTCCGTGCAGTTTGAGTTAACAAGCGTAAGGGTGCAAGAATTCTTCCTGAAGCAAACCAAGCTAAAACTAAAGCTAATAATATAATTCCTACACTTACAGGAATAATCACACTGATAGCTTCTCCCACCTCGCCATGTTCCCCGGCTGTAGTGTGGGCAATAACAAATACTCCGATAACTTCGCCCTTAATTGTCACAGGTTGAGCCAAATAAATAATATTCCCAACACTGCTACCCGGAATTATTTTTTCCCCTTCCTCTGGTTGAGTTAAGTTTGACCAATAGCGAATTAGTTTTGAATCTCTACTCAGTTCTTTTGGTCTACCTCTAGGGCTAGATTTGTAAAATTTACCTTCTGTTAGCGCAATTAAAAAAGTATCGTCTTCAGGAATTTGATTTACCAAAAAAGCATCAAAAAAATCTTTTAATTCATCTAAAGATTTGGGAGCTTTAATTAAGCGGTTATCTGCTTCTCTTAAAAGATTAATTGTCTCATCTGCTTCCCTATTTTCGAGATAATCTAAGAATTGAGGTTTACCATTAACTAATTCTAAAAAAATCCCCATTTTCTCGTTAATTTCTTTATGCACCCGCCTATCAACTTGGGCATATAAAAAATAACGAAATACTGGCACAAAAAAGATAAATATAAAACATAAAATGAGAAAATACCAAAAAAGTATTTGAGTACGTGTCGCCCAAAACAGACCCTTAAAATTTTTCAAAAAGTTAGTTTTGACTTCTTGTTGATGATTTTGAATTTTTCTCATTTTTAAATAACAATGCGACGGATAAATTATCTATAAAAACCTTATCTGTCGCATTTTTACTATTGATGATTTTCTTGAGTATACGATAAACAGATAAAAGTTTAATGAGAAATTTCTCATGTTCGCAGACGATAACCCATACCTCTGACAGTTTCGATGAGGTGGTTGCCGAGTTTTTTTCGCAAATATCCTACATAAACATCGACAATATTAGAACCTGGATCATAGTCATAACCCCACACCCTATCTAACAATTGTTCACGGCTTAAAACTTGTCCGGGGTGGCGAAAGAAAGTTTCTGCCAGGGTAAACTCCCGTGCTGGTAATTCTACAGTTTTGTTACCCACTTTTACTTTACGCGATCGCAAATCTAAAACTACATTTCCCACCTTCAGCACCATCTCATCAGTACCTTGGTTACTAACACTGTTGCGTAATCGCGCTTTTACCCGTACTAATAATTCTTCAAAGCGAAAAGGCTTAGTAATATAGTCATCAGCACCAGCTTCAAAACCTGCAACTTTATCTTGAATATCATCACGCGCAGTCAAAATAATTACAGGAAAATTCTCACCTTGTCCGCGTATTTCTTCTAAAACACCCAAGCCGTCCTTACCCGGTAGTCCTAAATCCAAAATCATCAAGTCAAAAGCACTACCTAAAGCCATTTCCGTAGCTGAACGTGCATCAACCGCCACAGACGTTGTAAAACCGTGAGAACGCAATCCTTTCTCAATAAAAGCGGCAATTCTGGGTTCATCCTCCGCAATAAGAATTCTATTCATCTGATGCACCTACTTTTCTGAGTTTTAAAGGTAAGACATCGGTAAATGTACCACCTGTTCCCAAGAGGATTTTTTAGTTAACATTGCTGAATTTTCATTTATGCTACTTACTAGCCTTCGGTGTAAAGATTAAATAAGTTCCTCCCAAACCTTCTACAATAGTGCGTGTATTTGCTTCCAACATTTTTTGATAACTATTAGCATCACTATTGGCATCTCCAAGACCATCAGTATAAAGTTCCCTTTCCGAAACTCTGACTTCTGCTGTTTGGGCTATCGATTGAATTAACTGTTTATTAATATTTTTCTCAGCAAAAATAGTTGGTATTTTAGCTTGTTGAATATTTTTAACTAAACTATTTAACTGCCTATCTGTTGGTTGATTTTCGGGATTAATACCAGCTAATACCCCCACTAAAGTCATCCCATAGGCTTTAGCATAATAAGCCAGTGCATTATGACTGATAACTAATTCACGTTTATCACTAGGAATACTAGCAATTCTGGTTTTTATCCAACTATCTAATTGAGTTAATTCACTTTTAATTTGTTTAGTATTTTGATTATAAATTGCTGCATTATTAGGCTCTAGCTTTTTCAGGTTATTGTTAATAACATCAACCATTTTGATGCCATTTTTCGGATTGTGCCAAATATGGGGGTCGATAACTCTTTTGCCATCTTCAATAAATCTTTGTGGTTTTGGCACTGCTAACTGATTCACAGCTATTTTTGGTGCAGTATTACTACTTGATTTTATAGTTTTGATCAAGCCCGGTTCAAAATTATAGCCATTGTAGAAAATCAGATTAGCTTGGTCGATAGTTTCCTTATCTGCGGCTTTTGGTTGATAGTTATGAGGGTCTGTACCTGGGGGAATTAAACAAGCGAGGTTGACTGTATTTTCAGCAACTTGTTTGATTAAGTCACACAATATACTGGTTGTAGCAACAACTTTGGGTAGATTTTCATCTGCTGTTGTCGTTTGTGTAAAGGAAGTTTGAGTCGCTTGTCTTGTACAACCAACCAAGCCAATCAAAAAACTAACGCAAGCAGCCCGTAACAAAGTATTAAATAGCAATTTATTGAGCATAATCAAGGGCTAGTAGCTTTCCTGAATAAATTTAACAATAATCATTATTATTAAATAACAGTGAAATATTAAATATTCAGGAATAAGCCATAAAATAAGTAAACTTTTATCAATAAATACTCTGTCTCCCTTGTTGTTAAGTAAAAAACAAAATGCCAGAAAAAATTATGAGACCATTTCAGACTTCAGACTTCGTTTGACCAGATAATTAATTCGCCTTGTTCACCACCTGCGGCGAGAAACTTGCCTTGAGAATGCCAAGCTAAGGTGGAAAAACCGGCGGTAGCACCTGTGAGAATTTGAGATACTTGTGCTGCTTCTGACCACAAACACAATAAACCATCAGCGCCGGCGGAGGCTAATAAGAAGCTGTGGGGTGCAAATGCGATCGCATTAATCACATCCACATGATTAGTCAACACCCGCGCTTCCCAACCTAGAGATTCATCCTCTAACTTTTCCCAGACGACAATACCCTCAACACTGGAAGAAGCCAGAATAGGCGCACCCAGTTCGGTAGTAGCTTCCGACCATGACAACTGCCGAATCTTACCAGGAAAGCCACGCATAATCCACGGGTCGGGGTTGCCCCATTCCAATACCGTGACGCTGCGATCCATATTACCGGAAGCCAGATATTTGCTATCAGGCGACCAACCCATAGCTACACTGACCGTTGGCATAGCCAGAAAATAGGGTTCTTCATCCCAGTTTTGACTTTCCCAAATTTTGACTCCTTGATAGCCGCTAATTGCTAAATACTGGCCATCACTACGCCAATCTATCCCTAAAACGGAGGAGTTATCAAAATTCAAGGTGACGACTATCTCACCCAAATCGGCATCCCAGACTTGCACGTAACGCCCCAAACTAAAAGCCAGTAAGTTACTAGTATGATTCCAAGCCAACTTATCTACCCAGGCTGGTGCATTTTCTAAGGTGGCGATGAGTTCCTGTTCCCGCCAAATTTTGACTTGTCCATCCTGTCCACCAACGGCTAAAAATTTGCCATCAGCCGAAAAAGCCACACAGTCTACAGATTTACCACTACCACTTTGCAACTCTATGGCATTGCCATCATTCCATAGCACCACCTCGCCAGCCGCAGATGTCGCCGCGAGAATTTCACCTCCAGGAGACCAAGCTAATGCTGTGACGTAATCTGACAGCATCCCGGAATCATAAGTAGCAAATTCTGAGGATTGGTTAGTTGTCAAGTTCATTTTTATCTGCGTTTATCCGCGTTCATCTGCGGTTAATTTTATCTAAATCTCAATTCAGCGAGAAGTTGTGATGAGGGTTTTCCTGCGGGTAAACTTCGGTGACTCAGCACTTTTAAGAAAAATGGGGTAATTCTTTTTCAGAACTACCCCAAATCCAAATTTTAGATGATTACCGCAGTTGATTAAGCAAAGGCGGCAGTTTTCACATCATTATTTGCCAAAATTTCTTGCAATTCTTCAGCATCTACTGTTTCTTTATCAACTAGCATTTGGGCTAACTGATCAAGAATGTGACGGTTGTTGACTAATACTTCTTTGGCGCGGATGTAGGCTGTATCTACGAGTTTCCGCACTTCTTCGTCAATGGCAGCAGCAGTTTCTTCGGAAAAGTCGCGCTCTGACATAATATCGCGTCCGAGGAACATATTACCTTGTTGACGACCCAGGGCAACAGGCCCCAAGCGATCGCTCATGCCAAAGCGAGTGATCATTTGACGGGCTACTCTTGCTACCTGTTGTAGGTCATTAGAAGCACCTGTAGTTACTTCTTCTTCACCAAAGATAATTTCTTCGGCTAAACGACCACCTAATGCCACAGCCATCTGATTTTCCAGATAGGAGCGACTGTATAAACCTGTGTCCATCCGGTCTTCGCTGGGGGTGAACCAAGTTAAACCACCGGCACGACCGCGAGGAATAATACTAATCTTTTGTACTGGGTCATAGTCGGGCATCAATGCACCAACTAAGGCGTGACCAGCTTCGTGATAAGCTACCAAGGTCTTGCGTTTTTCGCTCATTACCCGGTCTTTCTTCTCTGGGCCAGCTAACACGCGATCGATGGCATCATTGATTTCATCCATCGAAATTTCGGTTAAGTTGCGGCGGGCTGCCAAAATTGCGGCTTCGTTGAGCAAGTTAGATAAATCTGCACCAGTAAAACCAGGTGTCCGACGGGCAATTTTATCCAAGTCCACATCTTTGGCTAAGGTTTTGCCACGGGCGTGAACTTTCAGGATTTCGCTACGTCCGGCGTAGTCGGGACGGTCTACTACAACTTGACGGTCGAAGCGACCAGGACGTAATAAAGCTGCGTCTAATACGTCGGGACGGTTGGTAGCAGCAATGATGATGATGCCAGTGTTGCCTTCAAAACCATCCATTTCGGTGAGTAACTGGTTGAGGGTTTGTTCCCGTTCATCGTTACCACCGCCTAAACCAGCACCCCGTTGACGACCAACTGCGTCAATTTCATCGATGAAGACGATACAAGGAGCGTTAGATTTAGCTTGCTCAAATAAATCACGGACGCGGGAAGCACCCACACCCACGAACATTTCTACAAATTCAGAACCAGAGATAGAGAAGAAAGGTACACCAGCTTCCCCAGCTACAGCACGAGCGAGGAGGGTTTTACCTGTACCTGGAGGCCCTACTAATAATACTCCTTTAGGAATTTTGGCACCGACAGCAGTAAAGCGATCGGCGTTTTTCAGAAAGTCTACAACTTCATTTAATTCAAGTTTGGCTTGGTCAATCCCCGCAACATCACCAAATGTAACTTGAGTTTGGGGTTCCATCTGCACTCGCGCCTTGGATTTACCAAAGTTCATGGCTTGGCTACCGGGGCCACTTTGAGCGCGGCGGAGTAAGAAAAATAAACCAACTAACAGCAGTACAGGGAAAAATAAACTGCTCAGTGCTTTAAACCAAAAGCCTTCATCGGTTTGAGGCAATACAGAAATATCAACGCCTTTAGAGGTAAGAGTGTTAATCAGGTCGGGGTCGTTAACTAAGGTAACTTTAATTTGGCTACCGTCCTGAGATTTAACAATGGCTGTGGAACGATCTGCACTCAGCCTAACTTGTGTAACTTTACCTTTTTCAACTTCTTGAATAAATTGACTGTAGCGCCATGTTTGTGTGTTTTGGGGTTGTTTGTCAAAGAATGCTGTTCCCAGCGCAATGACAACAATAAACAGTAGTGCGTACAGCCCCGCATTTCTCCATCTTTTATTCACTGAGGTCTATCTCCTGTATTTTCTGTGCTTTCGCGGAGTGTCTCTGTATGAGAGGGGATTATTAAGAATTATGTTAACTTATTTTAAGGTATCTCAAAATGGTACGGCTGTCATGCTAAAAAGCCTCCTAATTTGTAGAAAATTTGCATGGTTGGGATTATATTGTAGCGACCCTGAAGCTTGCTCAACGGTATGAATCGGGATAATTTCTACCACACTATTAGTGTAGGCGATCGCTTCAAATCCCGTGACTAACTGGGGTGTCCAAGGTTCCTCTCGCACTTGTAGCTGTTGATTTTGCAGCCATTGGATAATTTGCGATCGCCCAATTCCGGGTAAAATCCCTACATATTCGGGCGGTGTCCACCAACAATTATCTCGCCATCCCCAAAGATTGCCAGTGGTGGTTTCTAGCCAATTCCCCCCCCCATCAACTAAAATCGCTTCTTGGGCGGCTAAATTCTGCACACTATTTTTCGCTAACCAAGCACCCAAATAATTACCTGTTTTATGAGAAGGCAAGTTGCGGGAAAATTGAGGTTGTGCAATGGCGCATTTCACCCCATGCTGTTGTTTTTCTAATAAATCTGCTGGTAAATTTCTGCCAATTATCCATTCCCTACCATCAGGAAACAAGGTAATTCTGAGAACGGGGAAATGTTTGATGAGAAATTGTGCGCCTTGATATATGCGCTGCCAATCTGGTTGTTGCCAAGCAAAAAATTGTAAACTCAACTTCAGGCGATCGCAGTGTGCCTGCCAGTTGCTTAAACTACTATCGAGAGAATTTTCATAAACCCGCAGTGTAGTAAATATCGTTGCGCCATAAAGTAACCCCGGATCGTTAATATCTAATTCCAGGGTTTGAGATTCGATTAATTTGCCGTTATACCAATAAATAGGTTTACCCACTCTAGTCAACCCAAAAAATTCTCTTTCTATCTCTTCTCTTTGCGTTCTTTGCGCTCTTTGTGGTTCGTTTTAATTTCTGGCGCATCGACGTGATAGCGTCTTCCCGCAGGGTAGGACACAAAGAAAAGATTATTTTAGTGAGATTTTGTGTAAATTTTCATCAAGATAGATCATCTCCAGTTTCTGGTGAATTGAGCCAATGACCAAATTCTTCCAGAAAGGAATCGTTTAATATTGCTTGGCGAATCTTCTGGGTGAACCGAATTAGTTCGGTGATATTGTGAATGCTGAGTAAAGTGTAGGCTAAAATTTCTTGCGATCGCACCAAATGAGAAATATACGCCCGACTAAAATTTTGACAAGCATAACAAGGGCAAGTTTCATCTAATGGTGCAAAATCTTCACGGAACTTAGCATTTTTTAAATTCCAGCGTTCGCCTTGCACTATTGCTGTACCATGTCTCGCCCAACGAGTCGGAATGACGCAATCAAATAAGTCTATACCAGAAGCGATCGCGATCGCCATTTCGCGGTAAGTCCCCACACCCATCAAATAACGGGGCTTTTCTGGTGGTAATAATGGTGCAGTGGCTTGGACAATTTGAGCCATTAATTCTGCGGGTTCGCCTACACTCACACCACCAATAGCATATCCAGGCAAATCTAACTTAGCCAACTCCACAGCCGCTTGGGAACGCAAATCTAAATACACGCCCCCTTGCACAATTCCAAATAATGCCTGATCTTGACGTTTATGGGCGGCTATACAACGTTCTAGCCAACGGTAAGTCCTTTGAGTAGCAGTTTCTACTTCTTGGCGAGTGGCGGGGTAAGGCGGACATTCATCAAATGCCATAATCACATCCGCCCCTAAAGTATTCTGAATCTCTATGGAACGTTCTGGAGTTAAATTGATAATCTGCCCATCGTGAGGCGAGCGAAAAGTTACACCCTCTTCCGTAATTTTCCGCATCTCACTCAAGCTGAATACTTGAAACCCACCAGAATCGGTGAGCATCGGCCCATCCCAGCCCATAAACTTATGTAAGCCACCACCACCAGCGACAATTGCTTCCCCTGGTTGCAAATGCAAGTGATAAGTATTAGATAAGACCATCTGTGCGCCAGTGTCTTTCAACTGGGCAGGTGTGACTGTTTTGACATTGGCTAATGTCCCCACAGGCATAAATCTGGGGGTTTCTACAGCACCGTGCGGCGTGAAGAATATCCCGGCTCTGGCCTTTGTTTGGCTACAACGAGCTAAGGATTGAAAAGAAAAATTATCGCTCAAAGTAAAAATTAGATAACTATACTAAGTGATTGTCATTTGTCCTTGGTTATAGCAATTATTAATCGTCTTGGTTTATCTGAACGCAAAACTTTGTGCCTCGACTCATGACAGATGACAATTCTAAAACGAATCAGTGCAGTCATCATCCATTTCTGCATCCCATTTAGCAGAGAGTACTTGTTCCATCATGGCTTCGATGGCGCTGACATTAAAGGTTTTCTCTCGACGCTCTTGGATGGGGGTAGTGAGGGGTATTAAGCGCAGACACATTCCTTCTTGCATCAAATCAAAACAAGTTTCTTGTTGGGATAACTGCTTTAATTCAATATAATCAAAACTATACACGTTCAAATAAAGCGCACTGTTAGCTACTAAAGTCGAACGCTGGGGATTTGCGAATACTTCTATGACATCTCCTTCACCCTCGCTGACTACCTGCTCTCCGTGGGTGTACATATAGTGAACTCGACCTAAATCAGAAAGTAATCGCCGCATGTCGAGTTTATTCACAATCACGCCCGTGTTAACAATGCACGGAGCCGGTATCCTGGTATCGGGTAGATGATGACTCATAGGAAATTTAAAGAGAGGAAAAAGATGAGAACGCAGCTAAAAAAACTTAAATTAATAGCTTAATTAGTTCCCTACATTTAAAAAATATCAATTTTGTGGGGCGATCGCTTCAATACTCTCGATCTAATTTGTTAGCTAATGAATACACAAAATGCTGTACTAGCTTTACGTTGTTAAATTTATTTTTTTATGTTATTATTGCAAGCTAAAAAATTTAGCTTAACGAGTCCAGCATAACAAAATTTTTCAGCCGAGTCTGTAAACTAATAGCTATCTTATCCAAAGCTTTAAACTTATCTACTAGTGGTTGTACCACAGTAATCAATATTATCCCTGAAGCATTTCTGCTATAAAAGTAACTAAAATGACAAACTTTTTTCAGTGGTGGAAAACATCGCTGTTTAACTTCATAGCTAGTGTAATATTTTACAGTACTGTGCCTTTTCCTAATATTAATGGCTTAGATTTTCAGGCAGTATCTCAATTTGCGCCACTAGTTGGATTAATAATTGGCGGATTTTTAGGGCTATTTGACACTGGTATGAATTATTTTGGCGTGCCAGTATTAACCCGCACAGCTTTAGTTATTTGTGCTTGGATTGCTTTGACTGGAGGATTACACTTAGATGGTGCAATGGATACATCGGATGGGTTAGCAGTAGGCAATCCCGAAAGGCGGTTGGAAGTGATGACAGATAGTGCCACCGGTGCGTTTGGGGCAATGGCAGCGATCGCCATAGTATTATTAAAAACCGTAGCCTTAACAGAAATTGAAACTCACCGTTGGTTAATCTTAATGGCCGCTTGCGGTTGGGGAAGGTGGGGACAACAACTAGCAATCTGGCGATATCCTTACCTTAAACCCACAGGTAAAGGTGCATTTCACAAAGCAGCTATTCGTTCCTACAAAGATGTCATTCCGGGACTGCTGTTACTGTTGAGTGTGGGTGGTTTGCTGTGGTTGATAGATAGCCAAAACCTATTTCTCCCACTCACAATGATACTAGCTGGCAGTGCGATCGCCTTTCTCACAGGTCTATGGTTTAATCACAAATTAGGCGGACACACAGGCGATACCTACGGCGCAGTCGTCGAATGGACAGAAGCCTTATTTCTCTGTGTGTTAACTGGATTTGAGTGAAACAAAAAAGCAATCTAACAGGACTTATGCAACTGGCAGATAGCGATCGCGAATTGATATAGGAATAAGGTTTGATTCCTGAATCTAGTTGTGTAGGTAGGGAGTAGGGAATAGGGAGTAGGGAGTAGGGAGTAGGAAAGAAGCCTGATCTGGGTGTACTGATTTTTTTTCAGAAATCAAATATGAGTCCTATAGCATATATGTATTGTTGAGTAAGTCCTAGTGTCAACCAAAATAAAAAACCTAGACTAAAAGTCTAGGTTTTTCAGTGTTAAATAAAAAATGATTCTGACAGTAATAATCGACATGAAAGCGGTCTAACAGATGCACACCTTTGTAACTAATGCAATGTGCTTTTTGATGATTAATTGGCATTAGTAAATTGAATCAGGTGAGAAGACCCACCTATTTCTACCAATTAGTTAGACGCTTTGAGCCAATTTTTTTGCGTTGGGACATTAAACCAATTCCTGCTACTAAACCAAGACCAATTGCAGCAGAAGGCTCAGGTACAGCTTTGGGGTCATAGTCGTATGTGACAGCCAAATTTGCTGCGGCATAAGTGTTGATTTGAGAGTCAAAGTTGCCTGAGCCTGTGACATTAGAATTTGCGAATGCCTTGAAAGTAAAGTCTGCTGTTCCTTTACCGAGGAAATATTGGAAAAATTCGTCGCCAGCATTGACTGTTAGTGTTTTTGCTAGAGTAGCACTCAGACCATTAACTGTCCTGCCGGAAGCACCACCAAAATCTGTCACTCCATCATATCTCGCTACTTGGTAAGCATAAGACTGGGTTGGAGTGAGGTTGAGTCGCTCTACACCTGCTGGGAGTTCCAAGCTCAACTCACCTGCAAGATTTACTAAAACAGTAGCAGCTCTGCTGCTTCTATTTTCAAAGCGGGCATCTCCCTTCAAGTCACCAATAAAATCGATAGTTACACTTTTGAGAGTGCCTAGTTTTGAGTCGAACTTGTTAACACTGATGATATCTTCAATATCTGTCACGTAGAAACCATCAGCTGACACTGGTGTACCATCTGTAGGCTTGTATTGGTATTGAGTAGTGTAAGAAAGAGAAGCTGCGTTTGCTGCGCCTGCGGTGGCTACGATACCGGCCAAGGTGGTCGCTGCGGCTAGAGTTTGGAATAGTTTTGTTGTCATGGAAATTTATCTTCTCAAACTGGATAAACGCAAGATTGCTACATTATTTCTAACTTGTAGTTTTTTGTTCTTGGCTTGCTAAATTTACCGAAATTTCTGTGAAGCTTTGATTAGGAAAAAACCCGGATAAATCTAGCTTTGAGAAATATATATAAAGTTGTATTAAGGTTGGAAAATTAGATGGAGTATTGCTAGAGCCTTGTTTGACCATCAAAAAGTATCATAAGTTTTGCCAAATCACAACTCTTTCAAAGCAGTAAATTCTCATAAATGAAGTATTTTTTTATACTTATCTTGTTGATGAAAATGGATAAACAGCTAGTATGATGAGCATAAAAACTAGTTTGCATCTTAAAAATTTAAAATTTCTATAGGTGTAATTAGGCACTATCTATGATTTGTGAATCCGCTTTATTGCGTATGTAAATGTGAAAAAGCGAGTTCTGTAATGACTCAGCACTAGCCACTTTCAACTCAGAGGTCGATTAACAAGCGCCACAATTGTAGATAAAGGTACTTCAGAAAAATACTGTTGCTGAAACTGTTCTTCGCTGACTGCGGACAGAAATTGAGTAACGGCTGTATCTACTAGGTGCGGTGAAATTGTTTGAGGATTTTGGCTGATTTGTAAATAACGGTCTTGTCTGGTAGCTATAAATCCGCAATGTTTCAAAGCTTTGATGCCTAGTAGTAAGCTGCGATCGCCTATGCCTAATTTTCCTAGTAGTTGCGTGCGAGTAACTAGCTGCTGTGTACGACTCAGATATTTAGCTATGCCAACTAGAGTCTGCCAAATTTCTTGCGGTGGTTGTAGGTGAGGTTTAGACCAAGCTAGGACTAGTTGTTGATGATTGTAAAGTGAGCGTTGCCACCAAATACGTATTTGATCCCAGCTAGTCGGGCATTGTTCTAAGATAAGTGGGGAGTTGGGAGTTGGGAGTGGGGAGTTGGGAGTGGGTAGGTTGCGCCAGTCGAGGATTTGTGTTGAATATTGTTGACTGAGTTCTGAGTCATTGCTGGGACGGACGGCAATTAATCTGATTTCATAGCGTTTTTTGAAACTGTTGTAATCTAATTCGACGATGCAATCAGCTTTGCCTACAGGTAATTCATCTTTGTAATGTCCCCACCACACACCAGGAAAAGGATTTTTAGTAGAGTCATCCCGAATATTAAAATCGGTTTTAATGTACTGTACTTTTTTTCCTTGCCAGTCTTGCTGATTACGATGCCAAGCGTTTTCAAACCAGCAGTTTTGAATGAGGAGTTTTGGGGCTGGGTTTCCCATTCCGCAAGGTTCTAGTAGTTTCAGTTCTAAGAATAATTCTTTGCCCAAGTCTGCTACCGTGACTTTTAAATCTACCTGAACTGTAGGCATTAATTCTGTACTACCCAAAGATTGCCGCAGCTGCTGATTAATTGCTTGGGTAAATAAAGGAATATTCTCGACTGGTAAACTCAAACCCGCAGCGTAGGGATGTCCACCAAAGCGATGTAATAAATGTGCTTGGTCTTTGACGAGTTGATATAAATCAACAGAATTGATGGAACGGGCTGAACCACGGGCTAGTACAAGTGCTGAGTGCTGAGTGCTGAGTGCTGAGTTTTGAGTCCCCGAACTTTGCTCAACGGGGGGAACCCCCGCACGCAACTTCTCGCTGAGTGCTGAGTGCTGAGTGCTGAGTGCTGAGTTAGAAGATAAAGGAGCTAATTCTTCCCCTGCTCCCCTGCTCCCCTGCTCCCCTGCTAATTCAGTGCTTAACAAAATTGTGGGACGGCCTGTTTCTTGGGCTACTTGTCCGGCGACTAAGCCTAATACACCGGCTGGCCATTGGGGATCTTCGAGGACGATGACACTGGTTGTTGATAAATCTAATTGGGTGAGTTTTTGGGCTACTTGGGTTTGGACATCTTTTTGTAATGACTTACGGCGAGTGTTGGCAAGTTCTGTCTCTTCAGCCAATTGATTGCAGTGTTTGGCATCGCGGCTAGTCAGTAATTCTACGCAAAAACTGGCATCGCCTTGAATGCGGCTAACTGCGTTGATGCGCGGCCCCAAACCAAAGGAAATATCTGTGGGGCGATCGCCACTTTTTTGGCACAATTCTAATAATCGTCCTACCCCTGGTCTGCGTCGTGCTGTGGGTGGTTGTTTAAAATCTGCTTGTAAACGTTGGATTCCCAATTGTGCTAAGTACCGACAATCTCCTTTGAGTTGTACCAAGTCAGCAATTAATCCGACTGCGACTAAATCTAATAAATTTTCCAGTGCATCTTGCGGAATATTAGGCAGAGTTTGATAAAGTGCTTCTACTAACTTGTAAGCAACTGCTACCCCAGAAAGATGAAATAACGGATGTTCGCTTGGTAAATAACGGGGGTTAATAATTGCTGTAACTGGTGGACGTTGGGCGGGTAAAGTGTGATGGTCGGTAACAATGACATCTATACCTAACTGTTTAGCATAGATAATTTCATCAATATTTGTGCTACCAGTATCACAAGTAACTATTAATTTAAAATTTTGTTTCGCTAAATTCTCAATTCCTGAATTGTTCAGTCCGTGAGATTCTCTGAGGCGATTGGGAATGTAATAAGTTAAATGTGTATGTTGCTGAAAAAACTGCCCCAAGCCATCCCATAACACCGCAGTGGAAGTGATACCATCAGCATCAAAATCTCCCCAAATCGCCACTTTTTCACCAAGCTTACGTGCTTGTTGTAATCTGGTTACTGCTAGGTGCATTTCTTCCCCAAATTCAAAGGGATTAGCAGGTTGATAATTTTGATAGTTAACAAAAGTGGCTAGTTGTTGAGAATCTTGAATACCTCTTTGCCACAATAATTGTGCTGCATATAGTCCACTAGATGTAGGTGTGTGCTGCTTTACTGCTGCAATAAACCAATCTGGAGGTTGTTCAGTAGGTGCTAAAATCCACTGCATTTTGTCAATAGCCAATAGTTATTTGTTACTTTAAATTTTCTATTCTCTACTCCCTACTTTTGGTCTTCAATAATTGGAGGTTCGTTTACTAAAGGATTGAGGACTAATTCATTCGCAACGCCATCAGATTTTCGGGGGCGAATTGTGGGACGCGATCGCCTGTAACCTGCTCTTTCGGCTTTTTGATGTTCGTAATCAATCAGCCTACCATAATGTGGGTGTTTACTTAAATTCATCGACAAGAAAATATGTTGACGAATATTACCAAAACCTTTGCGATTAAAAAATTTAACTGCGGCTACATTGGTGGGGTCAGTATCTACTAACATGAATCTTGCACCATCTTCAATCATGCGGGCAACGACTTTATCAACTAGTTTATCTGCTACTCCCTGACGCTGATAGTTTGGGTTAACTCCCAGCCACAAAATATAACCATAAGTCCAAGATGCTTTAGTTATAATTGTTCCTAAAATAAATCCCGCTAGTTCTCCGCTAGTTTCAGCGACTAAGCAATATTCTGGGTCTGTATTATAAAGTCCAATTACTTCCCATTCATCCCAAGTGCGGTAGAGGTATGGATACAAATCGCTGGTGAATAATTCTTCACCCAAATGATATACAGGAGCGATATCATCAATTCCTAATTCGCGGACATAAATTGCGTCGCTTTCATCAAATGTAGTCATAAGTTAGATAATAAGAATTATAAGTTTCGCGCAAAGGCGCAAAAAAACAACGTAAATTTACAGTGTGACTTCTTGAATGTTATCAATATTTACTAATGGATATATTACTGTATCTTCACCTGATTGTATACGTTGACAACGAACGGCAAACTGGCAGTAATTACAGGCTTTACTAGTCTCAATGACTTGTGGGAATGGCTGACCTTTTTGATAAAGTTTTAGCCAAGTAGTTAGATTATTTAATAGCTGATTGAGTTCTTTTGCTGTTTGCTGATGTTGCTTATTATCGTAGGTGTATTTTATATTTTGTGGTCTACCTTCAGACTGAACAAACCAGTAAGTCATTGAGATATTTTCTGGCAAGTATTCGCTGGTTTCGGCTAAGACGTACATATAAAGGCGTGTTTGCCAGTTTTGGGCTAATTTGCGTTTATCTGGTGGTTTGGGATAGGTTTTCCAATCTAAAATTTGCGCTTGCTGGTTATCGGCAATTAATAAATCGTAGATAACAGTTAGTAAATAATCTTGAACTTGTAAGGTACGATAGTGTTCGCTTTCGCGGAAAATTTGATTATTTGTTGTAGGCGTTACAATATCTGGCGCAGCATTAGCAAATGCAGACATCCACTTTTGTAGTTGGGCATCGGCTTGTAATAAACTATCAATTGGTAAACCGATTTCTCGCTGCTGCATGAGTAAGTGAAACCGACTACCTAAAGTTTGTCTTCCCTCGTGTTCTGGATCTGCGGGAGAATTGAGTTGCTCTAAATAGGTATGCTGAAACTGACGGGGACAACGTTCTAATAAGTTGAGTTGTCCTTGGGATAGTCTTAATAAATTAGGAGAAGTTGATAGCATTGTTCTATTATAGATTTAGCTGCGATCGCCTTGCTGAACCCTATTTTATTTGTAATAATTTTTATCTGGGTTTTCCCTTAACAAATATCCAAAAATTTAACTCAAGGCTTCACTTAATAATTCGCGGTGCATTAAGGCTCTATCTACTAAAGATTGGATTTTTCCTGGTAAAAGTGGTTCACCGTTGGCGTAATATTCCAGCCAAGTTTTACTAATTATATTTGCCTCATCTGGTAAATCTTCTAAATCCCAGCCAGGTATTGCTAAATCTTCCATCAAACGATTGACTTTGGGATCATAACTCAAGGCAAAACAGCGACAACCTTCAGCCGCAGCCATAATTAAACTGTGTAACCGCATTCCAATTGTCATTTCCACACCACGATATACACCTTTTAATAGTTGTGGATCTTCTAGACACAATATCTGACTAACATCAGCAAGCTGGGGTTGAATGGCTTGGGCTATGGCTAAATCTTCACTTTTTTGAAATGGCAGCAATAAAATAAATGCTTGGGTGGCTTTTTGAAAATCTACTAATGCTTTGGTGAGGTTGGCTAGGCGGGTTGGGGTGAGTTGAGGATGCGATCGCAATGTTACAGCAACTCTCGGCGCAGGTAAATCTTGAAGTTCGGGAACTGGTTTTCCTTGTAGCGCCCAAACAGGATCAGGTGCGATGATGTGGGGAATTTGCCAATCTGATAATAAAGCCGCACTGGCGCGATCGCGGACACTAACTTTGGTACAACCAGCAAAATTGCGTCTGGCTAACCAGCGCGTTTGCGGACGCACTAAAGGGCCGATACCTTGCGCCCAAGCAATGGTTTTTAAATTCATTGTTTGCGCCAATGTCATCAATCCCCCATAATACAGAGGGCTAATGGTGCTGGTGACATCTTGAATTAAACTACCACCGCCCCAAATCAAAGCATCGCAGGAACGTAAAGCTTGCAGCACAGGTAGTATAGCCATCCGGTTGTAAGTTTCTACATTGTAGCGATCGCGCGTTTCTTCGGGATTACCAGAAAGCACCACAGGCGTAACATGAGATGGCAACATTTGTAAAAGTGTCGCCAGTAAAGCTTCATCACCACCGTTACCTTTGCCATAATAACCAGACAATAACGCCCGCATAGTTCCCATCTTCAGAATTTGGATTTTAGATTATCAACTTTTTCTCAACAGTTCCTAGTATGTCAGCCATCTTGTCAATCAAAGAGGAATTTCCTTGTGGGAAGATTGAAGAACAGAAGAAAGAATCAGAGGAAGATTAACTTTTGACTGTTGACTGTTGACTTTTGACTTATTTATGCACGCCTTATCAATTCCCACTTGGATTATTCACATTTCTAGCGTTATTGAGTGGATTGCCGCGATTTGGTTAATCTGGACTTACGGCGAACTCACGGGTAATCGTAGTTGGTGGGGATTGTCCCTAGCAATGTTACCAGCTTTAGTGAGTGCTATGTGTGCTTGCACTTGGCATTATTTTGACAATGCAGAATCTCTAGAATGGCTAGTAACTTTGCAAGCTACCATGACTTTAGTTGGTAATTTTACACTGTGGGCAGCTGCGGTATGGATTTGGCGTTCCAGCAAGTCTGCCAAAAATGTCACAGATAATGTTGCAGTCTCATCTATTAAATCAAAACCATGATCTCAAAAGAAACCCTGTTTGCCCTTTCCCTGTTTCCCTATTTGGGTTTCTTGTGGTTTCTTAGCCGCAGTCAACAAGTACCCAGGTTAGCATTGTATGGATTTTACGGCACACTTGTATTTGTCGGTGTTACCATCCCCGCAGGTATTTACGCCAAAGTTCATTATGGCGAAGCTTTGGCAAATGTAGACTGGCTACATGGGGGTGCGGAAGTCTTTTTAACCCTATCTAACATCTTGCTGGTGATTGGTTTTCGCCAAGCTGTGAAAGAGAGGTTAGAGGCTAGAGGTTAGAGGCTAGACCCGAATTTCTCACGTATGGGTAGGGAGTGTGGAGAGAGAGGGGAGTGTGGGGAGTGTGGGGGGAAAGATTTTTTCACCATCCTCCCACACTTCCCACCCCCCTGGATTTCTCACAAGAGAGAAATCCAGGTAGAGACTAGAGGTTAGGGATTCTCAGCACTTTGTCATACCACATTGCCTGATAAAAGCATTTCCCTGATCTCTTCTGTCTCCTTACCCCTAGCCTCTACTCCCTACTTTGATATGCTTATTTTGAACGACAGTAATTGAGATAGTTGAATGTACATTCAGTTTCGTGAATTTAATCCGTTTGATGTCTGGATTTGGTTGCAGTTTAGTACCATTCCTTCACAACGGGAAAAAGAATATATAGAAGAAGTTTTTAATTCCTGGTTTTACTTGGGTAAGTTGGGCGCGTTTAATGCTGAAAATTTGCAAGTCCAAGAAACAGGGCTAGAAATTAGCTATATGGATTATGATGTACAGGGCTATGACAAAAGCTTGTTAGCTTTGATGCACAATATGGGTGAGATTGAGTACGAAGGACAATGGGCGCGTTGCTGGTTTGACTTGGGAACTAGTGATGCGATCGCTTTAGATATTTTAATCAATGCCCTCACCCAGCTTAGTGAAGAATATGTCACTATTGAACAATTGTATATTGGCGGCGAAAATGAAGATTGGCCTGTGGAAGATAGCGAAAGCCGTTCTTACTCCATATACGATAATTAGTAACAAGAATGAGTAAATCAGGGGAAATTCGGGTCATAGCTTTAGGACTAATTCGGGATGGCGATCGCATTTTTGTTTCTGAAGGCTATGATCCTGCAAAGCAGTCCACATTTTATCGCGCCTTGGGTGGTGGCGTTGATTTTGGTGAAACTAGTTATGCAGCTTTACAGCGAGAATTTCAAGAAGAAATTCAAGCTGAATTAACTAACATTCGCTATTTGGGTTGTATTGAAAACTTATTTATCTATAACAATCGGCAAGGGCATGAAATCATTCAACTTTATCAATGCGATTTTGCTGATTCCAAGTTTTATCAACTAGAAAGTTTAATGTTTTCGGAATCAGGAACCCATCATCATCGAGCGTTGTGGGTAGATATTGCCCGTTGCAAATCTGGTGAACTGCGGTTAGTTCCAGAGGAATTTTTTAATTATTTATAGCAGAAGGCAGGTAATAGGTGACAGGTTACAGGTTATAGAGTAGAAATTGAGAAATCAACTCTCATCACCTTAACTGAACCGTATTGATTTATAAAGCCAAGATTTTTTCGAGAGTAGTTACAAGCGATCGCAAAACCCAACAAAGTCTAGACTTTGTTGGGTTTCGTTACTTTACCAAACTACATTTGTAGCAATTTAAGTTCCAGGACGAGAGCGGAGATGATCTGGGATATGATGGCGATCGCCTAATATTTCTAACAATGGCCCATGAACATCAAATTTCACCATACTTACCGACGCAACCAAAATATTCACCCGATAACGATAGCGTCCTAAATCAATTCCCAATAAACTGCAAAGCAAAATCCGAATGGTGGCTTTATGGGAAACTACTAACACATTACCTGCGGGATGCTTTTCTTGAATTTCCGCAATTACAGGCATCGAACGGTTCGCAATATCTACTGCTGTTTCGCCACCTTTGGGTGCGTTCCAAGCAGGTTCTGTCAGCCATTTTACATAGTTTTCACTATAATTATCTTGAGCAAAAGATTTACTCTTAGCTTCCCATTCGCCATAACTACCTTCTCTCAGTCCATCACGCAACTGCATATCTATACCAGTAGCATCACAAAATGGTTTAGCTGTGGCAATTGTGCGTTTCATCGGGCTAACATAAGCTGCTTCCCACTTCAATTTCTGATAAACATTGGCAAAACTTTCTGCCATCTGTCTTCCTTCTTCTGTCAATTCGGCATCAGTTTTACCGCAGAAATTACCACTTTGACTAAAAGTAGTTTCGCCATGTCGCAGTAAATATAAATTGAGCGTCATAAATTATATTGCAGTTGCGATAAAAGAGTTTGTGTAACTATAAAGTACCATCAATCTCACAATTGAGTATGTAACACCAGGACAAAGTAATCAACCAAAAAAGTCAATCAAATACAATCAGGACTTACGCAACTAGCATATTTTTTCTGTAGGGTGTGTGACGCAACGAGAAGATTTAAACGTAGTTCTCAGATTTATAGCGTCACGCACCAACCACCAATTGTGACACTTACGTAAGTCCCTCCTAATATCTACTCATATCGATGTTTTTTCGATTTAATCACTTCAATTACATCATCATGACGCTGCCCTTCGATAATGTCACTTAAATGAATTTTGCCATCAATATATTGCAGATGAATCCGCCAGCCAGATAATTTATCGATATCAGCGCGGTAAATTGCTTGTTTAATACCTTTAACTTTCCGCAGTCTGGTTTTAGGAAAAGTTCTAGTCCGGTGACATTCGTTATCTTCTAATTCTGCTAAAGCTTCTAAAAAATCAATTTTCAATTCATCTGGCAAAATTTTCATCGCTTCATAAATTACACCATGCTCATCAAAAAGTGGTTTAATCTGTGGCATCAGCTAGAGTGAACCTCAACTTCTTGATTTTGCATACTAAAATCTTGGTAGAGATACTCAGCTACAGAATTATATGCTTGAGTAGCATCTTCTGTACTGACAACTCTAAATAAGGTGATGACTGTTGTATCAAAAATTGGGTCATCATCTATGGTAAGTATGATTCTGATTTCTTTATCGATGATTAAGGCATAAAGGGAAGAATCATACTCAGTATTAAATTTAATATTTTTTAGTTTAAAGGCTTGATTTTCTAGTAAATTTCTCTTTTTAGAAATTAGGTCAACATATCGATTTAATTTCTTAACAATTTTAAATTTCTCTCTATTGTTAAATTTTTCCAAGTCTTTTTCAAATGCTTTAGTTGATTCAATGAGTATTTCCATTTAATTAATGCTTGAATCAGAATAGGAAACTAAGTTTAATATAGCTGATAATTATCGATATTTGAAGTGTGATTGGTAGCGGTTATAAATATAGTAATCTTATTTGATTGGTGAGAATCGAGAGGCTCAGATCCCCGACTTCTTCAAGAAGTCGGGGATCTTTTAGTTCACGAATGATGTAGGAATGCCATAGTGTAAAGCACAATACATAAACTTTAGAGGCTAAATATGTTTGGTTAACTTAAGATTTGCGAGCAAGTTCAAAGACGGTTTCTACTAATTTATCTAAATCAAGTGGCTTAGAAATGTGGTGTTGAAAACCGACCGATAAAGAACGCTGTTGGTCTTCTATTCTGGCATAGGCGGAAAGCGCGATCGCACCTATTTTGCCGCCTTTGTCTGTTGGTAAGGAGCGAATCTGTTGAATGAGTGTATGGCCATCCATATCGGGCATTCCAATATCACTGATGAAGACATCTGGTTGAAACGATTCCAGGGAAGCTAAAACTTCTGCCGCACGGGTTACAGCTAATATCTCTGCACCGTATTGTTCCAGTACGGCTGTGACTAACTCTCGCGCATCGGGTTCATCATCGACAATTAAGACTTTAATTCCGGTTAAATCTAGTTCTGGTGTTGATAATTCATCAGGTTGACTCCGCACTGATGTAGTAGCTAACAAGGGCAATTTAACTGTGAATGTCGCCCCTAGTCCTTCACCGGGGCTGTCGGCTTGAATTGTACCGCCGTGAGCTTCCAGCAAATAGCGCACAATGGCTAAACCCAACCCTAACCCACCATATTTACGAGTTGTTGAAGCATCTTCTTGGCGGAATGATTCAAAAATATGGGGCAGAAAATCGGGTTTGATGCCTTTACCTGTATCGCTGATGGTGATTTGTGCTTGATGATCAACACGCTGTAATTGCACATCGACTCGTCCACCAGCCGGGGTAAATTTAATGGCATTCGACAGCAGATTCCAGAAAATTTGCTGTAGTCGTGCCGAATCACCGGATACTTGCCCAATTTGGGGCATGGTGGAATGTAACAAAATTGACTTGGCGATGGCGGCTGTTCTGACTGTATCCAGTGCGGCTTCTAAGACAAATACTAAATTTACGGGAGCCTCATCTATGTTGAGTTTGCCCCGCAAAATCTTCGCCACATCTAGCAAATCATCAATTAATTGACACTGTAATTTAGCGTTACGTTCAATGGTGGCTAAAGCTTCGGCGGTTTTTGCGGCATCAAATTGGCGGGTTTGCAGCAGTTTTGCCCAACCTAAAATCGGGTTGAGGGGCGATCGCAATTCGTGAGAGAGAATGGCTAAAAATTCATCTTTGATGCGGTTGGCGCGTTCGGCTTCGGCTCTGGCTAATTGTTCTTTTTCTAACAGCAAACTACGTTCTTCTTCCGCTTGCTTTTGTTCAGTAATATCAGTATTTGTCCCAAACCAACGTAATATTTCACCATGCTGATCACGGATGGGAATAGCACGGGACAAAAACCAACGATACTCTCCATCATTGCCCCGCAGGGGAAAGGTATCTTCCCAGGCTTCACCTGTTGTTAAACAGTGGCGGAAGTGTTGGATTACCCGATTTAAATGGTCGGGATGGTGGATTTTTTGCCAGCCCCATCCCTGCATTTCTTCTAGAGTTGTACCCGTGTAATCAAACCAACGTTGGTTATACCAAAATATCCAACCGTTTGCATCCGCCATCCAGGCAAACTGCGACATATTATCAGCCAGGGTGCGGAAGCGTTCTTCACTTTCTTGCAGTGATTGTTCGGCTTGTTTGCGATGGGTGATATCTCTCCAGGTGGCAATAAAGCCATCCCCAAATTTCGCCACGCGGATATCAAATGCTCTAGTTAAATATTTCTCGCCATATTCATCACTGTAAATCAGGTTTTCTTTCATCAGTGACTGTCCGCTTTCAACTACCCGACAATATTCTGCAAACAACCCACTCTCTCGATGTCCTGGCAATAACTCACACAACCCCCGCCCAATTTGCTGTTCATAGCTCATGTGATTGTTGAGACAAGCTGCATGGTTAACATATTCCGTACGGAAATCGATAATCTCTCCTTGCTCGTTTCTGATAGCTACATAAATCCCCAAGCAATCTAAAACGTTTTCTACGGAAGTACGAAAGCGTTCTTCATTGGCTCGCAGTTCTGTTTCTACTTTTCGGCGTTCAATTAATTCATGTTGTGTTTGCTGATAAAGTTCTGCTTGTCGCAGGGCGATACCCAGAGCAGTGGCTAATTCTTGGAGCAAATCAATTTCTAAAGGCTGCCATTGACGGGGAGCTTGACAATGATGCACAATCAGCATTCCCCACAGTTGTTGGTCTTGCAAAATCGGCACAACTATTTTGGCCTGGACTTGTAAATTTGTTAACAATTCGATGTGCCAGGAATTGAGAGTGCCATCATAAATATTCGGTTTGATAGAGATTAATCCCTGATGAGCAAATTCAGTATAGTATTCTTTGAAATAAGGGTTATATAAGCAAGTAGACAACAGTGGTGTCCATCCTGCACCGGCTGATTCGTTGGTAACAATGCCGCTATTATCTGGTTGCCAACGGACAATCACAACTCGGTCGGTGTGGAGAAACTGCCGTACTTCTGTGACTGTTGTTTGCAAAATTTCCTGTAAATCTAAGGATTGATGGATTTTTTGGATAATTTGTGCTAGTAATCTTTCTCGCTTGATGCGCTGTTGCAATTGATTCCGTAACTGGACTGTTTCAATGGCTCCCTGAACTGCTCGTTGCAAAGTTGCTGGGGTGATGTGTTCTTTGACGAGATAATCTTGTGCGCCCGCTTTCATGACTTGGACAGCGATCGCTTCACTGCCCTGGCCTGTTACCATAATTACGGGTAATTCAGGCTGTTGGCTAAAAGCTTTTAACTGAGCGAGAAATTCTAAGCCATCCAAATCAGGCAAGCGATAATCCAGCAAAATCACATCTGGTTGTTGCTGGCAAAGTTCCAGGCCTTGACTCCCCAAGGTTGCTTCCCAAATATTGTAGGAGTAATCGATATCGCGCAACAAACACTGCCGATAAAATTCTCGGTCTTCAGGAGAATCATCGACAATTAAGACATTGCGCCGAGCTTGAATCATGATTAATACTCCAGGTGTTCAGGAAGTGTTGTCACCTCAAACCAGTATTGGATCAGCGTTTGCACATCTCGTTTTAGCTGCTCAAAATTAATCGGTTTAACGATGTAGCTGTTGACTCCGTAGCGGTAACAATCTTCGATATCTTTGGGGTTATTGGAGGTGGTAAACACCACAACCGGAACGGTTTTTAGATTATCATCCTGCTTGATCTGGCGCAATACTTCTCGGCCATCGGTTCCCGGCAGATTTAAATCCAAGACAATCAAGCCCGGAGAAAAGCAGATGTCGCTATAGTTACCAGTACGATGCAGAAAAGCCAAGGCTTGCTCTCCATTGACGCATCGCTGAATCGGTACTTGAATGGGCGATCGCTCCAACAATCGTTGCAGGGCTTCAAAGTCTTCGTTGCTGTCTTCCACCACTAACAGCAGGGGTATGGGCGCAGTTCTCATTGTCTTTAACTCGAATTTCTCACGTATGGGTGGGGAGAGAGGGAAGAGAGGGGAGTGTGGGGAGTGCGGGGAGAGAGGGGGGAAAGATTTCTTCACTATCCTCCCACACCTCCCACACCCCTGGATTTTTCACAAGAGAGAAATCCAGGTTTAAGTGATTGCCTCTGCTGTTAATGTAAAGTAAAATGTACTACCTTGCTTGGGTGTAGATTCTACCCAAATCCTCCCGCCGTGGCGTTCCACAATTTTGCGAGCAATGGTTAAGCCTGCACCAGTTCCACCGCCAAATTCATCTCGTCCATGTAAGCGGCGAAAGATTTGAAAGATTTTGTCGAGGTGCTTTTCTAAAATGCCAATGCCATTATCACGCACATAGAAAATTGGCTGTTGGGAGGTGTCATCCTGGGGAATATAGCCAATTTCTACCCATTTTTGGGCTTTATCGTTGTACTTCATGGCATTGCTGATTAAGTTTGTGAATAATTCATTTACCTGGGCGCGATCGCATTCTATACTGGGCAGAGTTTGGGGAAGCCGAAATTCTATTTCACTTTGTGGGCGAGTAATGCTGAGGGTATGAATTACCTGCTGGACTAAATCATTTAAGTTGACTGGTTGGCGCATCAGTTCCGCCCGTCCCAACCGCGAAAAATGCAGCAGAGAATTAATTAAATCTTCCATACGCTGGGTTAAGCGCACCAGGGTTTGCAGTTTCGCCACCCCATCACCCTTGAGCGTCTCAGCATAATCTTCCATCAAGAAATTAGCGTAGTTATGAATCCCGCGCAGTGGTTCCTTCAAATCGTGGGAAGCAATATAAGCAAAAGAATCAAGTTCTTCGTTGCTGCGTTGTAATTCAAAATTCATCGAGGCGAGTTCATCGGCTTGTCGTAAGACAACACCAACAATTAAACTCCGCAGTTCGGTGACGGCGGCAATTTCGCTGGGTTTCCAGGGTAAAGCGCAACCCCGCACCGTTTCTTGCCACAACTCGAAAGACTTGCGCGGCGACATTCGCAAACTGCCATCAGATAATACTTCCATAGGTTTGTGCGGGTTGCCCCCCCAGTTGACAGTTTCGATTACTTCTGGGCGAAACCAAATCAAGTAATTGTGTTGTACTTGGGAAATTGCCAAAGCTAACACACCACTAGCGATCGCACGGAATAACTCGCCTGGGGGATAATCTTGAGAGAGCGATCGCGTTGCAAATAAACTATGATGTAGCCGTGGTTTCATCCAGTTCAGTAAAGCATTTACCTCTGCCTCCGATGGCACTTCACCCACAGGGATAAATTGATTACCACTACAAATTACTGCCCCTGTAGCATTCACCAAATTCAGTAATTGAGATTTTAACTGCACCATCCCATGCAAAAAATACTTAGACTGGGACAAAGCCTCCACAAATTGAGTTTGTAAGGACTTCAACTGCATTTTGTAATCAATATCTTCACTGGCTTCTTTGTTCGCCAGTTCCACAGACATTACCTGCCCAATAAATTCGCAAATGGTACGGATATTGTAAGGAATATATTTAGGTGATGAATGATGACAGGCAATTAATCCCCAAAGCTGCTGATTTTGCAACAAAGAAATAGACATTGAAGCTGTAACATTCATATTATGTAAGTACTCCAAATGAATTGGAGACACACTCCGCAACACAGACAAACTTAAATCGAGTGGTTGATTTGTCAGAGGATTATTATGAGGAATTAACGGTGCAGGTTGGTAGTTAACATCAGGAATTAACCGCAGCCAATTGAGGGTGTAAAGATGTCGGGCTTGCTTGGGAATATCCGAAGACGGGTAGTGTAAATCGAGATAAGGAATTTCTAAATCAGTATCTTCAGCAATCACACAGCCTGCACCTTCCCCATCAAATTGATAAATCATCACACGCTCAAAGCCAGTAATCCGCCGCACTTCTTGAACAACAACTTGGCACATTTCTCGTAGTGTGGCAGATTTTTGCATCCGGGCAATTGTGCTTTTTACCTGATGATAAAAATCAACAAAATCAGCTTTTTGTTTAACTTTTTTCGGCTCTAATTCCAAAAGAATTACTGTGTCTGAGTGGTGGATAATGCCATCAAAGTACCGCAATTTATTGCCATGCTTAATTGATAAATCCAGGGGATTAATTGTCTCGAAATCTGCGGTGAGGCATTGCTGAATTTTTTGAATTTGCTTGGTATCAAATAAAACTGATAAATGTTTGCCTAAAAGTGCCTCTGGTGGATGACCAATTATTTTTTCAGTGTTATCACTAACTTGGATAATTTCGAGGTGAGCATCTTGCAAAACCAGTAAAACTCCGTGAGGCTGAATTAAACCTGGAATGTGAATCGGCTCGCGATCGCAATTTGTTAAATCTATTATTTCATCAGCCATACACTAACCACCCAACTCCAGCCACTGCCCGTAACTGATCTCCGTAATCTCCCTTATTGTAATTTTAGATTTTAGATTTTAGATTTTGGATTTTGCATTAATTCGTTGAACTCACGTTGTAGTTAGCAGAAATATTGTCAACACTTCCATTTCCTGAATTTATGCCCCAGAAACTAGCATTACCAATATTCACACTTTTATTTGGACTGGCTATTATTCAAGCAGTCGGCTGCACAACTGATAAAAATAACTCCGCAGTTGTCGCCCAAACTTCCCCCAAACCAGCACCCCAAGAAATCATCCAACCAGGAGAAGTCCGCGCCTTACCCGGTAAGTTAGATACCATCCCGGTGTTTAACAGTAACAGCCCCGAATGGATTAAAAACGAAGGGATTTTACTTTCTACCTTTCCCGCTAATAATAAAAAAGTCCCCGCCGCCCACCTCAATTTTCCCTTTCAGGGACGCTTCGATTTATTTGCCCATCATTACACCCACACGCCCAAAGATTTACAAACTCTCTATATCGGTGTCATACTCCAAAATCCTAGTAAAAAACCTGTGACAGTTAATGTCTTGCAGGGCGCAAGTTATTTAATGCAGGATGCGCCCTTTGTGACCTTAGCGCCTTACCTAGAAAATAATGATGGCAAGGTTTATTCTGGCCCAGGGGCGAGGGCTGTCAGTGATGTGTTGCGGGGTGTGCGTCAAGCAGATTTCCCCGCCAGGTTCGTCATTCCTCCTGGTGGTAGCCGGATGTTATTAAATCATCCAATTCCTGTGAGAAATTTAGCCAAGCCTGTGAATGGTCGTTCTAGTTTTTTGCGCTTGCAGAGTAGCGGTAAAGTATACGCGGCTAGTTTGGCGATGTTTGCTAAAAAAAATGCTGATAATTCCGACCGTGCGCCAACTTTAAGTGAATGGCAAGCTTTATTAAACAATGGCAGTTTTGCCGGGCCGAGAGATAAAACCCCAACCCCACCCAATGCTACTAGCGGTTCTCTTATTTACGGACGTGTGGCTGGTGTTTCTCAAGGTTCCCAATGGCAAGCTAACTTGGTAGATAACCCCAAAGCCCAGTATTTAACTATTCCTGAACGCGGTAAAGGTATTTCCTATCCTTTAGTTACTCTCCGGGGCGGTCGATTGGGTACTGACCAAATCCAAACCGCTAAAATGTTGGTGCGCTATCCTGATACCGCCTACGAAGCACACGGTAATTATGGGGTGGAATATAACCTGAGTTTGCCGTTAAAAAATCAGACAAACCAAACTCAAAAAGTTACCGTCACCCTAGAAACACCTTTAAAAGAAGACAAGTTATCTCAAGGTGGCGTGCGTTTCCGCAAACCATCACTTGATTTTCCCTTCTTTCGCGGGACAGTACGACTGCGTTATGTTGATGACCAAGGACAAAAGAAAACGCGGTATGTGCATTTATGGCACAGAACTGGCCAGGTTTTAGAACCATTGGTGCAGTTTGTTCTCCCACCCGCCAGCCAAAGAAATCTACAAGTAGACGTGATTTATCCACCAGACTCGACACCACCGCAGGTTTTGACTGTCCGAACTTTAGAGTAGTAATCAAAATTACTCATCCCCGAATTTCTCACGTTTGGGGAGAGGGGAGTATAGAGAGAGGGGGAAGTGTGGGGAGAGAGGGGAGTGTGGGGGGAAAGATTTCTTCACCATCCTCCCACACCTCCCACACCCCTTCTCCCCACTCCCTACTCCCTTTGAATGCCAATTTACCAGTTCCGCCAGCCGCCTTTTGTTGGTACTTCACCAGAACTTTTCAACCCATGAGTTTGCAGTAAAGTTTGATATTCTTGACTACTCGCCCAACGGTCAATTTCTCTGGCGCGTAGCACTGGTACGGGATGGCTTAATTGGGCTGTGCGGGCGACTTTCACCATTTCGCCCAATTCTGTTTTACTAATTTCATCATAAGCACGGGCTTGGGCAACAAAGGCATCGAGGTTGAGTTGCGGTGCAAGTGTGGGCGAACCACCAGCCAGTTTCATGAGTACAGACATAACCACCTTGGGGTTTTGGGTGGCTAGTAAAGCGGCGCGATCGCAGGTAAACTCAGCACAGCGTACCCATTCTAAAAGTTGTGTTTGGATGGCTTGCGCCAAAAAATTCCCCACATTCGGCACAATTGCTGCCGCTAATACCAGTAAATTTACAGGCGTTAAATAAACACTATGGTCGCATTTTAGATGCCCTAACTCATGGGCAATTACCGCCTGAATTTCTTCTGGGGTGAGGATATCTATCAAGGAAGTATGCAACACCACAAAAGGTTGTTTACCCCGCATCGCAAAAGTATAAGCGTTGGGTGCTGGATGTTGTCGGACGTATAATTGCGGCGGTTCAATATCTAAAACTTTGCAAGCTTCTAATAATAATTTATGTAAATCTGGCAGTTGATTTTCACTGACTAAAACACTAGAAGCAATATTTTCTACATAAAAAATCTGCTCCGCCATTGGCCCCAGCCAATTTCGCACCATCAAATCAATACCAGGTATTTGTTTGAGAGCTTTGGTAGATTCCAAGTCTAAGGGATGACGAAAGGAGTCAGCTTTTAAACCAATTAGCGGAGTTTTAATGAATGACATGATATAGCCAGCTTGAACACAAAGACTGTAAAAACTTGGCTGCTAATTTAACAGCCATCCACAAGCTAGTATAACGATTCATTCGGTGGAAGAAGGGGGTAAGGGAAGATGGGTGTGAGGGTGTGAGGGTGTAGATGTAATAGTGTATTTATCCAAAACCCTTTCACCCCTAAACCCATACACCCCTACACCCCTAAACTCATACACCCTCTCTAATTAGCAATTGTGACCGGGGGAGTGCTGCCATTAGAAGTCACTCCTGGGGTTGAGACTTCGTTGACGCGCTTGATTTTAGCTCCCAATTGCTGCAACTTGATATCAAGACGATCGTAACCGCGATCGAGGTGATGCAAGCCTTGGAAAGTGGTTTGTCCATCAGCCGCCAAGCCAGCTAAGACGAGGGCTGCTGATGCCCGTAAGTCTGTACCAATAACAGGCGCACCCGATAAATTGGGGACTCCCCGCACAAAAGCTGCATTACCTTTAACGCGAATATCTGCACCCAAGCGGTTTAACTCGGAAGCATGGCGCAAGCGATTTTCAAACACAGACTCGTTAATGATGCTGTCACCTTCTGCTAAGGTGAGCAACGCCATGAACGGTGCTTGCATATCTGTGGGGAAACCTGGATGGGGCAAGGTTTCAATATATGTCGCCTTGAGAGTTTCCGCAGGTAGTATTCGCAAGCAGTCTGGGGCTTCTTCAATAATCTGCACACCGATTTCCCGCAGTTTGGCAATTACGGGAATTAAATGGTCGGGTACAACTGGAGATAATAAGATGTCCGAACGTGTAATTGCACCAGCTACCAAAAAGGTGCCGGTTTCAATGCGATCGGGGATAATGCTGTAGTCAACAGAATGCAATTGCGGGACACCTTCAATGGTGATGACACTAGTACCAGCACCGTGAATTTTGGCTCCCATTGCGTTACAGAAATTCGCTAAATCAGCAACTTCTGGCTCACGCGCCGCATTTTCGATGATCGTTTCGCCATCAGCCAGGGTAGCCGCCATCATCAATGTTTCTGTTGCGCCGACGCTGGGAGTGTCGAGGTAAATTTTGGCTCCTTTTAATCTGCCACCATTGGGAACATAAGCATTACAAATGCCATGTTCAATCTGCACCTCGGCTCCCATTGCTTGCAGTCCCCGGACATGCAAGTCAACTGGTCGAGCGCCAATTGCACAGCCACCTGGTAAGGGCATTTGTGCCACCCCTAGCCGAGCCAGAATAGAACCGATCGCAAAAAAACTGGCTCGTAGCTGAGTCACGAGTTCGTAGGGAGCTTTAGATGTAGTGATATTACTGGCGTTAATGTCTAAAATGTCGCCTTGGCGTGAAACCTTTACACCTAAAGCTGATAAAACTTGTCCCATTTTTTCGACATCCGCCAACAAGGGAACATTGCGGATGTGACAATCTCCAGAACAGAGCAATGCTCCAGCCATGATTACCAGTGCTGAATTTTTTGCCCCGCTAATTTTGACATGACCGTGCAAACGATGCCCACCGAAAATTTGCAAGACTGAGGAGTCTGCTTGAGGTGCAAGCTTGGCATCTGGTAAGCTGGTAGAAGGATTAATAAGCCTACCTCCAAAAATAATACTTAATTTTCAAGGGTTGAAGTTGGTTTTGATTCTACAGTAAAGATTTCATTTGTCTACATTTTGGATTAATCAATATATTTTTTGGCTCGTGAGTTGAGGGCAAAAAATAACGGTAATTAATCTCAGATGTAATGGTAAATTTCAATACTTAGTAGACTATAGGCGCTGTTTTTTTAGGGATGGTCTTTGAGTTGTAGGAAACTCAACCACTCATCATAGTTCCCAATCTGGAATTTAAAATATCTACGATACAGATATTTTGAATATAAGTTGACAAAAATAAATAATTGAGTAACAATTAGAAATTGTCGATTAAAAAATGAATGTCACGCGGAACTGGCGGAATTGGCAGACGCGCTAGATTCAGGTTCTAGTGCCGCAAGGCTTCCGGGTTCAAGTCCCGGGTTCCGCATTTTAGAGTAAAAAGTGCTAAGTGCTGAGTAAAATCAAAGCTCCACTACTAGCAAATTATTAGCAAATGTTAACTAGTTTACAAAACCCTCTCGTTAAGCAAATTCGCAAGCTGCACTCTACTAAGGAGCGTCACAAGCAGGAGTTGTTTTTGTTGGAAGGGACGCATTTGTTAGAAGAAGCTTGTACGGTAAATTATCCCTTAGAAACGGTGTGTTGTACACCAGACTGGCAAGCGGCTCATGCTTCCTTGTGGGAGAGGTTATGTAGTCGTTGTGACAGGGCAGAAATTGTCAGTGAGGAAGTTTTAGGAGCGATCGCTACTACAATACAACCAGATGGTGTAGTCGCCACAGCCAAACGCAGCGAATCTTTCAATCAAGTCCCCTTTGATGGCATTGTTTTAGCTTTAGAAACCATCCAAGACCCTGGGAATTTAGGTACGATTATTCGCACGGCGGCTGCGGCTGGTGCATCGGGATTGTGGTTGACTGGTGATAGTGTAGATTTAGATAACCCCAAAGTGTTGCGTGCTAGTGCTGGACAATGGTTTCGCTTAAATATGGCAGTGAGTGAAGATTTATTAACCACAGTCCAGCAAAGTCAGCAGGCGGGAATGCAAGTGATAGCGACTTTGCCGACAGCAAAATTAACTTATTGGGAAATTGATTGGCGCAAACCCAGTTTAATTTTATTGGGGAACGAAGGCGCAGGTTTATCGGCAGACTTGGCAAACATGGCAGATAAACAAGTCAATATTCCCCTGAGTCCTGGAGTCGAGTCTTTAAATGTGGCGATCGCAGCTGCTTTAATGTTATACGAAGCTCGGCGACAAATAACCACAAACTAAAGCAGCATCACTTTGTCTTTTCTTCCAGATATTGTTCAATATCAGCCACCGCATCCTCAAAAGCGGCTAAATCAATTTCTGTTAAATCATCAGCTAGTTCAATATCGATTGGTTCTTCAATCTGGGTTTCGTCGTCTTCAGTCAGACCTTGCTGTAGAATACCTTCCAACTGGTTGAGAGATTGTTCAAACTCTTGATTAGCGGCGCGGCGCTGTTGATGATCATTTTGCTCCATCATACTGACTGAAAAATATTGATTTACTAACTTTAGTTTTAAATTGCAATTCCTACAAATCTCTATTTTGCATATATACAACCTTGATGGCTATCTGCTGTATCTACTTTACACATTTAGCACTTAAGTACGAATCCGCAAAATCAAGGGATTAGGCGATCGCATTCCTCGATAAACTGCAAACATTCCAAAATTCGATTGACAAACTCCACATACACTAATTAGCATTTAATTAAGTGCTAATTAAATGTCTATATGCTAATAAACTTATCAAAAGATATACATTCTCTCACCGAGTTTAAGCGTAATACTACTGAGTTTTTACAAAGGATCAAAGAAACAAAACATCCGTTAGTTCTGACTGTCAACGGAAAAGCAGAGTTGGTTGTTCAAGATGCGGAATCTTATCAAGAACTTTTAGATGCTGCTGAATTAGTAACAACCTTAAAGGAAATTAAACTTGCTTTGGAACAAATGCAGCCAGGACAAGGAGAAAAAGCAGAAAATTTTTTCCATGAACTGGAACAAGAAATCCGCGAATTGTTACCAAAACGCTATAGAAAACGTGATGAAGTGCTGGGGCGTATTCGTCAACGAGTCGAGGCTTTACCAATAGAAACAGAAAACCGTGTACAGACTTGGAAATCAGCAGGACAATCCTGATGGTGATTGATACGATGGTATTTGCCTATGCACTCTTGCGCGTAGAAAACAGGTATGAACAGGCAATAGCAGCTTTAGAAACTGTAGATCAAATTGTAGTGCCAGATTCGTTGTTTGCCGAGTTGGGAAATGTAATTTGGCAGTGGATACAATTTAGGCAACTGCCATTGCAACTAGGTTTAGATACGCTACAAGATGCTGAGGCACTAGTTGATGTAATGATTCCTAGTTCTCAGATTCGAGATGTCGCTTTAAGGCTGGCAGTTGAGGCAAGTCATTCATTCTACGATACGTTATTCGTAGCAGCAGCAATTCAATCTAATACTCAAGTGTTAACTTATGATCAAAAACTCGCGGCTAAGTTTGGCGATCGCGTTATATTGCTGGAATAGATGACAAAACAGTTTACAGAGGATGTTTTCAACGATAGCGATCGCCTTCACAACTCCATCATTCCACCTCAGAACACGAAACTCCGAGTAAAAATGTCAAGCGATCGCCTTCATAACTCCATCATTCCGCTTCCGAACACGAAACGCCGAGTAAAAAGCTCAAGCGATCGCACTCACAACATCATCATTCCGCCTCAGAACATGAAACTCCGAGTAAAAAGGTCAAGCGGATCGCCTTCAGAACCTCACCATTCCACCTCATAACACGAAACGCCGAGTAAAAAGGTCAAGCGATCGCCTTCATAACTCCATCATTCCACCTCATAACACGAAACTCTAAACTTGGAACTCTAACGTTCATGTTTTGAGTAGTGTGTTTTTAAAACTCATTATTTATTCATCTATGTCATCAGTAACTCGCTGGAGAGAGGGAGAACTTTGATTAAAGGCTGGAAAAATTAAATAAGGAAATTGTTCTTTATACTGGCGTAATTCATCAAAAATAGGAGATTCTAAACCAGTAATAACACACCAAACTTTTGCACGAGTGATAGCTACAAATGCTTCATTTCGTTTATGCACTTCGCTCTCTTCCTCTTTAAATTTTAGAGGTTGCGTTGCATAATGAAATCGACAAGAATAAACTTTATAGGCTTCATTTCCTTTAGCTCTATAAACATTAGATATTGTTACGCAGCCATCTTTTTGAAAAATGTCACGACTGTCATCTACTCCTGCAATATAAGCTGTAATGCCATAATTACTTAAAGATTGCTTGAGTTTTTGAAAATAGAGTTTTTCAGAATCGCCACACAGAGCTGTAATAATAATATCTATTGGTTGCAATCCTTGTCGTAAATCATTCGCAACCTGTTGAGCTATCCATTCTTGCTCATCTTTCTCTGTTTCAAAAGATTGAAACTTTAAAATATCTCCAATTGCATCTTGATGAGGAAAATCGCTTTGATCTATTGGATGCGTATTAACTAGAGGTTTTGGATCTTTTTTAGTTTGATCATATTCTCGTTCAATTTTAATTAGTTCTTTATTTGATCTAAAATCTCCTTCCAATACGGTATAACCCAACTTTTCCCATTGAGTTTTCTGGCTCACACCTTGTAAAACTCCTTCCTCTCTTAAGAGTCCCATATTAACAGCATGAGCTATCATTAGTAATTTTTTAGGAGTTCGATAGCTTTTATTAAAATCTTTGGCGCGTCCTCTGATATCTACTACTAGAGAACCATCAGGATTACGACCAAAAGTTGTTGCAGAATTAGGAACTATTAATGAGCCTATTCCTTGTGCTTCATCATAAGCCCAATAAAGCCGTTTTGGTTCATTCAGTACATTTCTTGCCAAACGATAAAAAGACAGTGGTAAATCTTGCCCTTCATCGATTAAAATTACGTCGTAAATTTTGGGATAATCAGTAATTTTTTTTTCTAACTGATCACAAATATATTTAAAAGCTATTGATGGCGATACTTTGCGACCAAAAATATTTTCAACATCTCTAACTGATAGAGGTTTTACTCCACATTTTTGAGCAAGATTACGATAAAAACCATCCCTGTCTTTTGCTCCCCAAGCATGAAGCACATTTAAGTTATCCCAATTAGGTTCTTGTCCCTCAGATAGTTCTTTATAATATGTAGAAATTCTCTCTTGTGTAATCTGCTCGTAAAGAGAACGAGTAAAGAAAACAAAGGCAATTTTCCAATCTGGATGTTCTTTGTGAATCCTAGCTGCACGTTGAGCAAACGTCACAGTTTTCCCAGTTCCTGCTAATCCTCTTATTCGTTGTGGCCCATCAGGATATTGGAAAGCTACTTCCTGTTGTTGCTCATCCAAGGAAACAAGTCTAGATTCAAGGTGATGAACAACATAGATTGGGCTATTCAAAGGAGTCCCTTCTGGAATGGTGCGAAGATTTAACATACTATTTTTAGTAGCAGTGGCAATGTAATTTTTTATGCTGTAAAAAGCATAACTCGTTATAAAGCTGCTTATTATACTTCATTAATAGACTTTCTCATATAAATTCATCGTATTAAAATTTTTTCTAATCTTTTGTCTGTATAAAAAACATTACCCCCCTCCGCCGCCGGAGAGGGGTTAGAAATGAGACATTAAAATTCCCACTATAGACACTCAGCACTCAGCACTCAGCACTCAGCACTCAGCACTACTTAATAAGCGTCTTGTAACTCGTAAAAATCAGGCGAGATGTAATCTTTCCGCAAAGGCCAGCCCACCCAATCTTCTGGCATCAAAATCCGCTTCAGGTTGGGATGTCCTTCGTAGACTATGCCGAACATATCGTAGGTTTCGCGTTCTTGCCAGTCTGCGGTTTTCCAAATCCAGTAAACTGAAGGGATTCGGGGATTTTCTCTGGGGAGGAATACCTTAACTCGCACTTCTTCGGGTTTATCAGCATTATCACCAACTTTGACTAAGTGATACACACTGACTAAATCCTGTCCGGGGCCAAGGTCAATACCCGATTGAAACTGGAGATAGTTAAACCCATAAGCATACAAAGCTGTAGCAATGGGTAGTAAAAATTCTGGCCCGACTTTAATAATCTCTACACCATTTTTATCCGGCGCTAAAGATTCATGATCAAAGCCATTTTCTGCTAACCATTGCGAAATCGGCCCAGCCGGCACTAAAGCATCTTGTCCTACGGGAACTGGTTTAGATTCTTCATCAGCCACGGTTCAATTCCTCCTTGGTTTGAGAAGTTAGCAGCGCAGGTGGTACTGGTAGACCAATTGCTTCTGTTAATTCTTTGGGTGGAGTGAAGCGAGTTTCTGACTGCATATACTTGCCAGTTAAAATTTCTGCAACTGGCTTCAAGTTGTGAGTTGTACTGTAAAAGCGGTGGGTTTGCTTGATTTGAGCGCGTTCTTGCATGGAATCATTAGCAATTTTCTTCCGCAGCTTAATGATTGCATCAATAATCGCTTCGGGGCGGGGAGGACAACCAGGTAAATACACATCTACCGGAATTAACTTATCAACTCCGCGTACAGCTGTAGGAGAATCCACGCTGAACATCCCGCCAGTAATTGTACAAGCACCCATCGCAATCACATATTTTGGCTCAGGCATTTGTTCATAAAGACGCACTAACTGGGGTGCCATCTTCATCGTGATTGTGCCGGCGGTAATAATCAAGTCAGCTTGACGGGGGCTGGAACGGGGAATTAAACCAAAGCGGTCAAAGTCAAACCGAGAGCCAATTAAAGCTGCAAACTCAATAAAGCAGCAAGCTGTCCCAAACAGCAAAGGCCAAAGACTGGAAAGCCTAGCCCAGTTGTAGAGGTCATCAACCGTTGTCAAGATAATATTTTCTGAAAGGTCTTGAGTGACTGTCGGACGCTCAATGGGGTTGATGATTTGCTCTTTGTTTTGGGTGCTTAAATCAGAATTCAAGACCATTCCAAAGCTCCTTTACGCCATGCGTAAACTAAAGCAATTACAAGAATTGCAATAAAAATTAGCGCCTCAATGAATGCTAATAGCCCTAAACGGTTGAAAGCAACCGCCCAAGGATACAAAAACACAGTTTCTACGTCAAAGACGACAAAAACCAGCGCAAACATATAGTAGCGAATGTTGAACTGAATCCAGGCTCCACCGATGGGTTCCATCCCAGATTCATAAGTTGTGCGGCGTTCCAGGCTGTTACCACTGGGTCTGAGAAGCTTGGAAGCAGAAAGCGCCAGGGCTGGCACTAGGCTACAGATAATTAAGAAGCCTAGGAAGTACTCGTAACCGCTAAGGACAAACACAATGAATTTCTACCGCTTATGGTGTAAATAACGCTGTTACTTTCTTTTACATTATATCTTTTCGAGTTTTCTGAAATCTGGGAAACAGACGGATTTCAGGTATTTGATTCGTTTGTATGAGTGATAGAAAAGTCTAACAGTTATGTCATAATTTTTAACGTATATTTAATAATTCCCCTCTGGGAGACCTTAGCCATGAGCGAACAAGCTGTTGAGACTCCAGCGTTAGACCGCTATGAGTGTCGCGCCTGCGGTTATGTTTATGAACCTGAGAAGGGAGATGATAAGCATGATATCCCTTCCGGGACACTGTTTACAGACTTGCCTGTAAACTGGCGTTGTCCAGTTTGTAGTGCTAAAAAAACTGCTTTTACCAATATTGGCCCGGCTGGTACAGCATCTGGTTTTAAAGAAAATCTGGGTTTTGGCTTGGGTGTGAACAAACTGACTCCAGGGCAGAAGAATATCTTAATTTTTGGGGCTTTGGCTTTGGCTTTCTTGTTCTTTATCAGTCTTTACGGCTTACAATAAGACCCGCTATCTTGCTTTACCGATTTTAGAGAGCGATCGCATCTCTTAAGGTAAAACTTAAACGAATTTAGAAAACACTAAGAAATACTGATGCAATCCATTGTGAAAAGTTGGCAACGCATAATTGCCTGTTTGATAGTAGTTGTTTTGTGTATAGGTTGTAGTAAAGTGCCTTCCACTAGCTTCAACCCTTGGGAAATTATTACTGTGCCAACCAACGAGAAGTTGCTAGATATCGCTTTTACCCAAGATTCTCAGCATGGTTTTTTAGTAGGCAGCAACGCCACACTTTTAGAAACTCAAGACGGTGGTAAAAATTGGCAACCCTTGTCCTTAGCACTGGATGATTCTCGATATCGCTTTGATTCTGTCAGTTTTTCTGGCAAAGAAGGTTGGATAGTCGGCGAACCTTCCCTATTACTGCATACCACCGATGAAGGTCGTTCTTGGTCACGTATTCCTTTGAGCGAAAAGTTACCTGGTAATCCCATTTCTGTTCATGCACTGGGAACCAACTCAGCCGAAATGGCTACAGATGTGGGTGCAATTTACAAAACTACTGACGGTGGTAAAAATTGGAAAGCCCAAGTCGAAGCTGCTGTTGGTGTAGTACGGAATATGCAGCGTTCTGCTGATGGTAAATATGTCGCAGTTTCAGCTAAGGGTAGCTTTTACTCGACTTGGGAACCAGGACAAAATGCTTGGGTTCCCCATAACCGCATTAGTTCTCGGCGTGTAGAAAATATGGGTTTCAATGATAATGGCCAACTGTGGTTATTAGCACGCGGTGGTCAGATTCAATTTAGTGAACCCAATAACGCCGAAGAATGGCAAGAAGCTTTATATCCAGAGTTATCCACCAGTTGGGGTTTACTGGATTTGGCTTATCGCACACCCAATGAACTGTGGATAGGCGGTGGTAGCGGTAACTTGCTGCGGAGTACTGATGGTGGTAAAACCTGGGAAAAAGACCGTGATGTGGAACAGGTAGCCGCTAATCTATATAAAATAGTCTTTCTCAGTCCCGACCAAGGATTTATCATTGGCGATCGCGGTGTATTGCTGAAATATAACGCCAGGGCTGAAAAAACTGCGTCAGAAAAAGCAGCTTAGACATAACCGAAGTTTAAGTGTTAATTCTGATTTATGAGAACAGCGTTGCAAGTTGTAACTCTTTCTAAACTTTGTAGGATAATAAACTCAATAACAGTCTTTGTGAAGGTAGGGATCTAAATGTCAGGTACCACTGGAGAACGTCCGTTTTCGGACATTATTACCAGCATTCGTTACTGGGTAATTCACAGCATCACCATCCCAGCATTATTTATTGCCGGTTGGCTATTTGTTAGCACCGGGCTGGCTTATGATGTATTTGGCACACCTCGCCCTAACGAGTATTACACACAAACACGGCAGGAATTGCCAATTGTGAATAACCGTTATGAAGCCAAGAAACAAGTTGAAAAATTTATTGGAAAGTAGTTTGAAATCATGACTAGCGGAAATAACATCAATCAACCAGTTACCTATCCAATTTTTACAGTTAGATGGCTGGCAGTTCATACCTTGGGTGTGCCAACCGTGTTTTTCTTGGGCGCGATCGCCGCAATGCAATTTATTCAACGCTAGGAGCAAATCATGGAAAGAACGCCCAATCCCAATAACCAACCGGTTGAACTTAACCGTACTTCTTTATACCTGGGATTGCTACTGATTTTTGTTCTAGGTATTCTCTTTTCCAGTTACTTCTTTAACTAACTGGAACTATTTTTGGGAAACTTTGTTTATCTAAAATTTGTGTTGATTTGTTATTAAGGGAGGAGGAAAATCTGTGTCTGCTGGAACTGGAAGAATTCCCCTGTGGGTTGTCGCTACAATCGCAGGTTTAGGCGTAATTACTGTTGTAGGTATCTTCTTCTACGGAGCCTACGCTGGGATTGGTTCTTCACTATAAAAGTGGTTTGAACCTCATAATATAGCAGGAGGACGACAGTCGCTACAACGGAGAGAACCCCCGCAACGCGCTGTCTTCAGAAGGCAAAAGGCAGGAGGTAAAAATCTTATTATTCCTAGCATTCGAGCTTTCCCAATTTCCTGATATATCTGACTACTTCTATATATTCACTGAATTTTCTAGCACTTGTTTAGAAATCAGTACAAGAAAACCGCCTGACTCTTGGAGTTAGGCGGTATTTTAAGTATTAATTGATTGCACAATCTAGTGAATTGTAAGGAAGTGATAATTAATTGGCTACTAAAATTTTTACCAATTAATTATTACTAAATACCTATTTAGGCAATGTCATCACGCTCAATGTATAACAACAGAAACGAGAATGTTGCAATTGGCAGAACCCAACCAATAATAGGTACAAAGATAGGAGACAAGAAAGATGCAGAATAAGCAAAAATTTGGGGGAAAAGTTCAGTGGACATGGTAAAGGTTCCTGTTAAATCACACTACAATTCAAAATGAGCTTACTGCAAATTCAGTCAGATTTTTTAAATTCTAAAGATTTTTAACACAGTTATGTAAAGCTGTTGTTTACAAACCCAACAATTCATCTAACTGATAATTTGGTAAATCTGGTGGAATTACAGTCCTGACAACCGATGCTTTGTGACTTTCTTGTTGAGTAGATGGATTAAAGGCGATCGCTTCTAAACGAATTTCCACACAGCCAAAGGGAATATTGATCTGAGTCATCACCTCTACACCACCCAAGGCTTTAGGTAGCAAATCTTTGAACACATGAGGGCCATCCAATAAACCGCGAGTTTGGCAATCCTCAATCCACAATTTCACCACCACTGGCGCAGGAACTTCTGGTAGTTCTACACGCACACGCACCGACTGACCCGCAATCAGTTCGCCTGCGGGTATATGTAATTGCGGAATGGGTAAAGGTTCCAATTTTTCGCCATCTAAGGGGAATGACGCTACAGCCGGAATTGACTGCTGTGGTTGCTCGACAAAATGATCTTCGATAGGTTCACTATCAGTATCATCAACCACAATCTCTTGCGCTAACCAAGCTCTCGGTATTTTAATCTTTTGATTTAAGGGTAGCTCTGTTAATGGCAATGAAGAGTTAGATTCCTCAAGAGGAATGTTTTCTGTTTCCACATCCGCCGAGATATTTAGCTCCTCAGATTCTGCCGTAATTATGCTTGTCTCTGGATGTTCCTCAAGCTCAGATTCTACTGTATTTATTTCCGCCTCTGTAATTTCCTCAGTTTCAGAGATATTTAAATTACTCTCTACTTCCGCATTAGCCTCAGATTCACCATGAATAGTTTCTATCCCTGTATCAAGATTTGATGACAAATCAGCCTCAAAACTTGGCATTGGTAAATCAGTCTCTATAAAATCCTCGTCCACAGGAACAGGCTCTAAAACTTCTGTGTTACGGCGTTGCTTTGGTAGAGGCGGAAGTTCAGGTACAACATAGCCTTGGCTCTGCATCCACTTCCTAATTAACGGCGAGGAATAAGGATTAACCTCTGCTATCAATTCTGAGCTTAAAGGAGCAGCTGGTTCTAAGATGGAGTCGTCACTAAATTCCAAACTTGGTGTCACAGGCATTTCTAGCATAGACACAGCAAATAACTCAGAACTAGCTGGCGTTAGTTCTTCCACCACAGAATCATTGACATCTGGGTTCTCCGACTCAGAATCGCTTGAAGTTAAGGTTTCAGCGACGGAAGTATCTAAATCTAGATTTTCCAGTTCCAAAGCATCGGTTGAAGTTAACGTTTCAGTTACAGAATCATCTAAATCTAGGTTTTGCAATTCCGAAGTTGGGGAAGCCAAAGTTTCCACCACAGCATTATCTGTCTCTGGGTTCTCAATTTCTGGCTCAACTACCAGAGACTCTTCAAATATCGGAGAATCAGAAACATCTTCTAAATCTGTCGTCTCAGTCGGTGCAGTTTTCCGGCGTTTGAGATAAGGAAAGACATTCCCCGCCATCCACCCTGGACGACTTTTAATTTCTAGCTGTACTAAGTTAATGGGTGCTAAAGGGATGGGAGGTGTCTGGTCTTGCAAATCCCCTTCTTGTTGTCCTTCTGGGGGAACCTCTGTTAACTCATCATTAATTGCGATCGCACTTGTTTGATTTTCTGGTAACTTAGGCAATTGTGGCGATCGCCAATCTCCTGACTTTTTCAGAGACAACAAATTAATTTGCGGCGGTAAAGGCTGGCTTGGTGATGGCAGAATAGTTTGCGGTTGTGTAGCAGTAGTTTTGACCAGGTTAAACAGTTCCAAACCCAAGCTGACCGATGTTTCTGGCTCTTGACTCGGTAGAGAAACCGCTAAAGTACTAGAGTTATCAAAAAAGTTTTGCTGATAAGATTTTGCCACTGTAGCGATCGCTAATAATTCTGATACATCCGCCGTAATTGTAAAAGAGCTATTAGCTAACAATGTGACATCATCAAAATCACTGATTGCGCCATATAAACTGAGTTCACCCAAAAGCAGCTTAGATTCGCAATCAATCGGAATATTAATGGCCGAGTTAATTGCAAAAGGCAGTACATTATCTGCTAAAGGTTGCCTTACCTGAGCCAAAACTTCTGAACTTAAAGGTGAGCGTAGCTCAATTTTGGCTTCTAGTGCATAAAAAGTAGTGGGGTACTGTAGCTCATCTTCCAAATCAGGCTGTGTTTGTAACTCCACATTGGCATTAATGCTGAGTCCTTGTCCCCACCGCGCCACATAGTTTTCTTGCTCTAAAGTCAGCTTGAGTGGTGGTAATGGTTGTATCGTTTCCTCCTCTTCTAGCTGCTCATCCTCTAACAACAAGGTGGGTAAAGCTTGATCAATTAAACTTTGTAATATTTGTTCTGCTGTTTCACCTTTTAGCCATACCGGACTTACAGGTTGATCAATACCATATTCTGATTTTTCACCAGAAAATTGAGCCACAACCAAGCTACCATCAGGGATTTCTACGGGAGTTTCCGCAAAAGCCGATTCACTCACAACCAAGTTATGAGTCGAAATTTCTTCTTCTGTGGTGACTGACAAAGTATCATCGCTTGTAGGTAAAGTTTCTTGTACTGACACTTCACTTACCTGCGAATTATGCTCAGAGATTTCCTCGGTACTTACTAATAAAGTGCGATCGCTCGTAGGTAAAGTTTCTTGTACATACAAGTCATCATCAGCAATTTCCTCAGTACTTACTGATAAAGTGCGATCGCTGACAAGTAAAGTTTCTTGTACATACAAGTCATCATCAGAAATTTCCTCTGTGCTGACAGTTTCTTGTCCCGAAACTGCACTTACCTGCGAGTCATCATCAGAAATTTCCTGTGTGGTTTCCGATAAAGTGCGATCGCTTACTTCACTGACAGACAAGTGATGATCAGGAATTTCTTCTGTAGTAACAGCAAATGTTTCATCATTTGTAGCTAAAGTTTCCGCCGCCAATTCGCTGTTGAGGGAGTCGCTATCAGGAATTTCGGCTGGGGTGATAGATAAAGTGCGATCGCTGGTAACTAAATTTGCTTCTACAGGTAATTCATCTAAATTACTCTCAGGGACTGCTTCTGCCGTTGTGGTAATAGTATTGTCACTGGCAATTGAGGCAATTTCCGCCGAAAGTTCGTTAGTCACTAAGTCGCTATCTGTCTTCACCTCTGTAGTTGGAGAAATTGACTGACTGCCAGCACTGATATCAACCTGATGAATATTAGGAGCATCCGGCAAAGAAATTATGAAAAAGTCAAGAGAATTTGGCTCTAAATTCCCACCACCAGATAATTTATCGACTTCAACTTCTGCCTGTTGAGACAAGACTTGTAGATAAACACTTTGTTGCCAAGATTTACCAAAAATATCTGACATCAAATCGCCAGAACAGCGTAATTCCCATAGTCCTGGCTTCAGCAGCGTAAAGGGAATCACCGCCATTAAACCTTCGGAATTAGTGCGCCGCGATAACTTTTGAATCCGTCGTTTTGGGGGAACTTCATGAGTTGTAGAGTGAGTTACCCGTACTTCCACATCTGTATTTGGCAGGTTAGAACGAGCTAAAACTCTGTACCGACCCTCTAAAATTTGTAGATTTGGCGATTCTAAAGTGTGCCAAGAGCGATCGCCCTGTTTCTGGATGAGAAATTGCCAGTGTTCCATTTTGAGTGATGCCCAGACCGAAGAGCAGCTGAGTAATATTTTGCATTATTTTGCTTGCAAGTTTACCTCAGCAATTTATAATTGCATCACTTAATATCATGTTTTGAGCCAAACACTAACATTTTTTTATCAATTGGCACATATCACAACAGATCAAACGCCAATAGTCAGCAAGAAACCAGATAGTATCCAAATAATTAAACAGGGTCAAGACAAACACTACCCAATCACTACAAACTTGATCGGATAGATTGACTTCACCCAGCTAATTAAAAATTTATTGATATAATTTGAGCAATTTACGGAAATTTCAGTCGTCAAACTCCATAAAGGCTGTGATAGTAAGCCAAAATTTGCTGCACACGTTGTCGGCTTGCAGGACGAGAGTTAGGCGACCAAGATATCCATAAACCATCAATTTGACTTTGGTTGTAATCAAATTGTTGAGATGACTGGGGAATTAAACCCGCCTCAACTCCTTCAACTTGACGTAAATGAGCAGCTATCTCTCGATAGACAGCTAGAGGTAAACCAGTAAATTCAAATTTTTCCTGAGTATCCATCCTTAAGATGCTCCAACAGCAGTTAGATTTTGGGTTGGTAGAGTTGATGAAATTGCATTGCCATTAGCAGCCGATGTGACTGATGGCGTTGAGTTAGTCGGGGCTTCTCCTACCATTCTGGCAACTTCAATACCGTATTGTTCCAGAATCACGATCGGATTTGAACCCTGATTCATTTCAATGCGTTTAATCAACAAACCATTTGCTAATCGCTGTCCCGCTTGTACATAGCGGCTAGAAGGCTCATTGGGAATTTTAATAATAGCTTGGGGTTCTCTACCAATCAAAACTACACCAGTCACCACCACTGATTTAGCCAAATCTGGTTGGGGTGTAGAGGGTAATACAGAACTAAAAGGGTTGCTAGGAACAACCTGCGGCAAAACCTTGGGCAGAATGGTGGTAGTTCCCGCCAATGCAATAGGAGTTTTTTTAGTACTAGCAGTACTGATTGGCACTTTGCGATTTTTGACAATAGCTACCGATAAAGGAGGTAAGCGAGGAATTTGCTTGACGTTAGGATTTTTGCCAACTTCAGCACTAGTTGGGGTAACAAGCTGGGCAAATGGATCTGGCCTTCCCTTAGTTACCAAATCTATCCGGGTTTTACCATCAGTGGGTTGAATTAATGTAGGAGAGGTAAAAGCAACGTTAGTGACCTTTTTTGTGGACACCACAGGGTTATTAAACGGTTGAGCCGCCGTGGCTGGTGGTGTTTTAGCAGGTGGCGCTGCGGCCGGGGCTGCGGCGGGTGGTGCTGGTGTTCCTGGAGCCGTTGGAGCCGGCGCAGGAGTACTAGCTTGTGGTGTGCTTTCTGATGCACATCCAGCGATCGCCAAAGTTAGAATAGTTGCAATTGCAATTTTTGATTTTCTGCCCATTGGCTGTTCTCAAAAGCTATAGAAAATTTGTTTGTGGAAATTAACTAAGCCTGTATTTATTTCAGGCAAAGTATTTCACCTTTATAACCTAAATTATTAAATTTTAAGGGCTGGTTTCTACATAATTAAACCAGTACAAATACGGTTTTATTTTGCTGATGTTCAATCATCTGCTGTACACATCAGATGTTTCAATAAATCCAACCCTTTTTTTACTCTCCGAGAAACCGTCACAACACTAATGCCCAAGTGTTCTGCTACTTGTTTTTGTGTCAAATCCTGCAAAAAGACACATTCTAAAACTTCTCTAGTACACTGTTCGAGTTGAAACAATGCTTGTTGTAAACGCAGTTGGTCTTCTTGCGCCAGTTGAAAGCTGCGGTAATGAGGATCAGGAACTAATTCTCCTAGACTAGTAGCACCTTCTTCGGAGTCTTGAACTGGCACATCTAAGCTGAGAGGAGCGCGATTAATCCACGCTAATTTGATTTCTTGCCACTCACTGAGAGTAATTTCCAATGCTGCTGCTAATTCAGCATCTGTGGGTTGGCGATTATATTTTTCTCGTAAAGAACGAGACACCCCAATTGCTTGTTGTTGTATTGCTAAATAGCGTCTGGGAATCCTGACGGTCACGCCTTTATCCCGCAGGTAGTGTTGAATTTCACCACGAATATAGGGAATGGCAAAGGAACTAAAAGCGTGACCTTTAGAAATATCAAATCTTTCAATAGCTCGAATTAAACCTAAACAACCAACCTGGAGTAAGTCATCATAACTTTCACGACATTGATTAATCCAGTAATGAGCTTCTTTTCTTACCAGTCCAAAATTTAGTTTTACCAGTTGGTTGCGAATATGTTCTGAGCGAGATTGCTTATATTCTCTCAACAACTGCCAAACTTCATGCTTCAGTTCGTTGGTGGCTGTGGTAGGCATAGCACCGGATTTATTTAGCAAATAAACAGTAGGGTAAGTGCGTTTAAACAAGCCAAGATTACAAAATTTCACAGCAAGTAACAGGCTATATGCACATGTAAAGGCTTTTGTCGTCATATAGCACTGCTACTACTATGAAATTTTGAACAATCAAGCAATATTTAAATCGGCAAAATTGTTTTTTAGTTATTTAGAATTGGTTATTATCTGTAGCCAATCAAAAACTACATAGCAACAAAATATAAAATAATTTACTTAATTTCAAACCGAGATTGTACTTAATTTGTTTACCTGGGTATGAAGTTTGTTTGTGATTATTTTTTTACCTGAATAAAAGGTAATTTTTCAGTATGCTTACGGTATCTCACAAAAGAATTAATACAATTTTTACAAATATTCAATAGACCTGAATTTAAGGTAGGGAATTGGGAGTAGTGAGTGGGGAGTAGTGGCGTGTTTATGTATCCAAAACCATTACACCCCTATACCCTTACCCCCATACACCCATCTCAACGCATAATATTTAAGTTCTGAACAGCAATAAAAAAAGGGCGAAAAGCCCTTTAGTTGTGAAATATGTGGACATTTAGGTCAATTTAGCTCAAAATCCACCTGTCCATTTTCTAAAGACTGATTTGAAGCCTAATGGCTTTAAATTTTGATCTTAAATGCCAGCAATGTGCTGAGTTTAAGAACGAGTAGATTCTACTCTGGCATAGAATAAACCGCGAATCTTCACTTCCTTGGGTTCACCGGCTCCTAAGTCAGTATCAGATGGTTGTTCACTCTCAAAAGTACCTGCAATTTCACCGCTAGAACTGTCTATTTTAGCTACTTGCAGAGAAATCTTGCCTTTGAGAATATCAGCACGCTTCACATTTGCACGGGTGAGTTCTTCGTCATCTGCTTGAGCAGGAAGAGCCACAGCATTATCATAGCCAGTCACAATACCGCGACCTTTGGGGTCTAGGAAGGCAGCACCACGGTAAGAAGGCACTTTAAATTCGCCTTCAAAATCTGTAGAAGTATTGATGCTGGTCAAACTAGGTTGTGTTTGAGCTACTAGGTTTTTAATGGTGAAGAGGAAAGGTACTCGCTCACCACCAGGAAGTTGAACTGTAATCGCTTGGAAGTCTAGACCATCTTCTTCAACAAAAGTCAAGCTACCATCTGAGTTGAACTTCAGTGGCCCTTGTACTTGGTCAATGGTAGAAGTGTATCTGGTTAACAATTTGCCAGTTACAAATTCAGCTATTTGGCGTTTATTAGCTGGTTCTTCTTTGACAAAGAAATTAGTAGGTTCCAAGCACAGTTCTTTAATGGCGTAAGACTGGCTACTGTCAAGGGGAATAGAGCCACGGCTGGTTTCTGCCAATTGAGGACATTTGTTAGCCAAGCCTGTTCCACGAATTTGTTCGTAGGTGAGTACTTCTCTAACACTAGCCTCTGGAGCATCACTGCAAGCAGTTAATAGCCCCAGGCATAAAGCCAAGAATGCAACAATTAAAGCGCGATACCTCATGGTCAACCTCAATGTCAAAAATTAATATCTAAGTTGTAAAACTGCACGAAGTTTTGATCTCTGACGAAAAGCAGTCCTCACTGACAGCAAGCTGTTCCCGAAAGTTAGGCTTTGCTGCATCAATGACGCTTTTAACGTCGCTCCGACCTCTCACCTTGCAACTGCTATAGGCATTTGCAGGGTTTTTTGAAGTCGTTCTGTATTATGTATGTATTGCCACTACATACAGCCCATTGCTTTATAGGGAAATCAGCCAGATCATACGATTTTTTTTAACTCAAAATCAAAGCACTCTAGTTTAAAGTAGGAAGTCTTTGATCCTATCTAGCTTCCTGAGAGGCTGTAATCAAAGCCACCACTCTCTTTTGCTGAGAATTGCTATGTTCTGCAATTTGTGTTGAGTGAGCAAAATTAGTTTAGGACTGAGGCCACAAGATTGTTTGTTGAAGTAGGACTGACAAAAATCAAGGGTTTGGGAAGGGTGTAGGGGTGTATGTATCCAAAACCATTACACCCCCATACCCTTTCACTCCTACACCCAATCTCTACAGACTATTTTTGTGCGTAATACCAATTTGAAAAAAGAATGCGACAAATGGATGACTCAAAAGCTTACCGATCAACCCTTACCCAATCCAAAATCTAAAATCTAAAATCCAAAATGGTATAAGTCCTGACTGGGTGTAAGGAGTTCAGCTAAAAATAATTCAACAGCCACTCCTAGAAGCTTGCACAAGCCCTATCTTTCTGACTGTGAGGATTATGTATAGGTAAGAGGCGATCGCGCCTGAAAGCTGACAATCTTCGGTAAATTTGAGTAGACCTAATTTTGACAGAGAGAGTTGCATGAGCAACAAAAGTTTTGAATCAATAGATTTTGTCGAGCAACTAGAGAAGATTGCCACAGCTGTACATGATGTAGCGAGAGATTGCCAAGGAAATCCATTGGCGCTGTTGACCTTGCTGCGGCAGTTGGAGTATTTACATCGCTCAATTCGGGATGGTGCTTTTCAGGATAGCCTACCCGATAATCGCCAGCAACTTTACTCACTCCTGAAAGATATTGAGTCTGAGGGTGGCTGGCCTTACATTGAAAGAATGAGATTGCATACGTTTTTAGTAAATTTGCAACCAGAGGTGATAGCAGAAAACGGCGATTAAAAAGCTTGAGGCGCGATCGCACTGACTTACCTCAAGGGAAATTTTGATTGACTGCGATTAATTCCATCACACAACAAGCGATCGCCCCCCTCGACATTGTAGTTGTGGTTGAGGTAATTCTCGGCCCAGTTACAACCATGCAGCAGTAAGTCTTCCAAATGTAAGTTCCACAAAATAATTGTGTTGTCATCACTTGCCGATGCTAATGTCTGTCCATCAGGGCTAAAACTCACGCTCAGAACTGGGGCGCGATGGCCAGTCAAGGTTTTAATTAACTTGCCATCTCGACTCCACAATTTGACTGTACTATCCCAACTAGCAGCAGCCAATAATTCACCATTCGGGCTGAATGTCACGGAATTCACACTATCGCTATACCCCTTTAACAGTGTTTTTAACAAAGTGCCATCGCGTCGCCATAATCTGACGGTGTTATCCCAACTAGCAGAAGCGATTAATTGGTCAGTAGGGCTGAAGCTGACACCCAATACCCAACTGTCATGGGGCGAAAATGTTTTGATCAAGGTGCCATCACGCCGCCAGAGTTTGACGGTTTGATCATCACTAGCGGAGGCCAGCAACTGACTATCAGGACTAAAGTTAACGGCATTAACCCAACCTTGGTGGCCCACTAAAGTTGTGATTAATTGACCATCACGACTCCAAAGTTTAATGGTTTTATCTTTACTCGCGGATGCTAATAACTGGCCATCAGGGCTAAAACTCACACCCATGACGCTATCTGTATGTCCTTGTAAGGTTTTGAGTAAAGTACCATCGCGCCGCCAGAGTTTAACTGTTTTGTCATAACTACCGGATGCGATTAATTCACCGAAGGGATCAAAACTCACACTAGGAACTTTCTCTGTATGCCCAACTAAGGTTTTGTAAAGTCTGGTGGTGGCTTCGCCATTGATAATTTCTCTTTGCCAGAGTTTGACCGTGCGATCGCGGCTACCAGAAGCCAACATCTGCCCATCAGGACTCCAAGCCACACTCAAAACTCGATCTTGATGCCCCCGCAAAATTGGTAACGAGGGGGCATTTAAACTCCAGAGTTTGACACTCTTGTCATAACTTCCTGATGCCAAGATTTTGTTATCTGGGCTAAAAGCCACACTGGCCACTGCATCACTATGACCTTTAAAAGTTTTAATTAATGCACCTGTACTACTCCACAGATTAACCGTATTGTCATCACTTCCTGACGCTAACTTTTGTCCATCAATGCTGAAGCTCAAGCTCCAAATTGTACTGGTGTGCTGTTCTAAATTTTTATAAGCTTGAAAGTCAAAGTTATTGTCGCTATTTTGCTGGCGCTGCCACAATTTAATGATTTTGTCTCTACCTGCTGATGCAATCATTTGCCCATCTGGGCTGAACGCCACAACGGTTACACCATTTTGATGACCAGACAGTGTTTTTACGAGTGTGCCATCACGCCGCCAAATTTTGACAGTGCGATCGTCACTCGCAGAGGCAATTAATTGACCATCAGGACTAAAGCTGACCCAATTCACCCAGCCTTGATGCCCTTTGAGGACTTTAACTAAGGTACCGTCCTTGCTCCAGAGTTTGACTGTAGCATCTCGATTACCTGTGGCTAATAACTCGCCATCAGGGCTATAAGTTACGCAATAAATCCAATCGCGGTCTATTAGGGTTTTGGCTGGTTGTAAGTCAAATTCACCAGTTACGGGGTTTTTCTGCCAGATTTGCACGGTTTTATCAAGGCTGGAAGATGCCAGACTTTGCCCATCTGGACTAAAACTCACACTGGTAACTGACTCAGTATGCCCTTTGAGGGTTTGTAGTAAAGTGCCATCAGATCGCCAAAGTTTGACAGTTTGATCCCGACTACCCGATGCCAAGAATTTACCATCAGAACTAAAGGCGACACCCCAAACAATATCAGTGTGTCCTTCCAAACGATTTAATTCAGAAACGCCATAAACTGCCTGTTGTAAAGCAGTTACTACACGCATTCGAGTTTCTGGTAATACTTCGTTGGCTTGTTTTAGCTTTCTCCAGGCGCGTAACCCTTCTAGGAGGGCATCAAATTCTTTATTGGAGGCGAATAAAGCTTCACTTGTGGCTGCGATCGCGCTAATTTTCAAATTAGTTTCGCTACGTTCTGCCCGAATTGTTTGACGAATGGCGGCGCGTTTTTGCAAGTCAGCTTGCCACCACAAAGCAGCTATGGTTCCGCCCATGACTGCCAAAATCACACCTGCTATGCGTGCTTCCCGCAACCGCCGTTGCAAAATCAAATTCAGATGTTCTTGGGAAAGCTTTTGGGCGACTTCGGCGCGTTTTTTTTCAGATTTGACTTTTTCCAGTTCCGCAACTATGCCGTAGCTATTGCGTTGACGAATTGGTTCGACTAAATAATCATGGACTAATTGATAGCGATCGCCCAACTCTTCACGTAAGCGCAAAATCAACCCTGAGCCTACCAAAATTTCCAGAATTAGCTCCCAATTTGATGGGGTTCCTGATGTGGGATAAATATGTGAGCTTAACGCAATGGCTAAATCAGATTTAGTCTTGAGAGGACGAAAACCTTTTTCATCAGTGAGTTCAAATAATAATTGCCAACTCAATTCTTCATTTTCTTGCCCACAATCTTTAATTACTTCCTCCAGCCAACGCTCTACTAACTTTGCCGAACCACCACAAATTTTGTATTGTTCTAGTGTGGTAATATTTTCTGCTTGTAACTGCACTCCCACAATTTGCAGTTCAATTGGATTGACTTCTTTGGCTTCCCCAGCTAAATCTTGGACTAGTTGATGAATTAATTCATCACTCATTTCATAGTGAGAGCGTTTGATAAAACTATAAATAATGCCTGTCGTATTTTCTATAGAAAATCTTCCTAGATAATAACGAATGTCTTTATCTAAAATATTTTTATTAATTACGCCTAAATCATATAAATTATCTGTACTCTCCTTGCCTAGACGTTCAAACTCTAATAAATAATGCAAATAATCTTCACGCAAGGAAATAATTATTTTGACATAGGGAATATTTAAACAAGCACTAAAAAAATTATAAAACTCTAATCTTTGGTCAGCATTACTAGTAAAGAAAAATTCTTCAAACTGGTCAAAAATAATCACAATAATATGATTACCTTCAGTTGCTAGACGTAACTTTTCTAGTAAGATAGTTGAGTTGAATTCCACCGCAATTGGTAATTCTGATTGTGCTAAGGCTTGATTTATGCTTCGTCCTAAAGCTGTTACCCAATCTGTGTATCCAGATAAAACAATAGGTAAAGGAATCCTTTCACCAATCACTCTTGCCTTTAAAGCCGGAACTAAACCTGCTTTAATTGTTGAACTTTTACCAACTCCTGACTGTCCATGTATAATAGTCAATTTATGGTCAGCACGGGTAATTCTTTCAATTAACCGATTAACATCTTGCAGCCGTCCTGAAGCCGCAATTTCTTGAGCAATATCTTCAGGAATAAAGGGAATTGTTTGGGTATCTAAAACCGGGTTAATTCGATAACGTTTGGGCTGTAACTGACTTGCGCCAATAAATACACGAAAGCCATATTGATGTTCTATGTGAATTTTTTCTTGCTTGAGATTGAAGGCTTCGGCATAATCATGACGCTCAAAAAAGTATAGCGATCGCAATTCCTCTAAAATTTCTAAATACAGCGATGGTTCATACTGTAATTCACAAACAACCCTCGCCCATTCTAAATGACTAATAGCTTCTTCCCACTGCCCTAAATGTCTCTGCGTCCGCGCTAATAATAAAAGATACCAACTTTCTTGTTGACGAGAAACTTCTGTAGCTAATTCTGCAATTGAAAGGGCTGTACTGGCTAATTCATGAGCCATTACCCAATTATGGCGCGATGCTGCTACTTCTGTTAAAAAACCATAACTTTGGGCAACTTTAGCGGTATTACCATAGGTTTCATGCAGTCGTAAAGCTTTTTGGGCTAATACTTCTAATTCGTCCCAATATTTGAGACGTTGTAGCATTTCACAAGCAGGGATAATAAATTTTGCTACTAAGTCTTGCCTTTGTAATTTTTCTAATAAATCTAAACATTTTTGAAACCAGGAAAGAGCATGTTGACAATAGTTACTATTTGTAATTTGATGTAAGTCAGCCATCCGGCGATAACACAAACCAAGATGAAATAAAACTATCGCCTGCCGAATGCGATAAGCGGAGTTACATTCATTCTTGTCATCAATACCCTCTACTTTCGGAACAGCTTCATTCTCTCTTTTTCCATCTCTCTGCCATAAACTTAAGCTTCTTTGATAATGACCTAATGCACTATTAATTTGGTCATTAGCGTATTTATCTCGACCTAAGACAAATTCTAAACTAGCTTCTAAACCAGGCTCTAACTGCACATTATACAGACGTAATAAATCATTTCTAGCTGCATCAATTTCATGACGATGTTGCGACTTTGGGGCTAAATTCAAATCAGCATTAGACAGAAATTTCTCTGCACCTACTTCTAAAAATTTAGCAAATAGCGATTCTGTCTCTTGACGGATTAAAGCAATTAAATCTTCCTTGGCTAATTCAAACTTAATCGTGGTAGCAGCCCAACTTTTAAAATCAGGTGCAAGCTTAGTGAGCATTGTTGCTACTTCATCTTGTAGCCACAACACTACAGGAAAAGGAAAAGTAGCTGTATAAATATCTCTAGCTTGATTCAGACTTGTTAATAAATCTTCCAGCACCAGAATTGATTCTAGACCAAAAACCATGACTGCCGATGGTAAAGCATCAGTCATGACAGCAGGATTATCTAGAGATAATTTACTGATGATTGTTGTATGTAAGGCTTTAGTTGCTGGTTGTAAATAAATTTCTTTTAAATTGATATCTTTTGTCAGAGAGCGAATGCTTTCTAGCATTTGCTCTCTTAAATGGCTGTAATTACATCGCACTAAAATCAGAGCAAATTGCCCTTTAGAAAGTTTGATTGAGCGAACTAATCTTTGTAGAGAATGTTGATTCTGATTCACGCTCTCTATTGTGAATGGGGATTTTTTCATATCTCAAAACTGGAATACAGCCTCAACAGAAGAAATTGCTCATTATAAATTAGTCATTAGTCAAATTCACCTAGACTAATGACTGATACTAATAATTATTTGCTTGCTCAGTTTTATTACCTTTTTTGCTGCCAAGCCAAGACTTTTTCGGTTTCTGCTAATGCTGGGCTAATCCCAAACCAACGACCCACAGGATCGCGGTATTCAAATAAATACATGCTTCGCAGCAAACTTTGATATTCAGACTCACCTTTAACGCTTTGCTGTTGCACTACTTCAAACAATAGTTCCCACTGATATTCATCAATGGCTAATAGCAAATCATCACGGTAATCTTTAATGACTGCTTCTAAACATTGTGCCGAAAAAGGCGGGTCTTGTCGTTGCAAGCAGCTATATAGCAAGCCTAATAAGTTACGGATATGTCCGCCACTCACGCGACATAAACGGTCAAGGGTTTCAGGATGTTCAAATAATTCTGTGATTAATGAAAGTCTTTCATTATAAGAAACTTCTGGAAATGCTCTAGCTAAGACTAACTGACGCAGTAGCAACATCCCCGGTTCGTAATCACTACCATCTCTTTGTTTAACTCTCACCATTGGTAAGACTTTTGGTGAAATACCTCCACCCAAGCGGTTTTTGAGTGTTTCATACTCATTCGAGAAAATTAACGCTAGGGGAATGGTGTAGACGACGTGACATTTGAGTCGGCGTAATTGTTCACCCCGGTCGATAAAGAGATATTCTGGTTGTGTCCGCCCAGATGCTAAGGGACGCATATCAACTCGATCTAAATTATCAACAATGACAACTAGACCTTTTTGACCACGGAGTTTTAGTTGTTCAACGGCTTTTTCTAAAACTTCTTCGTTAATTGCTTGCAAAATGCTGTTAGTACGTGGTTCTAAATATTGTCGGAGTTGATTTCGCGCTTGGGCGCTATCTTTGGTTTTAGCGGTAATTTTGGCAATCCCCAGAGATAATTCGGCTTCTCCAGAAAGTTCTATGGGGCTTTGTAAAAAATCTCCGATTTCTTTGAAGAGGTTGATGAAGTAGTGTGGTTGGACTTTGATTTTAATTGCTTCTAAACTGGCGCTGACTTGACGAGCTACACTCAGTAAAATATCGCTGACATCAATATCAGCCATATCTAGGTCTTGACTGGACTCAAAGTAAACTACGTGGAATCCCACTGCTTCTAGTTCGGCTTTGAGGCGTTGTAATTCTGTAGACTTGCCGCAACCAATATGACCTGTAAATAACTGACAGGTAGGTTCATCGGGAGAAATACGGCTGATAGTCCGTTGCAATTCTTCCACAATCTTGCAGCCACGGACATCAGCGAAATCTATATAGTACTGCTGATCACTGCGAACGCTCATATTGAGCGCATAGCTAGGGTTACATGCTTTATAAAAGCGTGACAAATAATCTGTATTGATCATTTAGATGTAGATGCAGTTGGAGATACGGTGTTGTTTGTCTGTTTATATACAAAGTATTCCTAGTCAATGATAGTTATTTTGTTAACTCACTTCTGGGCTGTGAATTATGGGTGGATAGCAGTTTGTAATTTTTTGCTACCAGTAACTATCAGAACAAGACTAGAGCCACTATTGTCCCTGATACTTACAGTATATCCATCTTTTATTTGTATTATGTGTAGCTTTTGACAATCTTTAAGCTTCTAATCAACTGAATATCTGGTTATAAAGGAAGTCAATAATTTTACTAAAAAGCAAGAATTTACAAGTCGTTTTATTGCTAAATGATTACGTAATTATGCGTAGTCGGATTTGGATGCAGCCCCACAGTTTAATGCTTGTCACATTTTTGATGTTGAATATGGGGCATAACTCAGATCGCGCTTCTTGTTTAATGATGGGCGATGTTTACAAATCAAATAAGATTGCTATAATGTCGGACTCAAGATTGTGTTGTGTCGCTTGAGTTAGATGTAGATCACAAGCAGGACTGACGCACAAAAATTAGCTGTGGAGATTGGGTGTCAGGGTGAAAGGGTTTGGGGTGTAAGGATTTTAAATAAGTACACCCCCATACCCCTGAACCCTTGCCAAAACTCTTGATTTTTCGTTTTGATGCGGTAAGTCCTACACAAGATTGCTTTGGCCACAAAACATCTGTATCTACAAAGTTAGCTAGATTTTTTGACACTGAGTGCGATCTGCATCACATAACAGCATAACTACTGCAAAGCAGTTATATATTTTGCATACACAGAATAATATTTTTGTCAATAATTATTCTCTAGTCAAGTTTATGGCGATCGCAGTGACGGTAATTCACTAAAATCAACTTAACTCAACGGCAACTCCGCACTGCAAAATAGAATAGGCAAAATTTCTCATAGCTAATCCCGATGCTCAAGGGGTTGATAAATTTAGCCAAAAATTGAGAATGTCATCAATAAGAGGTGAGAATGGCAGGTATTGTATCCGTTTCTCAAACAGATTTGTCCCAGCGCCGCAAAAAACTACGTCGCCAGCGACAAATGAAAGTTATCCAAGCTATTTGGCGAACTTTGGCTATTAGTGGTTTAGCTGGTGGGTTGCTTTGGGTAGCCCTACAACCTGTCTGGGTACTGCGTGATCCCAAACAAATTGTGATCAAAACTGGAAATCAAGTCCTCCCAGAAACAGCAATTAAGTCAATGTTAAAGCTGTCTTATCCGCAATCTTTATGGAAAGTTGAACCTGGAGCGATCGCAGATTCTTTGAAAAAACAATCAACTATTGCTCAAGCTACTGTGACTCGTCGTCTGTTGCCACCGGGATTAATCATCGAAATCCAAGAACGAGTACCTGTAGCTGTAGCCCAAAGACCTACACCAAATAATCAACCGAAAAACAAACAGTCATCTACTGGCTTACTAGATGCTAATGGTGTTTGGATACCGTTAGAAAAATATACATTGGTAAATCCTAAGTTGAAGTTGCCCAGCCTGAAAGTGATTGGCACACCAGAACAATACCAACAGTCTTGGAGTCAACTGTATCCTTTGCTAAGTCAAAGTTCCGTGAAAATTATGGAAGTTAATTTTCAAGATTTGGCAAATTTAATCCTGAAAACTGAAATTGGTAATGTACATTTGGGTACTCCTAGTTCTCTATTGCCAGCACAAATCAAGATACTGTCGCAACTGCGAAATTTACCAGCCAAAATTAATCCTAGTCAAATAGAGTATATTGATCTCAAAAATCCTGATTCGCCCATAGTACACATGATCCAAAAAACTCCAAAGGCTGACTCTCAAATCCCTTAGCAAATCATCTATATTAACTTTTGTGTATCAATTCCTCTCAGTAAATTAAGAAATTTGATGCTAATAGATAAATATATAAGTTTATTGATAATTTTGCATATTTTGACAACACACTCAAAATATTAGGATGAAATTTTCATGCGGTGTGACAGGAGGCTTAATTTGCAAGTCTCCTTTGTCGCTATCAGTCTATAGTTCCCTGGCACTGTCAAATCTAGTGATAGGTAGATATAAGATAAATTTCAGATTTGAGGTTGTAATTATCGCCAATGGTGAAATCTATCAACTATATTATTAAAGCAGATAAGACGCGCTACCTTGTGTCTTTTGCAATTATGTTATTTGCACAATTATATAAGCTGAGTGTGCTTTTTAAGCTCATTGAGCTTGTATTTGACAATGTAAAACTAGTCAAGACTACATATGATAGAAGTAAAAGTAATCATAGTTTTGAGTATTATTTGATATTAAGAAATCATAAAAATTACTCATTAAACTCAAGAAAAGCGAAATTTACCGCCCAAAAAAACATTACAGGTAGTTGTAAAATTAATGACCAACTTAAATCGTCACCAAAAATCATGGGAGGGCATTCAGTATGCAAAATGTATACTGTGCCAATTTGGCAACATAGTAGGAAAGCTATTAATAGCTTGTTGAATTTAGACAGATCAACTTTAGGTAAATGTAGGTATACTTCTCTAGAATTAGTTGGGCGATCGCTGGCTTTAATCGCCGACTTACAGATTGACAAGCTTGTTAAAGTTGCCAATCATAATCAAAATACAAGAGCAGTACCTATAGATTTTGGCAGTGTCAAACTATAGTTGATTCTGCGGTGAGTAGCACCCGGAAAAGTCGTTTATCTACCTTTCACAAATCCAATGACGCTTGATAATAACCAAGGGCTTACCTATAAAAACTCCCAATCTGTGGGACAGCCAGGATTTTCACTGGCAGTAAACTCAAATAATCCCTTTAATCATTCTGGGCTGAACTTTGCTCAAGGCCCAGACAGTAAAAAAATATCTTTAGAAAATAGCCGCATTGGCGAGATTGTTCCCGGTAGAGTTGCCAACATCAAAGTCATTGGCGTTGGTGGTGGTGGTGGTAATGCCGTTAATCGGATGATTGAGTCTGATGTAAGTGGTGTGGAGTTTTGGTCAATTAATACTGATGCTCAAGCTTTGACTTTAGCTGGAGCGCCCAGTCGCTTGCAAATTGGGCAGAAGTTAACCAGAGGCTTGGGTGCTGGGGGAAATCCAGCCATCGGTCAAAAAGCGGCGGAAGAATCACGCGATGAAATTGCCACAGCTTTAGAGGGTGCTGATTTAGTATTCATCACGGCTGGGATGGGTGGTGGAACCGGAACAGGTGCTGCGCCAATTGTGGCAGAAGTAGCCAAAGAAATGGGTGCTTTGACAGTTGGTGTGGTCACACGGCCATTTGTGTTTGAAGGTCGCCGCCGCACTAGCCAAGCCGAACAAGGTATTGAAGGACTGAAAAGTCGGGTAGATACACTGATTATCATCCCCAACAATAAATTATTAGAAGTAATTCCCGAACAGACACCTGTACAAGAAGCCTTTCGCTATGCAGATGATGTGTTGCGTCAAGGGGTACAAGGGATCTCTGATATTATTACCATCCCTGGGTTAGTCAACGTTGACTTTGCAGATGTGCGAGCGGTGATGGCTGATGCGGGATCAGCATTGATGGGAATTGGAATTAGTTCGGGAAAATCACGCGCTAGGGAAGCTGCGATCGCCGCAATTTCTTCTCCGTTGCTAGAATCTTCTATTGAAGGTGCTAGAGGAGTAGTCTTTAACATCACTGGTGGCAGTGACTTAACCTTACATGAAGTGAACGCAGCCGCAGAAACAATTTATGAGGTAGTTGATCCCAACGCCAATATTATTTTTGGAGCAGTAATTGATGACCGTTTACAAGGAGAAGTCAGAATTACTGTGATTGCGACAGGGTTCACTGGTGAAGGCCAAGCAGCACCACCACAAAACGCCAGCAACCCCCGCGTTGCACCGCCACCCAAAAAATCAACCACACAATCGCCAACAGCTAATCCATCAACACCAGTTGTGGAACCGAAAGAAAAATCAGGTTTAGACATTCCTGAATTTCTGCAAAGACGGCGTACACCACCACGTAATTGAAGGATCTTGGATTCGAGATATGAGATCAAGTTTGCAGTCTCAGATAGCACTGAGTACTGTATAAAACTTGTTAATGACTAAATTGCATCAGGAACAGAAATTATTCTGTTGCTATTTTTGATTTGGCGAATTGGTGAAAACACTCGTCCACACTATTTACAGAATAAATTTATTTGGGCAAAAGCCTGCTGGCTTTGATGTCCTAGTTTTGTATTTAGAAAAAATTTTGAGTAGATTAACGATTGATTTTCAGGTAATTGGCACCTGTCTCAAAAGCTCTCAGCCTTACTTGACAGGTGCGATCGCTCAAATTATTTGATTGATTCTAGAGTGACTTAACAGTAGATAACCAAGGCTGACCGGGAATATTCAAAACAATTGCAATTATTTTATTTTTTAGCTTGTAGACGCTGTTCCACCCATTGAATTACCTGATGCCCTAAACGAGTACCACTTAGTCTGTCAATTTCCCGCACTCCTGTGGGGCTGGTGACGTTGACTTCTGTGAGGTAGCCACCAATTACATCAATCCCGACAAAAATTAACCCATCTTGACGTAATTTATCAGCTAATCGAGTACAAATTTCATGTTCTCTGGGGGTAATTTCTGTTTCCGCAACTGTACCACCAGCAGCCATATTGTTGCGAAAATCACTACCACTAGAAAGCCGATTTAAAGCACCAATCGGTTCACCATGCAGTAAGATAATGCGCTTATCTCCATCCTTAGCTTCTGGGAGATAAGTCTGCACCATCACTGGTAGTTTGCCTTGATGGGTGCTAAGTTCCACAATGGAGTTAAAGTTGCGATCGCCTGCTTGTAAAAATAAAATCCCTTCCCCAGCTTTGTTCCCCAGTGGTTTGAGAACCGTTGCTCCCTTAGCTTCGACAAATTGCCGAATCAACTGCTTATCTGCACTGACAATGGTTTCTGGAATCACTTCTTTAAATTGGAGGGCATACATTTTTTCGTTTGCCCTCCTGATCCCATCGGGGTTATTAATCACCAAAGTTTTATTTTGGTCAACATAATCAAGAATGTAAGTAGCAAAGAGGTAAGAGTCATTAACTGGTGGATCTGTCCGCATAAATACGGCATCCATTGTTTCTAAAGAAATCAAGGAGCGTTCTTGCAAGCGATACCAAGGATTAGCTGCTACCCAACGTCCTTCTACCAAATCTATTGGTACTAGTTCCACTTGTTGCAGAATTGCCCAAGCTTTACCGTCTACCACACTCAGCCAGTTTACCTGAGTTATCCAGACTTCATGTCCTAAAATCTGTGCTGCTTCCATCAGTGCAACACTGGTATCATGACAAGGATCAAGCAGATGGATGGGATCAATAATAAAAGCCAGTTTCACGCTGTTTGCCTCAATCGCCAGGAAATTTTAAGTTACTCAATTTAGAGTAACTCCTGATGATTTAACTGAGTCACAAACCTGAGCAGCAGAAAAGAGTAAAATTTATATCCCCGCTCATTTTATACATTGGTTTCAACGGCTAATAACTCATCCAACTTACCTTGACGGTCGAGGGCGTGGATATCATCACAACCACCAACGTGGCGATCGTTAATAAAAATTTGTGGTAAAGAACGTTTGCCATTTGCTCTTTGAGCCATTTTATCCCGTGCTTCTTCATCGCCATCGATACTGTATTCGATAAAGTCAACACCCTTACTAGTCAGCAAATGTTTGGCACGGATGCAAAACGGGCAAGTCCTCCAAGTGTAAATTTCTACATTAGCAGCCATAATGTCCTCTATTTTGTTCTATACTTCTCAATTCTAAAACCTTGTTATCTGTGTCGCCAAAAATCAATCTGTACAACTCTAGTACAGGTTGGCCTAAATCAACAGATCACAACTCAGCTACTTCGGCTCCTTTCGACTTCTCCTGACGGAGACGCTGCGCGAACGCTCAAGGCAAGTCGCTCAGTAAAAGTACGCTCAGTGACCATAAGGAATTGCTAAAAGGCTTGTGGTATCACTATTCTTTCTTTTTAATTTTGACTTTTGCCTTGTTGAACTAGGATGTTTGCATCTAAAAAATTTGGTGGCTTGTACCATCCAGAAATTATTGGTCAAAAAAATTGGGCGAGAAGTTTTTTGTTACTTCTCAACCCATATATAGCTAAAGATGAAAGCTTAAAAGTATTGCCGAAGCTTACACATCATTTTTCTTGTTAACTTTCTTCAGTTTGAATGTACAGAGACCAAATAAGCCTAACGCAGCTAATGTACTAGGTTCAGGTACCTTCTTAGGCTGAGGCTGAGAAGCCGGCGGTTGATAGTAAGTTGTGGGAGATGGAGATGGTGCTGGCGCTGGTGCTGGCGCTGGTGCTGGTACGGGTGCTGGCGCGGGTGCTGGTACGGGTGCTGGCGCGGGTGCTGGTACTGGCGCTGGTGCTGGTGCAGGTACTGGTACGGGTGCTGGTGCTGGTGCAGGTACTGGCGCGGGTGCTGGTGCGGGTACTGGCGCGGGTGCTGGTGCAGGTGCTGGTACGGGTGCTGGCGCGGGTGCTGGTACGGGTGCTGGCGCGGGTGCTGGTACTGGCGCGGGTGCTGGTGCAGGTGCTGGCGCGGGTGCAGGTGCTGGCGTTGGTGTTGTGGCTATCGATTTATTTACAAAAGCTTCACTTCCACCATCAATAAAGGCTTGAACGTGGAATCCTACACGTAAGGTACTATCTTTGAAGCTGTTAATGATGTCGTCAAATGTAACGTTACTGTCTAAATCAAACAGTACACTCACAAATTCATTAGGATTTACACCCATCTGTGAAACTGGTTGATTAGCCTCAACGGAAAAATCTGAGTTAAACCGACCTCCTGGAGCATTATTACTTCCTGGGAGATTGCCTATTTTATTAGGTATTACGAAGTCTACACCACTACCACTATCAGTTATTGATGCAATATTTTTTAGCAGTTGTTTGGCTTCGTCAAAATAAATTTGAGTTATGGAAGAGGCTTGTTGTCCAAAATTACTGAACGTAAATAAAACCTGATCTGACTTACTGCCTTTAGTAACATCTAAAAATAGTTGACTTTCACCTGTTGCGGCGTTAACAGCACTATTTCCAGTGATATTTTGAAATCCAAAGCGCACTGTAGATGAAGGCGCTGGTGTTGGCGCTGGTGCTGGTGCAGGTACTGGTGCTGGTGCTGGTGCTGGTGCTGGTGCAGGTGCTGGTGCAGGTACAGGCGCTGGTGCTGGTGCAGGCGCTGGTGCTGGTGCAGGTACTGGTGCAGGTGCTGGTGCAGGTACTGGTGCAGGCGCTGGTGCAGGCGCTGGTGCTGGTGCAGGCGCTGGTGCTGGTGCAGGCGCTGGTGCAGGTGCAGGCGCTGGTGCTGGTACTGGAGCAGGCGCTGGTGCTGGAGCAGGCACTGGTGCTGGAGCAGGCACTGGTGCTGGTACTGGAGCAGGCGCTGGTGCTGGTGCTGGGGTCGCACTAACTAAAGTGCCAGCAAAGCTAGGTTCGTTTAAAGCTGTCCCGAATTGGAAGCGAATGTTGCCAATCTTGGTGACATCAAAAGCACTAGGTAGACCAGATAAGACAAAGGTGGCATAGTCTTTAACAAAAGTCCCATTTTTCACTGCTGGGTTTGGATCGTCATAACCACTAATGATGCCGTAATTAAATTGCTGCCCGCCACCACCTTGAAAAATATTTAATCCAGCAGTACCTATACCGTAGTTTTGGGTTATTCCCGGTAAGTCTGATGTTCCGTTACCAGTATTTGGCAATTTCCATTCATTAAGATTACCCAGTAAGTTAATATTACTTGTGGTTGTAGAGCCAGAAATTACTGTTGGAGCAGTAGCTGAAGATAAAGACAAGTTTGTTAGCGCAGATCCGCCATATTCCCAAAACACAGCAGTCAAGACATCAGAAGGTGCTGTAGCACCTGGCCCTGTGTTTTTTAGGGTAACTGTTAGTTTTCCTGGATTTAGGCTGTCATCAAAGATGACTGATGCTCCCAGAGCGTTAGTCGTTCCATTCGATACTGGGTTGGTTCCTGTTCCTGAAAAACTTACAGATGCTGCATTTGCTTGCGATATTGGCCCAGACATAACTATGGCCAACGATGATAAACCACAGGTTATATAACCTATTACTTTTTTTGAACTCATTTGAGTCACTTCTTTAAAACTCCTTTTTGTATCTAAAAAGTCTTATCAAACTGCACCGCAGCATAAAATATCCCTGCAAAATAGAGTTTTTAAGTTATGACAAACTAAGTTTATAAATTGCGCTAGTTAGAATTTAAAATGACTAGCGATCTATTATTTCAGCCTTCACTTAGTTTAAATAACGAAAACTTCTATTTTCTAGGGAGTTCAATCTGGGATGAGGTTGATATAAATCTCTGAAATTTTATTTTTTCTCAGTGACGAATAAATATAATTTGCCACAATAACTTATCAGTAGTCTATAGTTTATCGACATTTTCATCAGAAATTTAATCTCAGAGCAAAAAGTCGGAGTTTCTCTGTATCTGTATAGATATTGGGTATTTACACCTGGAAAAATATTTAAGTATTTCCAAGTAAAGTGTATTTAATACTTAAGTCTGATTGATAAATAAAAAGTGAGGCGATCACCTCACTTAAAGGAATTTTAAAGTAGATAAGTAATTTCGCTTAGGATGCTCGACGTACCCAGCCGTTAATTGTAAAGCGACTATCAGGAAATGCTTTAGATGAACACTTCACTGGCAGAACTTCGTGCATATATCGACTGAAGAAAAATACAATACTGTTATTGCGCGGTTCGATAGTTTTAAAGGATTCTGCTTTGACATAAAAGTTATTTTCAACTTTACTGTCATATATTAATAATTCTCCTCCAGAATACCGCTTAGGTTCTTTATTGAAGTAATAAACATAAGTTAATTCTCTGGTAGCAGTATCCGAACTACCATTATCGTTATGAATTTTGTAATAATTGCCATCATTATGTGCAGTGAGTTGGCTTTCAATTTGGCCTACTGTGAAGGGTGTCATTCCCAATTTGCTCATCACATCAGGCATAATCTGCTGAACTTTATTGACAATTAGTTCAGCAAACTCTGGAAATGAGTACAGAACCATTGAGCGGCGATAATTTTTATCATTGGTCGAAGTACTAGTGGAAACAAACTTTGACTTATTAGCTAGTACATACTTAATCAGTCTTTCATGCTCACTAGGCGAGAAAAAATTATCTATTTGTACATAATTAGAATTTAAAACATCATTGGCTACAGGTTGGACATTTTCAGGTTGCTGTATCCAAAGAGGTGGTTCGGTGATTAACCCAACAAGATGATCACTAGCAAAGCATAAAGCTGAATGCCCTTCATTAACAGGCACTTGAAATAAACCTTGACTGGCTGCTTCTTGTTTATAAGCACGAGCAACAACAGTGGTTAACAGGCTATGCAATACAGGGTCATCTGGATTGAGATAAACTGTATACTGATGTCCCCCTGTTAAGAGAAGCTGAACTTTGACTTTTGTTGGTTCTAGTTGCTGGGAATTTGTTGACATAAATAATTGTGTTAGGGATAGCGATCGCAAAAAAATTTGGTAACAGCAAAAGTAATGAGAGTCTTCCTAAAACTTGAGTTACTTTCTATATCAAGTACCAAAATAAAAATATCTATTAATTACTGGTTCTAGCATGTCATTGAGCATCCTGTCATTCAGGAAATACCACAGTAATAGCCATATAGAAAAATTAAAGCCGTAGTTTCCCTAACTACGGCATTGATGTCATATCCTCAAATTTTATTTTCGGTATTTACCGAGAGTCAACAGCGTATGCAATCAATTGGCTAAGACGTAAACGCAAGGTTTCTAAACCTAAACGTTCGCTTGCGGAAATGAACACAGCTAGGGGAAATTCTTCTCTAGCTAAGGCTAATGTCTCGCTGTCTACTTGATCAATTTTGTTAAAGGCGACCAAGGCTGGGCCAGGAGTCACAGGCATAGCGGCGAGGATTTCTCGCACTGAACGAATGTGACTTAACCAAGCAGGATGAGACAAATCCACTAAATGTAATAACGCATCCGCTTCTGTGACTTCTTCTAAAGTTGCACGAAAGGCATCCATCAACGACGCAGGTAGTTCGTGAATGAACCCTACAGTATCTGTAATCAGAATTTCTTGGGGTTCATTGGTGTCTGCATGGGGAATGACTAAGCGACGTGTAGTCGGGTCAAGGGTAGCAAACAACTGGTCAGCAGTATAAACTTCGGCGTTAGTTAAGGCATTGAGTAAGGTCGATTTGCCTGCGTTAGTGTAACCAACCAAAGCCACTGAAGGAACTTCTTGATGTTGTCTTCGTTGTCGTAAGCGCGAACGATGGGCTTGCAACTGGTTGACTTCTTGTTGCAGTCGAGAAATTCGCCGTTGAATTGCCCGACGTTCTGTTTCTAGTTTGGTTTCACCAGGGCCGCGAGTCCCAATACCACCACCTAACCGCGACATTGCCTGACCTCTGCCAGTCAGTCGCGGCAGCATATATTCTAGCTGTGCTAGTTCTACTTGCAATTTACCAGCGCGGGATTGAGCGCGTTGAGCAAAGATATCTAAAATTACTTCTGTGCGGTCAACTACCCGAATACCAATTTGCGCTTCTAAGTTGCGGACTTGGGCTGGTGAAAGGTCACGGTCAAAGACGACAAGATTACATCCGAGGGTTTGGGCTGTTAAGGCGACTTCTTGCACCTTACCTTCACCGATAACTGTTTGGGGATGAATGCGCGATCGCTTTTGTTGTACTGTCTGTAGTACATCACCGCCAGCAGTATCTACCAGTCGTCCTAATTCAGCTAGGGTGTCGTGGAATTGTTGCAAAGTTAATTCATCGGTCATGACTCCCACAATCAACACGCGGTCATGATCAGCATCTACTTCCTGGGCGACAAATTCCCGCCGGAATTCTGCTTCCAGTCCTTCTACCAAATCGATGAAGTCCTGTTCTGCCAGCATATCCAAGCTCATCGGTGGGGAAATGCTAGAGTAGGTTGCTGAGTTTTGCGTACCGCGTTCTGAGTTTGGGACTGCTACTAGTTGTTTCGTATCAGATACTAAATGAGCTAAATAAGCTTCTTTGACATAACCTGTAGCGCCACCACCACGCTTGGTAAATCCTGTCCCAGTGATATTCAACATTACCAGCGCGTCTAACCGTTGCATTGCCATAGCAGTCAGCGCCACCTCATTGGGTGGTTCTGGTTTGAGATGGGTGGCAATACAGCGAATACCGCTCAGACGTTCTGCACCGTAACGGGGCAGTTCTAGCGGTGGAATTTGCGTCTGACGCGGTGTGCCTACCCCAACACGAATCACTTGACCGCGACGGTTGAGATAGGCACACACAGGTTGATTGATTTCTGTGCTAATGGCAGCCAGACGCTGCGAAAATTCAGGCGTTGTGATGCGATCGCCTGGTATACGCTGGTGGTACAGCCTCTGTAGTTGTTTCAGATGGCTGGACTTTAAACCTTGGAGATTTCCGAAGATGGTCTCTATAGGCGTTTATGACCAGTTAACTGGCCCTCCGAATCAGTCTATTGTCTATTTTACAACAGTTGCTAGGGTGCAAGCTCTGTCTTGTGGTAGGTGCATAGATTTAATTAGCTTTCAGTTTCAAGATACAGCAGATTCGATGTTTATGAGGTACAGCAACTGATTGAAAAAAGTAATGAGTAAGGAGTCAGAAATTTACTCATTACTTAATTGACAGCCGACTCCGAGTTTAGGCAGTACAGTGTCAAAATATTAAGTGTAAACTTTGCTCAAAAACGCAATTATGCCTAAAGCAATCTGGAACGGTGCAACTTTAGCCGAAAGCGACAAGACTATAGTTGTGGAAGGTAATCACTATTTTCCTCCCGACGCAATTAATAAGCAGTATTTCCAAGACAGCAGCACTCATACCACTTGTCCCTGGAAAGGTGTTGCTAGTTACTACAGCATCGCAGTTGATGGAGAGGTGAATCAAGACGCTGCTTGGTACTATCCCAGCGCCAAGGAAAAAGCTAAAAATATTGAAGGTTACGTCGCTTTCTGGAAAGGCGTAAAAGTCGAAGCTTAATTGAAGACGCTTCGGGCTTATTTGCTGAAACTAGTACAACAAGGCAAAAGTAAAAAATCAAAAGGAAAAAGAAAGAATAGTGATACTACAAGCCTTTTAGCAATTTCTTATGGTCTCTTTATTTACGCCAACCTGTACTAAATAATTAACAGAGTTTCAGTGAATAAGCCTTTTTTTGATCAATCATCAGCACGGCGATCCTTTTGTGTTCTGTGTTCAGATTATTTCACTTTCTGGTTCAACAAGCTCGAAATTGACTTTGTTATATAAATCTTGTAAGGAAATCTCAAAAGGTACAGATGCAAATGCGATCGCCTGATCTTCTTCATCATACTCACGCAGGTTCCATTGTTTTTTCCCAATCTTAGAAAACTGCTCTACATGAACTCGATATTGGTCAATTAAGAGATATTCTTGCAACGTGGGAATTGTGCGATACGCCGCAAACTTATCCTCATAATCATAATTCTTAGTAGATTTTGATAGCACTTCTACAATAACTTGAGGATTAGTAATAATATCTTGGCGATTGTTAAAAAATTCCGGTTCACCTGCGATAATCATCACATCTGGGTATGTATAAATCCGTTTTTGCGATATCCATAGACGGACATCGCCAACAAAAACTTCGTAATTTTGCTGTCTAAATGCAAAATTTAACGCCGAACCAAGGTTAAGTGATATTCGAGCGTGATTAACTGTTCCACCTGCCATTGGAATTATTTGTCCATCAATATATTCACTTTTATATTCAGCCGCTTCCTCTAACTGTAAATATTCCTCTGGGGTGTAGTATTGCTGTTGTGTAACTTGCATAGCTTTGACCCATATTTATTCAACAGTGTAACTTGGTTATCTAACAAAAAAGGTGCGTTCTAGCATTGCAGAAACACACCTTCAATACTCCGCGTTACTCAGCGCACCTCTGCGTTTAAATCTTAATATCCAAAGTTCGCACTAAAAATGCCCATCTATCCGCCGCTTCTTCAATGATTTTAGTTGTCGGCTTACCCGCACCATGTCCAGCTTTTGTCTCAATTCTAATTAATACTGGTGCATCACCTTGATGGGCTGCTTGCAAAGCCGCCGCAAATTTGAAACTATGGGCAGGTACAACGCGATCGTCATGATCTGCGGTAGTAATTAAAGTAGCAGGATAAGCTGTCTTTGGTTTGAGGTTATGCAAGGGTGAATAAGCATACAGTGTTTTGAAATCTTCAGGATTATCGGGTGAACCATATTCTTTAGTCCAAGCCCAGCCAATAGTAAATTTATGAAAGCGCAACATATCCATAACACCAACGGCGGGTAAAGCTGCACCAAATAAATCGGGACGTTGCGTCATACAAGCACCCACCAATAAACCACCATTACTACCACCTGCGATCGCTAGTTTGCCAGTTTTGGTGTATTTATTCGCAATTAGCCATTCCGCCGCCGCAATAAAATCATCAAACACATTTTGTTTTTTCTCTTTCATCCCGGCTTGATGCCATTCTTCGCCATATTCGCCACCGCCACGCAGATTTGGCATAGCATAAACACCACCCATTTCCATCCACACCAACATACTCACAGAAAAAGTCGGTGTTAAAGAGATATTAAACCCACCGTAGGCATAAAGATAAGTCGGATTATTCCCATCTAATTTAATGCCTTTTTTGTGAGTAATAAACATTGGCACCTTTGTGCCATCTTTGCTGTGATAAAAGACTTGTTTTGTTTCATAATCATCAGGATTAAAGCCAACTTTTGGTTGCCGGAACAACTGACTTTTTCCTGTTACCATATCGTAGCGGTAAATTGCGCCTGGGGTAGTAAAACTAGTGAAACTATAAAAAGTCTCTTTATCATGACGTTTACCACCAAAGCCACCAACTGAACCAACTCCGGGTAATTCTACCTCGCGGACAAATGCGCCTTTCAGGTCAAAAATTTTAATTTGCGATCGCGCATCTTGCAAATAATCAGCCACAAACTGATGATTGAGAATATTGACACTTTCTAAAGTCGCTTTACTTTGGGGAATAATTTCTTGCCATGCTGATTTATCGGGTTTATTAATATCAATGGCAATCACCCTCCCCCGTGGCGCATTTAAATCTGTACGGAAATAAAAAACACTATCATCATGATCAATAAAGCTATAATCTGCCTCAAACTCGTTGATTAATTCCACAACTTCCGCATCGGGATTCTTTAAATCTTTATAAAATACTAAATTGCGCGAGTCAGTTCCCAACCACACAGAAATAATTAAAAAGCGTCCATCTTCTGTGACACCACCACCAAATCCCCATTCTTTTTGGTCAGGACGTTGATAAATTAAAATGTCTTCTGATTGGGGTGTACCTAATTTGTGATAATACAGCTTTTGATAATAGTTAACATCTTCTAACTGAGTTTTAGAATTTGGCTCATCATAGCGACTGTAAAAAAATCCTTGGTTGTCAGTTGTCCAAGATGCACCAGAAAATTTAATCCACTTTAAATGGTCGTCTAAATCTTTACCTGTAGCTACATCACGGACTTTCCATTCTTGCCAATCAGAACCAGAAGTTGCCAGACCATAAGCTAAAAGTTTACCATCATCGCTAATTGATAATCCTGATAAAGCGACTGTTCCATCCGCAGAAAGTTTATTTGGATCAAGTAAAACTTGCGGTTCGTCATCTAGACTTTTTAAGGTATATAGTACGCTTTGATTTTGCAGCCCGTTGTTTTTGAAATAAAAATAGCGTTCGGTGGAACCGTCTTGCAGAGATTCGCCTTCTTTAAATGGGGTACCATACTTTTCATAATCCCAAAGTTTCGTTAAGCGTTGTTTAATTTTGTCACGAGCCGGAATTTCACCTAAAAATTCAAAAGTAATCTTATTTTGAGCATCAATCCAAGCTTTCGTTTCTTCAGAATCAGAATTTTCCAACCAACGGTAAGGATCTGCAACGACAGTTCCGTGGTAGTTATCCACTTGTTCGTTTTTGGGGGTAGCTGGATAAGTAATCTGTTTTGCTGTTGACATAGTTGGGGATACCATTCTTCTGTGTACATGGTAATCAGATTTCTCCAGCTTGTGGTAGCTTGCTAAAGCTACAGGTAGAATCCCAGGATTTACACTCCAGTAACACACTAAAACTATGGTCAAAAAAGTTACAAGAAATTGGACAATCCTAGCAAGCAATTTCATCATAGAAATATTAGAGTCAGAACAAAGCTAAATCTTGTAAAAACAGTATGACTTACACTCCACCCAAGCTAATTATCCCTCTTTTGTTACCTTCGGCAGAGAATAATCTGAAACTCCTAGTTTTACGTTATTCTCACCTTTACTTCTGACAATCTTGAAAGTTATTGGAAAGTTGCCGATAGACTATTACTGCTAGTTGAGCTCCTAAAATTGGTGCTATCCAATAAACCCAATGATGCTGCCAAATTCCGCCGACAAATGCTGGTGCAAAGGAACGCGCCGGATTCATACTTGCACCAGTAATTGGCCCCATAAATGCAGCTTCCACTGCTACGGTTAAACCAATTGCTAACCCAGCAAAACCTATGTGTGCGCGTCTATCTAGTCCTGAACCGAAAATAATCAGCATCAAAATAAAAGTCAGCACAAACTCTAATACTAAAGCCTGCATCCAATTATTATTTAGTGGTAATGTTGCTCCTAAATTGCCAACTTTCCCTAAGCTAATTACTAGTAAAGCTGAAGCGGCGATCGCTCCTCCTAACTGTGCCAAAATATAAGGCAACACTCGCCATTTAGGTAAAAAACCACTCGTCCAAAAAGCCAGCGTCACTGCTGGGTTGAAATGTGCGCCACTCAAATGTCCCAAAGCATAAATTAACGCCGCTACCACAGCACCAAACACAAAACTAATACCTAAATGTGACACAGCATTTTGACTGATGCTGTTCACCATGACTGCACCAGTTCCTGCAAACACCAAAATAAAAGTTCCAATTGCTTCCGCTAAAGCTTCTCGCCAGCAACGCGCTAGCGATTTTGGTAAACCTGAGTTCATTCTTTTACTCAGAACTTCTGCACCTGACATTGCAAAAAAAGTTGATTCGTTGGCAATAATATTTCAAAAAAACTTGATATGTCAATCAAAAAAGCCGGAAACGATCATCTAAATTTTTATACAACATTCCCAGGCTAACTTTGCTGCACCTACCATTCCCGCCGAATTACCCAATTCAGCTGGCAAAAGTTGTAACCCAAAACGCGAAGTCGCCATGACTCGCCGTTCAATTTCTGCTTTGGCGGCTGGGAAGAAAAATTTAAAACTAGCACTGACACCACCACCAATGATGATCGCCTCTGGTGTTAAAACATAAATTAAACTCGCTAAACCTGTTCCTAAATCTCTGCCATATTCTTGCCAAAAGGCCAAAGCGTCACTATCTCCCGCTTCAGCTAAAGCGCCTAATTCGGCAGGTTCTTTCCCCGTGCGGCGACGAATGGCAATAATTGAAGCATACTGCTCTAAAGAGCCTTGATTACCACTGTTACACATTGGGCCGTTAGGGTTGCAGGTGATTAAACCAAGTTCGCCACCTGCGCCACGATGTCCGACAAACAATTTCCCATCCAGAATAATTGCGCCACCAACCCCGGTTCCCAAGGTCAACATAATAAAATTGTGCCAGTTACGACCGGCTCCTAACCAAGCTTCGGCGACTCCTGCACAATTCGCATCGTTAGCAATGACAGTGGGTTTGCCTGTTTTGGCTTCTAACCAGTCAGCTAAAGGGACATTATGCCACTGGGGTAAGTTAATGGCGATTTGGGCAATGCGTCCTGTAGCATCCGCCGGGCCAGGAGTACCGACACCAATAGCAATAGTTTGATTATCTGGGTCAACTTGCGCGATCGCATCTACCATCACACTCAAAACCGCTTCTGGAGTTGCTGGTTGGGGCGTTTCCACCGTTAATGATTGCCAGCAAGTACCATCTTGGCTGAACCGCCCTAGCTTAATTGCTGTTCCCCCGACATCAATGCCAATTACTTCTGGTTTAATCACAATTGCATATCCCACATTTCGGTTGTGATACAAAAATGTATCACTTGTCCTTGTCTGTGATGTAATCGGTTGATTCATCAGAACGTGCAGCAGCAACTTGCAGACTAGTATTTGGGTAATAATTAAAACCTGATTGCCCCCGCGAAGCTGCAACTGGTGTACCACTCAAAATCCCCGCCAGAGCAACAGAAAGCATAAATCCACCCGTAGCAGCAGCAATTAAACTAAGGTTATCTTTCACACGCATCTCTCCAGTTATCAGTTATCAGTTAACAGTGAAAAGTTATCAGTAAACAGACTGGTAACTTTTCAGTATTAAATGACTATTTCCGAATCCCATTTTCTCCCCGCAAACGAGGATTGACAAATTCATTTAACCCCTCACCAAGTAGGGATAACCCTACTACCATGAATGTCATTGCTAAACCAGGGAATAGTGTCGTCCACCAAACCCCTGTAGGTAATGCTTCCAGGGCTTGTTTTAAATCATGTCCCCACTCTGGAACTTCTTCTGGTAGCCCTAAACCCAAAAAGCCTAAACCGCCCAATACTAAAATTGCATCGGCGGCGTTGAGGGTAAATAGTACAGGGACGCTTTGAATGACGTTGAAAAATAAATAACGCGACAGCACAATCCAGGTAGAAGCGCCCATTGCTTGTGCAGCTTCGATAAAGACTTCTGTTTTCACACTCACTGTATGGTTGCGAACCACGCGGTAATATTGGGGGATGTAGGCAATACTAATAGCGATCGCAGCATTTAATATCCCTCGCCCCACCACAAAGGCCAGGGTTACAGAAAGTAATAATCCCGGTAAGGTATAAATACTATCCATCAAAAACAGCAACACCTTATCTAACCTACCGCCAAGATAGCCACTCACCATCCCCAGAGGTACACCAATCACCATACTCAGCGCCGTGGCCAAAATCACCACTTGCAAAGCAGCTTGAGCGCCAAACAAAGTGCGCGAAAATACATCATGACCCAAGCGACTAGTACCAAACCAATATTTAGCCGATGGTGCTTCTTGAATGGGGTTAGCAAGAAAATCTTTGGGGTTTTGTAGCCATCCCCAAGCCTGCATTACAGGGGCGAAAAACGCCAAAAAGATAAAAAACAGGGTGATGGCTAACCCAATAATCATTAATTTTTGGGACAGGTTCGGATTTTTGGCAAAACGTAAAAAATTTGGCAGCTGACGTTTAGTTATGGTCATGAGCGATCGCCTGCATTCAGCAAGATACGCTGACCATTGTACATAGGGGAGTGGAGAGTTGGGAGTGTGGGAGGTGTGGGGAGTGTGGGGAGTGTGGGAGGTGTGGGAAGAAAGATTTCTTCACCATCCTCCCACACCCCTGGATTTCTTTCTCTATTGCTTCCTGCGTCTTGTCTTCCCTATTCCCCATTCCCCATTCCCCATTCCCCATTCCCGACTTCCCTAAATGTTGCTTTCAATCAACTGGCGATACTCGCTCTTTTGCTTCACGCCTTTGATTTCTTTCAACAGTTCTTTGTCCTTGAAGAACTGTACAGTCGGTGTACCTGTCACGCCAGCGTTTTCGGCAATCTCACGGTCTTTATCGATGTCAATTTCCACAAAATGGATTTTGCCATCGAATTCATCCACTACTTTATTGAGTATGGGTTTGAGGGTATGACAAGGGCCGCAACCAGGAGCGACGTATTTGACAATCAGCAGGCGATCGCTTTCGTGGAATAATTTGCGTAAAGCATAACCACCTTCATGGCGTGTTGACTGTAAATTAAACCCGGCTGCTTCCTCCGCTTCCGTTTTCTTTTGGGCTGGCTGAGTTTCTAACTCATTATTGATTGTTGCTTCTTGATGAAACTCTTGAATCAAACCATTAGAAGATAACCAGCGTTCTGTCAACAACGCCGCCATACAACCAGTCCCCGCAGCTGTAATTGCTTGGCGATATTCATGATCCTGCACGTCACCAGCAGCAAAAACCCCTTCAACACTAGTTTCTACAGAACCATGTTTTGTGAGAATATAACCCACCTCATCCAGTTCTAGCTGTCCCTTAAATAAGGAGGTGTTAGGAGTGTGACCGATCGCATAAAATAAACCCTTGGCGTGAATTTCGCTTTCTGCACCGGTTTTATTATTGCGAACTTTTACTCCATCCATGTGACCATTGCCAAACACGTCTACAACTTCTGTGTTCCAATGCACCTGGATTTTCGGGTTACTCAAAACTCGGTCTTGCATAGCTTTAGAAGCCCGCATCTTATCAGACCGTACCAGCAAATTCACTTTAGAACCATATTTAGTCAGATAAATTGATTCTTCTGCGGCTGAGTCACCAGCACCAATTACCGCCAACTCTGCACCGTGGAAAATTGGTGTTGCACCATCACAAATCGCACAAGCAGAAATTCCCCGACTCCAAAACTGATGTTCACTGGGTAAACCTAAACGCTTGGCTGTGGCACCAGTGGCAATAATTAAACTGTGGGCTTTAATTTCTCTTTCTTCAGAGCGCACAGTAAACGGACGTTGGCTTAAATCAACAGATATCACATCTTCAGTATATAACTCAGCCCCCCAACGCTCGGCCTGTGCCTTCATCCGATCCATCAGTTCCGGCCCCGTAATCCCTTGCGGGAAGCCAGGAAAGTTCTCTACTTCCGTCGTTGTCATCAGCTGTCCACCCGGCAATCCTCCAGCTTGGAAACCTTCAAAAACAACGGGTTTCAGGTTAGCTCGTGCTGCATAGATGGCGGCGGTGTATCCTGCTGGCCCAGAACCGATAATCACTACGTTTTCTACTGTTGGGTTAGACATATATCTATACGAACTCATAATGACTACGCTTAATATAACATAACTATAGAGTGAGAGGAAAGGCAGATAAATGGGAATACTCAAACTTAAGCAATTCTTTTAAGTCATGCTTCTGCCATATACAGGTATTGGGGCAGACTGTGGAGAATGCAATCACAGGAGCAATTTACCTATGAATAACCCAACATCAGACTTAAAAGAGAAAATTCGTCAGCAGTTTGAAGCAATTCCATACCCTAATAATTCTGTTGAGGAAACACCCAAAAATAAATTGAATTTGCTTTATGTTTGTAATTTTGTCACATCTTTCTATTTAAGAAATCAAGAAATTATAAATACTAAAGATAAAGTTATTTTAGATGCGGGTTGTGGTTCTGGTTACACATCACTAGCCTTAGCAGAGGCCAATCCTGATGCTAAAATTATCGGTGTTGATTTATCAGCAGAATCCGTAAAACTAGCCCGTCAACGCTTGCAATATCATGGCTTTGATAATGCAGAATTTTATACACTTTCCATTGAGGATCTATCCCAGTTAGGGATGCAATTTGACTATATCAACTGTGATGAAACTCTTTATCTACTCCCAGATCCAGTTTTAGGGTTGCAAGCCATGAAATCTGTTTTGCAACCGCATGGAATTATTCATACTAACTTACATAGTTACCGCCAAAGATTTTATTATTACCAAGCTCAAGAACTATTTCAACTAATGGGTTTAATGGATGGTACACCCTTAGAATTTGAAGCTGAATTAGTTCGGGAAATTATGGGATCTTTGAAAGATGATGTAGTTCTCAAACAAAGAGCTTGGGATAGCGCCTTTGAGCAAGCACCTAATTTAACTTTAGTGAATCATTTACTCCAAGGAGATAAAGGCTACACAGTTAAACAAATGTTTGCCATGTTGCAAGCTGCTGATCTGGAATTTATCAGTATGGTGCAATGGCGACACTGGGAATTAATGGATTTATTTAAAAATCGAGATGATTTGCCAGCTTTTCTAGCCATGAGCCTCCCTGAACTTCCACTAGAGGATCAGTTACATATATTTGAATTGTTACATCCTGCTCACCGTTTACTAGACTTCTGGTGTGGTCATCCCCATCAAGGAAAGTTATTTGAGTCAATTTCTGAGTGGACATTAGCAGACTGGCAAAGTACAAAAGTACATCTGCATCCTCAATTAAGAACAGAACAAATCAAACAAGATTTGATTAACTGCATCACTCAAGGTAGTTCATGGTCAGTTGCTAACTATATAAATCTTCCCTTAAAGGGGCCTGTAGAGTTAGATACCAACTTAGTTGCTTGCTTGTTACCTCTCTGGGAGGGAGAGCAACCATTTGACTCCTTAGTACAACGCTGGTTACTGATTAAGCCAATAGATGTTGTCACTCTAGAGCCGATGAGTTATGCACAAGCCTGTGTTCAAGTTCAAAATCTGTTGAGCAAACTGGAAGTCTTTCTCTATGTGCTGTTAGAACGTTGTGCATAAAACACATTCGGCAAATTTTCAGAATTTTTTGCTGTAGGTGATATGAAACGTGAAACAAGTGGGTAACTTAAGCCTAGAAGTCAAGAATAATACATCTCACCCCCCATAGGAGAAACTCTCAATGAAGCCCGCAATCAAACCTGAACTTCAAGCTAAATTTTTGCAACACCTGAATAATCGTAAGAATAGAGCAGATGAAGGTTTTACCTTGATTGAATTGCTCGTGGTAGTAATTATTATTGGTGTTTTGGCTGCTATTGCTTTACCTTCTTTGCTTGGTCAAGTTAACAAAGCCAAGCAGTCAGAAGCTAGAAATGGTATCGGTGCAATTAACCGCGCTCAACAAGCTTACTTCTTGGAATATCAATCCTTTACAACTGAATTAACACAGCTAGGTGTTGGGATTAAAACCCAGACTGATAACTACAAATACAGTAGTGAAATTAAAGGTAGCGGTACTAATATCGCTGGTATCATTTCCAATAAAGCAGATGCTATTAAACCTGCTCTGAAAGCTTATCTGGGAATTGTTGGTACCATCACAGGTAACACTCAAACCAATGAAGCATTAACAGTTGCTTTTGCGTGTGAAGCAAACGTACCTGGTACAGCCGTTGTTTCAGCTGCAACTGGTGTTACTAGCTGTCCTACTGGCTATAAATCTCTGGGTGGTTAATGTAAAAAATGCTTTTTGTTTTGCGATCGCTAGTTAATAGTATTTGAAATCTGCATTAAGTGAGTAGTGACATTTTTAACTACTCACTTTGTTTTATTTGTTAGTAGTAAATGAGGAGTATTTAAATGTCTGCACTCTTAGCAACACAAGATTTAGTAGAACTTAATAAAAAAGCCTATAAATACCTAGTTCAAGGAAATTATTATCAAGCAACTCAAATTTATGAACAGCTAATTGATGCTGAACCTAATAACAAATCTTACTATTGGTATTTGGGTCTGATGCTTTTGCTACAAGGGCAAGAAGCTGAAGCCCAAACTACTTGGTTTATGGCAATAATGGAGAATGAAGAAAATAACATTAGTCAATGGACAGAGGAGTTGGGGATAGTTTTAAATCAAGAAGCAACTAGAATAGAAAGTATCGAAGATAATACTAATGCTATCATTATTCGCCAGCAAATTAGGGAAATTTGTCCAACAGATATTTTTAATTTATTACATTTAATTAAGCTAGAAATTAAACAAGAAAACTATACAGGTGATGAATTAGACGAGTTAGGCATAATTGAAATATTACAGTCTGAGCCACCAATAGCAGTAGATTGGGAATTACTAGCATCAGTTTTAGAGGCTATTTTAAATTATGCTCCTTTACATCCATCATCAATAGTATTTACTAAGGCTTGTCTTCCCTATATTCGTGAACAGTCTCAAGCCAATACTTTCGTAAATATTGTAGTTCCAGTAGCAGTTAATATTGGTTATGCACAAAAACAAGTAGTACTAGCTGCTGCTTTTTTAGAAATTAGTTTAACTTTAGATCCTAAGAATAGAGAAATTCTATTCTATCTTACAGGTATGTATATTAACTTTGGTCAATATACTAAGGGCATAGAAACTGCCAAACTATCATATTTTTTATCTACAGAATTAACTGATAAAATATTTGCCAACAATTTAATTCTTAAAAGTTTAATCAGTTCTGGTGGTACTAATTGGCAAGCAGCTTGTGAAACCTGGGAAAAACATGAACTACTTTTGAAAGAGTTAAAGGAGTTAAATCCTAATGAATTAACTCCTTTACAAATATCGAGATTATTTAATACTAACTATTTCACTCCCTATTTTTACGACAAACCAGAAGCATTTAGAAATCTACGTAATAGCTTATCACGAATCTGCCAAAACAATATTGAAAGTTATATTCCAGAAGCAGTAGAAAAGCATAAAAAAAGACGCTCTACAAAAATATTATCAACTACAGAAAATCTGAAAATAGGTTACTTATCTCACTGTTTTAAAAGCCATTCTGTTGGTTGGTTGGCGAGATGGTTAATTAAACATCATGACCGCGATCGCTTTCAAATTAATGGTTATTATCTGATTTGCAATCCTGTATTTGATCCTTTACATGAATGGTATTTAAATCAATTTTATTACTCTCATAAATCATCTAATCTTGAAGCGTTAACAGAGCAAATTGCTCAAGATGAAATTGATATTTTGGTTGATTTAGATAGTATTACCTTAGACTTAACTTGTGGAATTATGGCTCTCAAACCTGCGCCAATTCAAGTAACTTGGTTAGGGTGGGATGCTTCAGGAATTCCTGCAATTGATTACTTTATTGCTGATCCTTATGTTTTACCAGAATCAGCAGATGAATATTACAGCGAAAAAATCTGGCGTTTACCACAAACATACATAGCCGTTGATGGTTTTGAAGTAGGCATACCTACAATTCGCCGGGATGATTTAAAGATTCCTGCTGATGCAGTAGTTTATTTTAGCGGACAACGGGGTTTTAAACGTCATCCTGATACTGCACGCTTGCAAATGAAAATTATTAAGGAAGTACCTAAGAGCTACTTTTTAATTAAAGGTGATGCTGAAGAAGAATCAATTAAAAGCTTCTTTTATCAATTAGCTGAAGAAGAAGGTGTTGAGCTTGAAAGGTTGCGGTTTTTACCGGACGCACCATCAGAAGCGTCTCATCGGGCTAATTTAGGCATTGCAGATGTAGTTTTAGATACGTATCCTTACAATGGTGCGACAACAACTTTAGAAACTTTGTGGATGGGTATTCCTTTAGTGACAAGAGTTGGCGAGCAATTTGCCGCACGTAACAGTTACACTATGTTGGTTAATGCTGGCATCACTGAAGGTACCGCCTGGACAGATACCGAATATGTCGAGTGGGGTGTGCGCTTGGGTAAAGATGACAATTTACGCCAGCAAGTAGCCAGAAAGTTGAAAGCATCTCGCCAGACTGCACCTTTGTGGAATGGTAAACAATTTGCCCGTGAAATGGAAGCAGCTTACGAGCAAATGTGGCAGAAGTATATAATCTCTGGTGTTACTTCTAAATAAGCGTGAATCATACAGCAGTTTGCATATTCGTGGAATGCTTTAGAGACGTTACATATAACGTCTCTAAATGATTTGGGATTTTACGCTGACTACAATTTAGAAGTATTGAGTAAGGTGAGTTTACCAACTTTTCGACCTAACCTTCTCCAATAAGTATCTCGCCATCCTTTCCAAGATGTCATATCAAGATATTCAAAAAACAAATGTTTTTTTGGATGTTGGCATTCTGTACGTAATCCCGCATACCAGGGTTTAGGCGCATTAGTAAAATGAATAATGCCAGGATGATTCAATATTTCCTGAAGTACATTTTCTGGATATGGACTATCTTCTGATGATAGATCATTATACACTTTTGGCATTTGGTTCCATTTGGGATGAAGTTCTCCCCACTTACCAGCTATAACCGCGTTTAAACCATCTTGATCATCTGGTGAATATTCTATATTCTCTCTGAGATAATTAATAACTTTTAATCCCAGATTTTCCGTGCGCCATTTATCTAGATTAATTACTAACAGCCCAGAGTTGAAATATTTAGTGTCTGGAGATAAGCCTTGATCTTGATAATTTCTCAATCCTTGAGACATTGATATATATAGCTGTACGTCATCTTGTACTGCTAATACATAGTTATCGGCAATATCAATATTCCATAGTTCTTCTAAATCTCCTGTGACGACCATATCACTATCTAAATAAATTGCCTTATTAACTTCTTTGGGTAAAAATTCAGTAATTAGCAAGCGATAATAGCAGCTAATTGTGAGATGCCTAGATAAAACTAGATTCTCAAATATTTTGTTGTCTGGTTGTACCCAAGAAATATTTATTTGTTCGGGATTGAATGATTGAATTATTTTACGTTTGTTAGATTGACTAATGCCACCATCGATAATTAATAGTGAGATTTTTTGATTATTTTTCAGATTGGCTAAAGCTGAACGAACTGTGACAGCTAAAGGCATTGCATAGTTATTATCAGCAGCACAAACGAGAAAAATTGGTTGATGATTTAAATTAACCAGCATAAATTTGACTACCCATTGTTGTAGCGTAAGAGTTTGATGATTAGATAAGTAATTGCTGTACCAAAAAATATGAAAGTCTAATGGTACATGAAAAACTATTGATGAGGCATGACTTAGTGAGTTGCATTGTTACTGATGCAACTTACTCACACAAAATTATCAGCCATTCATGATGGCAAAGGTGAGTTTTTCTATTTATATGCCGTTGATGCTATTCCTCAATAGGAATAGGATTTTTGGCAAGTAATTTGATAATAAATCAGGGTGGAGTGTCTCCAACTTCAGCCATCACATTAAAATTCACCATTGGAGCGAATAAATAAACACTACCGCGATTAATGTAACGGCTTAGTTGCAGCCAGTTTTGAACTTCTGCTGCGATACTAATCATGAATTAGAATTATATTTTCATTGTGTGGCTTGATAGTTACACGTTTGTGTACCCTTACCATCCTAGAAGATAATTACAAAATTTTTCTCAAGAATCAGTCAAGTTTTCAAAAAATCTATAAAGCATCAAATCAATATTTTATGATGATTTATATCGAATTAATTGATGTTTTTTAGATCACAGATTATTGATATTGATTGCGGATATCAAACCGAAGTTATTATATTAACTAATTATCACTGATAAGTTTACTGGTGTGATGATGTTTTGGCAAAAATGCGATCGCCAGCACGCACCTACAATAAAAAAGGCGGAAATCCCGCCGCGTCACACTTACACCTTGTTTTATCTGAATAAACTCAGTTTGACTGATGGAAATGACATTTTGATGACAAACTTGTGTCATTTCATAAACAGTTATATTGCTTCCACTTCAATCAAAGGTTAATAATTTTTTAGTATTTGTTACATCTGTATAGAAAAAATGAGATTTATGGTTCTTTACAAAGAGTGGTAGCTTAGGAAGGGCTTTTCTGAGCTTCTTTTTGAGCAGCTTCACTATACTTCCTATATAGTTCAGTACGAATCTGCGCTTCTCGATAGCGAGTGTGATTTGGTGGTACTGCTGCCATTAAATCAGATGCACGTTGCCATTTAGCGGCTAAATCTAACCACTGAATTGAAGTTGTAGCTGTTTTGCCATTAATGGTAGCTTGGTTGGCAATCCGCACTGCTGAACCAAAAGGATCATTCACTTCTTCAGGATCGCCAAGATTATTTTGAGCGTTATTAACTGGTGCTACGGGTTTGTTTTCTTTAGGTTTGGTGGTAGTAACCGGCTTGGGGGTTTCTAATTGAACTAGGATTTTTAGCCTATCACCTAACTGAGCGTATACAAGCCAACCCAATAAAAACAGAAAGCCCAAACTTACAACTGTTGGGATTCTGGTTTTGGGTAAATATCGATATTTGTTTCTGTTAATGAGTACAGAATTACGTGCAGATTGAGTTTTGAGCAGATTTGACTGTGTTAGGTGAGTTGTAGCTTGGGTGAAGTCTTGAATTAGCTGCTTAACTATGTGTGGTTGCGCTAAAGTAATTTCCTGTGACCACAGTAATTGATTTTGGGGGTCGAGAGAAATTTCTTTGAGCCACAGTAGCTGTTCTTCTCTAACAATACGGCTATTAATATTGATTCGGTGAATATTACGTGGTGCGATCGATTCCAGAATTTTCTGGATTTGTTCTACTAGTGTTGATTGTTCCAGTTGCTCTATTTTAGATGCCTCACACAGAAGTTGTAAGACTCCATCAGCGAAGATAGCCCTAGTTCTGACACCAGAGTCGGCTAACTTTTCGTTTAACAATTGAATGATTGCAGCAACGCTACCTTGGTGAGCTTGCCAAGCAATATCATTGATCCGATCTACCATTTCTAGCATTTGAGTTTTCGTGATAGCTTTTTAACCCTGATTTGTTACCAGACGGGGATACTAAGGCTACTGTTCTAGGGAACTTGAGCTTGTCTTTAGATTTTATGAGTAAAAAGACGAGTTGCCAAATAAAATCTTTAAACTTGGCTTCCTTCTGCTTTTGGCAAGAAGAATCTAATAATATCAGTCAGTGTACCCCTGTTATGAGTAAGTGATTAATTATGAAGTTATAAACATCACTTCTGTAGTATAAAGTTCTGTCCGTCTAAATAGTATCAGGATCAATACTTAGCCATCTCTACTTTTCTAGTAATTTTTCTACCTAAATCTCCGGTACTGGTTTGATTATTATTGAGTTTCGGTACTATGGCTGCTATTTTTTCAGTAATTCAGCAGTGTTTTTTCTGTACCTGCTCAATCAATCCTAATTGATTATTCCTTTACTTACCAAAATAAATGCAAGGGTTCATACTGAAAGGAAATAATTATCTTATACACTTAGTCCCCATTCACCATTTCCAGACTGCACAGGGAATTTCAACAACCACACCGGATAAGCTGTTAAACACCAAGGTTTAAATAGAGCAACCATTCTAAAATTATATGAAAAGCCTATTTGATCAGCTTTTTGACTTCACGCTGCTACTATTACAATAAGTGTAAATAAACATACCACACTTCGGCTACTTCTGCTCCTTTCGACTTCTCCTGACGGAGACGCTGCGCGAACGCTCAAGGCAAGTCGCTCAGTACAAGTACGCTCAGTGACCATAAGAAATTGCTCAAAGATTTGTGGTATCGTTATTATTTCTTTTTACTTTTGCCTTGTTCTACTAGTCTATTCTCGGAAAGAATGGTTTTTCTGGTGATTTATCTTTTTTATCAGAAAACTCTGTACAATTTTTAGCTTCATCAGTTAGCACAATAGAAGGTTGTACTGCACATTTAAGATAATGATTGTTAGCATAAAATCGACAATTCTTGCAAGGGACTTGATGCAAGGTATTGACGCTGAATACCATTTTATTATCTAGAAATCTCTTGATTTTTCTTAATATCAAGAAAAAAATTACCCAACTAAACAGTAGACCTACAGGACTTAAATATAATGCTGCATCTGGAATATTAAAGCCTTGAGGTTGGTTTTTTTCTGCTTGATGGTCACTGCGGCTTAAATAAGAATTGTTGATTTCTATTGTTTTTCTTACTTCTGGTTTGGTAAGCATCATCTGACTATATATATTGGTAGTATTTTGAGATTTTTGAACTTTCAATTCTCAGGCTTCTGAATTTATTGCCTAGATGCACCATAATTACCCATATAACTCAAGATGAATTATACATATATCAATATTTTATGGGACAACTTATGATGCTAGGTATATTTTTTAAGACTCTAATTATATATTTAGCGAAAGAAAAATCATCATGTCTCTGCCGAGAGTTTTGATTATGGTTAATAGAGATATATCAAAAGAAATAAGCTAATTGCTTAGTTTGCCATAAACAAATTTATGTAAAAAATGTGAAATATTTTATGGTTTAGATTGAGATTTTAAATGTTTTATTAATTTATTTAAACTGAATAGCTGAAAAGCCATAAAAAAAGGTGGTTTTACCCACCTCACTGTCTTACTCTCCAGAAAAAACTTATTTATGGCTACCTAACCATTTAGCGGCTGCAATACCTATAATTGCTGCAACCACAGGGTTACTGAGGAATTTAAGAATACCTGGTTGTTCTGCTAGAACTTCGCGGAAAATATCTGGATGGTTATGATAAGCAAAAGAAGCTAGTTTGCTAACATCATCAGCACTCATCCGGTTGGGGTTGTGAGTAGAAAGACTTAGTTGTTGTTCTAAGTGGCGGTCATCCAAACCTCTACCTTTCAAATGTTTGAAAAAGGCGCGAGTAACATCATCTCGTTCATTTGGTTTAATTTGAGCGATCGCCTTTTGTAATTCTGGCTCCATTTGGCTGCTAGGAATGCTCTCTGGATGAAGAGAACGACCAAATAATTGACGACGTTGATCTGTAGTTGTACGTTGAGCGAAATCATCAAAATTATCGTATTGAGTAGCTGCATTAGTTGATGGATCATCTAATGATTCCACATCACCTTGAGCTAAATCTTGCATGATTTGTTTTCTGTATTCTTCGCTAGTTGACACTTTTTTATCTCCTGATTCAAAATAAAATTCCGAATTTTCTCTGCAAAATTCTGAATTTTTTAAGTTTAAATTCAATCAACAACTCTAATTAGCTATACTTGACTTGATTAGTCTGGACATCGTATTGAGTCGTCAAAATTAACTTTTTGTCAGGGTCGTAAACCAAAACAGTTAAATCTTGATTGGGGAAATTTTTCCGAAAGCCTTGAACTAAAGATTTAGCTAACGGTCTCACTTCATTAGGACGAACGTCACGAGAAATCACAACGCCTAATTTGTTGTTATCTCTGACATAAGCATCTTTGATTAAGCCTCTAGAAGTTTGTACTACCCAGTTACCAAAAGTTTGACCACCAGGGGTATTACCTCTTTCTAGTTCGCTGTAAGTGACATCTCGTCCAATTACAGGTGGATTGGTTGTGCGGTCAGCTTGGCTGACTGTAGTGCCACCACAGGCGGTAGTTATAGTTAAAATTACAATTAAAATACCTGCGATCGCAGTTTTGCGAATCTGCTCCAGCGATATCATTATTTCACTCCCAAAATAAACCTTTTAAATAAGTCAAATTACTTGTATAGGACTTACGCACAAAATTGTGTATGGAGATGAGATGGAGGGATAAAAGGTTATAGATGTCAGGATTTTGGATACACATATATACCCTTTCACCCTCCCCATCTTTTGATTAATTGCTAACTAGAATTAGTTCTAGTCAAGCTTTTTTTTAACAGAATCTTTGATATCTTCCATACCTTGACGTACTTCACCTTCGGCTTGTTTTGTTTTGCCTTCCGCTTTATCTTTAGGGTCGCCAGTTACGTTACCTAGTGCTTCTTGAGCTTTACCTTCAATATTTTTGGCAGTAGCTTTGGCGCGTTCTTCTAAACTCATTTTACTCTCCTAATATTATGTAAACTTAGATTCAAAGTTGTGAATTGACTTTGATTTTCTAGGTGATTACTCTTACAAAATAACTTGATATTTTAGCTCCAGCCTTCTGCCACAAGATATATTATTCGTCTATATAAAAAGAGAGAGAATCAAAATAAGCTAGATATAATGAGGAATAGTAAATAAATCTCCAAACTCATATCTTGCACTATTTTCAATAACCGTAGGGTAGGCAATGCTTACAACGTAAAAATCAAGGTTTGAGCTAATTTTTAGCATTGCCCACCCTAGCTGAATTGCAATCAACCAACTCCTGTAAGATGTGAACAACTTCTTTAAGAAGTCGGTGATCTGAAACCAATAAACATCATAATTACGTTATCTAGATAATTAGATGAATCGATATTTTTATCTAATTAAATAATTAAAAAGCCCGCTCTCGTGAAGAGTTCGGGCTGTTGAAATAATTAAAGATGTTTTTGTATTCTAGTCGATAAAACCCATAAGAATTTCAGAATCGTCAATAGTGTTAGAAGCCACTGGACGGTTCCCCATAACAGAATAGCTGCTAGAAATTACCAAGGCGCTAGAAGCAATAGGACGCAAACCAGAGAGGTTGATACTATCAACAATTTTGATAGTGTTAGCCGCAATGGGGCGAATACCCATCACGTTGATAGTCTCTACTACTTCTAAATTACTAGCAGAAATGGGACGTATACCTGCGATTGAGACTGTTTCTGCCACTTGTAAATCGCTACCAGCAATTGGGCGAACTCCAGCAATGGCTAGGGTTCCGGGCTTGTCGGATTTTTCTGTATCTTGAGTGGTTTTATCGTTATTCACAGTTTGGCCTTGATTGTTTTCAACTTCCACCGTTGTTTCCCCCTTGAGCTTGGCACGTCTTTGGCGAGGACTAGCTGCTTTGCCCGTGCTGCTGATGCTCATAAACTCTACCTCTGGTTTCTTAAATGAACTTTACAATATTTGAGGAAAAATTAGACTTTTTCCCATATATCAAAGTTTACCCTTAAAAAACCTTGCATATATATAATTATCTTCAAAACTTACACATAAGTAAATTTAAAGTATCAATTTTTGTAAAAAAATATTGCTATTAATTCATTTAGGTTCTGTGGGGCAACAGGTACAGAGTGGTATCGTTACCATGAGATAGGGTATTTCCAATCATAAGTGCTGAGTTGAAAGTGCTGAGTGCTGAGTTGAAAACACATTCACTCACAGGTGGGTTATCTATTTGAGATAAAAAAATTTCGCTCTAACATAGTGAAGCATTTAGAACCATACAATAGTACTTAGCACTTTTTACTCAGCACTCAGCACTCAGCACTGAGAAAGGTAAAACTGTATGACAGAATTTTGTCTTCAAGCTCCCTTTGCACCTACAGGTGATCAACCACAAGCGATCGCACAACTTGTTTCCAGTATCGAATCGGGTAATCGTTACCAAACCTTACTGGGAGCTACAGGCACCGGCAAAACCTTTACAGTAGCAGCAGTAATTGAAAAAATCGGTAAACCAACCTTAGTTTTGGCACATAACAAGACTTTAGCTGCACAACTGTGTAATGAGTTACGTGAGTTCTTTCCCAAAAATGCAGTTGAGTATTTTGTCAGCTACTACGATTACTATCAACCAGAAGCTTATATCCCAGTCACAGACACTTACATTGAAAAAACAGCTGCGATTAATGATGAAATTGATATGTTGCGTCACTCAGCGACGCGATCGCTGTTTGAACGTCGAGATGTGATCGTCGTTGCATCTATTAGCTGTATCTACGGTTTAGGAATTCCCGCCGAATACTTAAAAGCAGCCATACCTTTAAAAATTGGGATGGAAGTCAATCAACGGGAAGTTTTGCGCGATTTAGCCTCAGTACAATATAGCCGTAACGATTTAGAAATGGGTCGGGGACGTTTCCGCGTCCGGGGTGATGTGTTAGAAATCGGCCCAGCCTACGAAGATAGAATTATTCGGGTGGAATTTTTTGGTGATGAAATTGATGCAATTCGCTATATTGACCCGGTAACAGGCGAAATTATTTCGAGTTTAGAAGCTGTCAATATCTACCCAGCGCGACACTTTGTCACCCCAGAAGAACGCTTAGAAGTTGCTTGCGAAGATATTGCCTTTGAATTAAAACAGCAAAAACTAGAATTAGAAACAACCGGCAAATTATTAGAAGCCCAACGGATAGATCAGCGCACTCGTTACGACTTAGAAATGTTGCGCGAAGTTGGTTATTGCAACGGCGTAGAAAACTATTCCCGTCACCTTGCAGGCCGACAAGCAGGCGAACCACCAGAATGTTTAATTGATTATTTTCCAAAAGATTGGCTATTAGTTATTGATGAATCTCATGTGAGTGTGCCGCAAATTCGGGGAATGTATAACGGCGACCAAGCCAGGAAAAAAGTGTTAATTGAACATGGATTTCGTCTGCCTAGTGCCGCCGATAATCGTCCTTTAAAAGCAGATGAATTTTGGCAAAAAGTTAACCAATGTATTTTTGTTTCGGCAACACCTGGAGACTGGGAATTAGAAATTTCGGAAAATCACATTGTTGAGCAAGTAATTCGTCCCACAGGTGTGATTGACCCAGAAATTTCTGTGCGTCCCACCGAAGGGCAAATTGATGATTTACTAGGAGAAATTAAAGACAGAGTTGACCGTCAAGAGAGAACGTTAATTACAACATTAACTAAGCGGATGGCGGAAGATTTAACAGAATATTTGCAAGACCATAGTATTAAAGTGCGGTATTTGCATTCTGAAATTAATTCCATTGAACGGATTGAAATTATTCAAGATTTACGCGAAGGAAATTTTGATGTACTGGTTGGAGTAAACTTACTGCGGGAAGGTTTAGACTTACCAGAAGTTTCCTTAGTGGCAATTTTAGATGCTGATAAAGAAGGTTTTTTACGTGCTGAACGTTCTTTAATTCAAACCATTGGGAGGGCGGCGCGGCACATTCGTGGACAAGCGATTTTATATGCTGATAATTTAACCAACAGCATGATTAGAGCCATTGAAGAAACAGAAAGACGGCGTAACATTCAAACGGCATATAACCGGATACATGGCATTACACCACAACCAATTGTCAAAAAATCCAGTAACGCTATTTTGTCGTTTTTAGATGTATCTCGGAGGTTGAATAGTGCCGACTTAAAAGTTGTTGATGAACATATTGATGAATTACCTTTAGAAGAGATTCCCGGATTGATTGGCAAGCTAGAAGCCCAGATGAAAGATGCCGCCAAAAAATTAGAATTTGAAGAAGCGGCAAAATTGCGCGATCGCATCAAACATCTGCGAGATAAACTATTAGGTCACTAGGTGACAAAGTGCTGAGTTAAAGACGAGGTAAATCAAGAACAATAGGTCATGGATCATTTAAAATTCTTACAAATGATCTATGACCAATGACAAATAACAAATGACCACCTAACTACCTAGCAATTCTCCCCATATACCTCCCCCACAGTTGAGCAGCTTGGGCGCTGCTACCATAAGTGGGGGAATTATTATCATTTCCTAGCCAGATACCTGTGACTAATCGGCGGTTAGGAATAAACCCAATAAACCAAAGGTCAACGTTTTTATCAGTTGTCCCTGTTTTACCAGCTTCTCCCAAACCAATGGACGCACCTCGTCCTGTACCTCTTGTAACTACCCCTCGCATTAAAGTAGTCATTTCATCTGCTACTTCTGTAGACAAAACTCGCTTGTTAGCCTCTCGGTCTTGGTCAAAAGAATAAATCACACGACAAGTTTTTAAATCTTTACTATCCTTGCAATCACCACTGTCGAGAATGCGGCTAATGGCGTGGGGAGGATTCCACACACCTTGATTTCCAATTGCACCAAAAGCCCCGGTCATTTCTAAAACATTCACCACACTTTGACCCAGTACCAAACCAGGAACCGGATCAAGTTGTGACTTTACTCCCAATTTTTGCGCCATAGCCACAACTTTATTTAAACCAACTTCCTTGGCGACCCGCAAAGCAACAGGGTTTTCTGACAGTGCCAAACCTGTGACAATATCCATATTCACATCAGCACCAGAACGACAAGGTTTATATGTAAAACCCTGCCAAGGAAAAGGGGCGCAAGAATAAGTTTTATAGGGAGAAATGCCTTGTTGTAGGGCTGCGGCGTAGGCAAAAATTTTAAAGGTAGAACCTGGTTGTCTTTTGGCTTGGACAGCACGATTAAATTGACTTTTGCGGTAATCAGTACCACCCACCATTGCCAAAATACTACCTGTTTTGGAATCTAAAGTAACGATCGCCCCTTGGGAAAAACGAAAGCTGGAACCATCATTATTCACAGAATTTCGCAGTGATGCTTCGGCTTGGGCTTGAATTGCCGGGTCAAGTTGGGTTTCAATGATGTAGTTTCCTTCCCTCGCCGCACCTTCCCCTAAGATTGAGTCGAGTTCTTGAAAAACATAATTATAAAAATAAGGTGCAATGGTTTTGGCTTGCTGTTCGCACACTTTCGGGCTGACTTGTACTGTAGAACGTCTCGCTCGATTTGCTTCTTCTTGGGAGATTTTGCCCATTTCCAGCATCCGCTTAATTACACGGTTGCGGTAATCAGCAGCTTCTAGTTTATTCGGGCCATCACCACAAAAATCAAACGCATTGGGCGCAGGTAAAATACCCACTAATGTTGCGGCTTCGGCTAAGGTGAGTTCTTTGGCTGACTTCTCAAAGTAATACTTAGCTGCATCTTCAAAACCGGAAGTATCTGCCCCCAAAAACACGCGATTTAAGTAAGTCAGCAAAATATAATCTTTGCTATAAAAAGTTTCTAACTTCAGCGCCACAATGGCTTCGCGCAATTTTCGTCCTAGGGAGTCTTGGGAACCAACGTAATCACGGAATAAACTACGCGCCACCTGTTGAGTAACTGTACTCGCCCCTTGTTGTAAATCGCCACTGCGGCTATTAATTAATACTGCCCGTAAAATCCCCAAGGGATCTACACCAACATGCCAGTAGTAACGGCTATCTTCGGAGGCGACGACTGCATTAGCTAAGTAAGGGCCAAAGTCTGGCAATTGCTTCATATCTACGTGAGAAGTTGTTCTTGGTTCACGTAGAGGAGTTGAGCCATCACGGGCATAAACTATGACTGGGGCGCGAGTGGCTGTTGGTAAAGGACTGACGGAAAACTTAAGCCATTCCACACCAATGACCAAGGCGAACAAAGCACTAGCACCAGCAACCCCATAACCTGCCCAGGTTCCAGCTTTGACATACCATGCTGGTGGATCGACATATTGCAGTCTGACTGATGCTGCTAGTTCTGGTGGCCCTAGAGTGATGATATCGCCATGCCGCATTTCTAAAGAAGTCAGCCGCCGTTTCCCCAGATAAATACCATTGGTTGAGTTTTCATCTCGAATCACAAACACAGGTTTGCGTTGGGTAGAGTCCCGCGACAAAGACAGATGAATTTGGCTGACAACCGGGTTACGAACGACGATATCGCAAGATTTAGAACTGCGTCCTAGAATATAGCGATCGCCCAACAATGGGTAGACCTCCGCCTTATCCGCCCCCGCATCCTGTACCCAAAGTTCCGGGACTCTAGCATTTGGCTTCAGTGCCAGCTTGGAAAAATCAACCCTAGCTTGAATTGTATGTACGGCTTGAGTCAGTTGACCAAGTATGGTTTGTGGCTTTTGGGGAGGTTGGGGAGAATTCATCGGCTATTAGATCACGATTATTTAAGAGTGAAGAATCAGCGAATGGCGATTTCCTGGCAGGTCTTTCACCATTTTACTCATAAGCCACAGCAGAAGTTGGGACAATTCCGCATCATTGCGCCTTGAGCCACATTTGTCAATCAGCTTGAAGTTACACTACACGTAGCGATCGCATCAAAATTCTAGTTGGCTGAGTCCCATAAATCCCTATCTACACAAGTAATACCATTTGGGATTTTAGATTTTGCGAAAAGTTGCGTGGGCGGGTTCCCCGACTTGAGCAAACTTTTCAAGACAGATTTTGGATTGGGTAAGGGTTAATCGGTAAGCTTTTGAGTCATCCATCTGTCGCAATCATGTTTTAATTTGGTATAAATTCGGAAATCAAGCCGGATTTCTATAGCTACTGAAAAACCATTATTTCTTTCTGCTGTTGATAAAGCTGCTTAAATTTCTGTTGCTGCTGTTTATGATCAACTATGGGTTCAGGGTAGCCGACAGCGCGACGTTCTAGTGGTGTAATTTTACCAGTTACCAGATATTCACTATCTATAGAACGCAATTCTGGCAACCATTGGCGAATATATTCAGCATCAGGGTCAAATTTTTGTGCTTGACTGGCGGGATTAAAAATCCGCACAGGTTTAGGGTCCATCCCACTAGAAGCACTCCATTGCCAACCACCATTATTTGCTGACAAATCTCCGTCAATTAGCTTTTGCATAAAGTATTTTTCGCCTAATTGCGGATTAATCAGCAAGTCTTTGGTCAGGAAACTCGCCACAATCATTCTGCAACGGTTGTGCATCCAGCCACTTTCATTTAATTGGCGCATCGCTGCATCTACTATGGGGTAGCCTGTTTTACCTTCGCACCAAGCTTGAAAGCGTGTATCGTTAATTTCCCAAGGAAAGTTTTTAAAGACATCGCGGTAAGCACCTCCAGCTAATTCGGGAAAATGATACATAGCGTGCTGATAAAATTCTCGCCACGCCAGTTCTTGTTGCCAAGTGCGGATACTAGCTGTTGTTTCTTCACTGCGGCTATTTTCTTGTGCTGCGATTGTGGCTTGCCAAACAGTGCGAATCCCAATTACGCCAAATTTCAAAGCGGCGCTGAGTTGAGATGTACCGTCTGTGGCGGGGAAGTTGCGCTGTTCTTGGTATTCGGTAATGGCTTTATAGGTAAATTCGGCTAATCTATCTTGGGCTGCTGCTTCACCGGGTGGCAGAATTAAATCACCATCCCAGACAAATCCTAAATCTTTGGCAGTGGGTAATGGAATTGCACCTATATTTTGAGCAATTTCTTGTTCGGCTGGTGTTAGTCCTTCAGCAGTTTCGATGGTTTCTGCTGGTGCTGCTTTGGGTTTACTACTCCAGTTTTTCCAAAAGGGGGTGTAAACAGTGTAAGGCGAATTGTTCCCTGTGCGAATTTCAGTTGGTGTGTGCAGGATTTGATCCCAATTTTCGTTGAGGAATTGAATGCCTTTTTCTGTGAGTGCATCAATTATATTGCGATCGCGTATTTGCGAATATGGTTCTACATCCCAGTTCCAAAACACAGCTTTGGCCTGCAAAGCTACCGCTAAAGCTGGAATTGCTTGTATAGGATCACTATGGAGAATCAAAAGTTGGCTACCAATTTGGGCATACTGCTTTTGTAATGCTTGCAAGCAGCCAATCATATACTCTACCCTGACAGGCGCAACATCATCGCGTTCAAGAATATTAGGATCAAGACAAAATACACCCACTACTTTCTGGCTTTGCTTTTTGGCCGCAGCTAGTCCAGTATTATCCCCAATGCGTAAATCCCGGCGATGCCAAAACAGAATCAATTCAGACATTCTATACCTATTGCAGTTCACTTGTACTATGCTAAATCCTAGCAGCAACGAGACCAAGACTTACGCACAAAGATTATCTGTAGAGATTGGGTTTACGGGTGCAAGGGTTTGGGCCTGGATTTCTCACAAGAGAGAAATCCAGGGGTGTGGGAGGTGTGGGAGGTGTGGGAAGGGTGGGAGGATGGTAAAGAAATCTTTCCCCCCATACTCCCCACACTCCCCACACCTTTTTTCTCTCACCCTTTAGGGTGTAAGGGGGATAGAACTTTACTTCAGACTTCTTCCTTCTCTTTAGGGGTGATTTCACAAACTAGTTCGTAAACTACTGTTTTTGGCGGTTCAGCAAATAAAGGCATCATCTGTTTCAAAATGTCTTGATAAACCTCACTGTGATTCGCTTCCATATCTTCTACACTTTCCCAAAAAATTATCGATATACCTTTGTCTGTTCCTGGTTCTTGTAACAGATAGGCTCCTTTGAAACCTTGTGTATAAGTTAATACGGCTTCTTCATAAAGTTTTTTGGCAGCTTCAAATTTACCTGGCTTGAATTCGCCCATTACAACATGAGTAAATTTATGTCTGAGAAAATCTTGAAAATCCATAAAAATTTTTACCTTATTTTCAGTTTTTTTACAGTTAGAGTTGTGATTTAGTTTACAACTTAGCTGTTGTTTGATTTTTTTATCTGAAGAACTAAAATATCACCATCGAACGCCATGATGGCAAACATAAGTAAAATTTAAACTTTACTTGATTTAACTTAAATTACTCAATCAGCATCTCAAGCTACAAGCAGATAGTGGACAAAAATATCGTATTAATTCCGCTAATCTGACTTTTGACTTGCCATTTTGGCAATTTAATTCCCAAAACATATCAAAATGGCTAGATTTTTTATTCAGCAATAAGTCAAAAACTTAATATAGGACTCATATTTGATTTATGAAAAAAATTAGTACACCCAGATCAGCCGTCTTTCCTACTCCCTACTCCCTGCTTACACAACTAGATTCAGGAATCAAACCTTATTCCTATATATCCTATAGATTTATTACATAGGATAATGTGTAGCTTTTAGAACTTAATTACTGAAGTTTTCGTCGACAAATTTTTTGAAACTCTTTGTAGTGATAAGCTTGGTTATTTAATAGCAGGAATAAAAAGCTACATTTATTAGCCATCAAAGCATTTTTAACCCCAGAATTAATCAGATTTATTTTTTGAATCAATAGATCCTCTCATGGGCATTTGACAATAAAATGAGTTTGAACACACAAAATCGGATAAATAGTCTAGCACTGAATATCCATTGACTCTGTAAGCGAGATTTAGACTGCCTTTAAGAAAAAAATGCCATTTTGCAGTTAATTCTGCACAATACGCTATTAAATTTTAATCAATGATATTTAACACTGACTTGCTATAGATTACATTCTCTAACTTGCTTTCAGGTTAAGAAAATACATTTAATAAACAAATTAACCATGCGACTACAAGATCAGCTAATTAATTTGCCGACTTTAGATTATCTGATTAATTTTTCTCCTTTAATGATTAGTCCTGATAGTTATCTAGTCGATGCTATTATCTTGATGAGTCAGAAGCTAACTCAAAATCAGTCGCTGACTGGCTTAAATAGATATTTACAGCCTGATATTTGGACTCAACAAGAAAATAGCTGCATCTTGGTCGTAGAATGTGGATATTTATTAGGAATAATTACCGCCAAAGATGTAGTAAATATAATTGCATCGGGAGTAGATATTACTAAAACCAAGGTGTCTGAGGTGATGGTGACAGCCTTGATTACTCTCAAAGAAAGTTATGCAACAGATATATTCACAGCTTGGTCACTATTGCGACACTATCAAATTAGTTATTTGCCAATTGTAGATACCCAAGGGCAATTAAAGGGAATTACGACTGCTAGTGTTTTAATCCAAGCTTTTAACCGCGACACAATACTAGGTATCAAAACAGCTTTACAGCAACCACAAAATAATTATCGCCAAATTAGTTGCGTAAGTTGTTCTACTCACCATCATCTCCAGCAAGGAATGAAATATAAATCGCCAAACTCTACCCCGACTTATCAAGAATTTCAAAAAACTCGTAAAAAACTTCAGATGGTAGAAGAAAAACTGCACCACACTCAAAATGAGTTAGAAAAACTCGTGGCAGAAAACAAGCGGTTGCAGCAGGAAATCTCGGAATACCAAAAAGCTGAAGCAGCTTGGCAAAATAGAGAAAGGCTTGATTCCGAACGAAAAGATGCAGCATTTCAGGCTAGTGAGGCAAAATTTCAGCATTTTGCTGAAAATATCCAAGCTTTTATTTGGTGCCAAGACCCCCAAACCAGGCAATTTTTGTATATTAATCCAGCTTATGAAAAAATCTGGGGTCGTTCTCGCCAGAGTTTGCAAGAACAGCCTCTATCATGGATGGATGCGGTACATCCAGATGATCGCGATCGCGTTGATCAAGTGGTAACGCAACATTTGGCTGGAGAACCAACCGAAATTGAATATCGCATTTTACGTCCTGATGGTTTGATGCGTTGGGTATGGGATCGCACTTTTGCAATGCGTGATCAACAAGGAAATATTTGTTATTACGCGGGAATTGTTGAAGATATCACTGAACGCAAGCATACAGAAGAATCATTGCGTGAGAGTGAAGCCAGACTCAGTTTAGCTTTAGAAGCAGCACACATGGGTATTTGGGAATGGAAGATTCCGACGAATGAAACTCTTTGGTCTGTCAATATGGAGTCACTTTATGGTTTACATAATGGGACATTGTGTCCAACAACAACAGATTTTTTGGAGTTAGTGCATACAGAAGATCGGCAAACTTTTACTCAGGCTGTGACTGCTACTCTTCAACAAGGTGTGAAATTTATTGTGGAATATCGGACTGTTTGGCCTGATGGTAGTATTCACTGGCTCAATTCTACTGGTCAACTGTACTACGACGAAAACAACCAACCCAGCCGATTGACGGGAACAACCACAGATATCGGCAAACGCAAACAAGCTGAACAGCAAATTCAAGAACAAGCCGCTTTACTAGATATTGTCACCAATGCCATCGTCGTGCGAGATTTGCAAAATCAGATTCTTTTTTGGAATCAAGGTGCGGAACGTATGTATGGTTGGCAAGCACAAGAAGCAGTTAACCAAAACGCTGATGAACTTTTATTTCAACAACCTTCAGGCACAATTCCCATCGCCATAGAACAAGTACTTAATACTGGTACTTGGCAAGGCGAATTACATAAAGTTACCAAATCTGGCAAAGAAATTATTGTCGAAAGTCGCTGGACACTGATGCACGATAGCGCAGGACAACCCAAATCTATTTTGATTGTTGATACAGATATTACCCAAAGAAAACAATTAGAAGAACAGTTTTTTCGCACCCAAAGATTAGAAAGCCTGGGGAATCTAGCTGGTGGAATTGCCCATGACTTGAACAATATTTTAACCCCGATTTTGGCAGCATCTCAACTATTAAAATTGAAATTTAACCCAGACACCGAGCGTTATTATCAGTTAATGGCAATTATTGAAAATAATGCCAAACGTGGTGCAGATTTGGTGAAACAAGTATTATCTTTTGCGCGGGGATTTAAAGGCGATCGCACGATTATTTCCATTAAGCACTTAGTTTCGGAAATGCTGTTGATTGTCAAACAAACATTTCCCAAATCCATTGAATTTGCCATCACGATTCCTGAAAATTTGTCGGCTGTATCTGGAGATATTACCCAGCTACATCAAGTGCTAATGAATTTAGTTGTTAATGCCCGTGATGCCATGCCAGATGGCGGTAAAATCGAAATTTCTGCTGAAAACAGATTGATTGATCAAGCCTATGCCCAAATGAATTTGGATGCTCAAGCCGGAAATTATATCGAGTTAACCATAGCTGATAATGGTATGGGAATGCCGCCAGAAGTATTAAATAGAATGTTCGAGCCATTTTTTACCACCAAAGAAATTGGTATAGGCACAGGATTAGGTCTTTCGACAGTGCTAGGGATTATTAAAAGTCATGGTGGTTTTCTGAATGTTTCTAGCAAAGTTGGCAAAGGAACTAAATTTCAATTGTTTTTACCAGCAGTCGAAGGCTGTCAAGGAACAAGAAGCGAAAATTTAGCAGCACCTTTAGGCGCAGGCGAATTAATTTTAGTGGTTGATGATGAAGCAAAAATTCTAGAAATTGCTACCATCGTCTTAGAAAACTACAATTATCAAATTTTGACTGCGAGTAACGGTATTGAAGCGATCGCACTTTATGCCCAACACAAGCACCAAATCAAAGCTGTACTGATGGATATGATTATGCCCGAAATGGACGGACTAACAGCAATTCTCACTTTGAAAAAAATGAATCCGCAAGTCAAAATCATTGCTTGCAGTGGCTTTAATCCCCATGAAGGCTTGAGCGAAGTTGTCAATGCTAATGTGCAACTAGTTTTGCCAAAACCTTTCACGGCACAAGACTTATTGAACAGTTTACAGCATATCCTGAGAGACAAAAATTAGATTTTTTAGATATTACCAGTACCCATTACTCAATTAATCATCATGGCTAAAGAAATAGAACGGAAATTTTTAGTGAAGGGAGATGCCTGGAGAAAGCTAGGTAAAGGTAGTGTGTATCGACAAGGATATATTGCTACTAAAAACTCAGTTACAGTCAGAGTAAGGATTGCTAACAACCGGGGTTATTTAACCATTAAAAGTCCGAGTGTGAATTGTTCTCGCTCGGAATTTGAATATGAAATTCCCCTAACAGACGCAGAAGAAATGTTAGATACATTATGCGATCGCCCGTTAATTGAAAAAGTACGGTACAAAGTAGAATTAAACGGGTTAATCTGGGAAATTGATGAGTTTGATGGTGATAATAAAGGATTAATCTTAGCAGAAGTTGAATTAACTGATGAACAACAACAAATCGAAATCCCAGAATGGATTGGTGCAGAAGTTTCTACTGATGGGCGGTATTTCAACAGTAATTTAGCTAAATTTCCCTTTTCAAAATGGTAAAAAACTGATCCTAAGATTTCTCACAAGACTTGAGAAATAACAAAACTCAACAATTATAATTTTCAAAACAATACTATTTTTCTTAAAGTTCGTTAAAATTACTTTTGATATTTTAGTCATAGCTCCCCTCCCAAGCAAGTGTCTTCGACAGACACTTTGCTCAAGTCGGGAGACCCGCCCACGCAAGTGTCTTCCTCTGTGCCTTGGCGGTAGCCTACGGCAAGCCGCTTGCGCGTCTACGATAATTTATTCATACAACCTATTGCTAAATTTTCATTAATTGATACACTTGTTCTTCATTAGCCATTAGCCCAGTGAACCAGCGCCTAATATGGTGTACGTCAAGCGCGTGGAACTTACCAACTTCAAATCCTTCGGCGGTACTACTTCAGTCCCTTTGCTGCCGGGGTTCACTGTCATATCTGGGCCAAATGGTTCCGGTAAGTCGAATATTTTGGATGCGCTGTTGTTTTGTTTGGGACTCGCCAGTTCTAAGGGGATGCGGGCCGATCGCTTACCGGATTTGGTGAATAATACTCAAACGGCTAAGGGACGCGCATCTGTGGAAGCTAGTGTCACGGTGACGTTTGATTTGACGGGGGAAGATATCTCACGCAGAGACGCAGAGGCGCAGAGTGAGGAATTAGAGGGAGAAATTGAGAATTCTGACTCAGCACTCAGCACTCAGCACTCAGCACTTAATGGTGAATGGAGTGTCACAAGACGGTTGCGGGTAACTCATCAGGGAACTTACACGTCAAATTACTATATCAATGGTGCGGCTTGTACGCTGACGGAGTTGCATGAGGAGTTGGAGAGTCTGCGGATTTATCCTGAAGGCTATAACGTGGTGTTGCAAGGGGACGTGACTAGCATTATCTCGATGAATGCGCGGGAGAGGCGGGAAATTATTGATGAGTTGGCGGGGGTGGCGGCGTTCGATCGCAAAATTCACCAAGCTAAGGGTACCTTAGATGAGGTGAAGGAGAAGGAAGATAGTTGTCGGATTATTGAGACGGAGTTAACTGCACAGCGCGATCGCCTTTCTCAAGATAGGGCGAAGGCGGAAAAATATCAAAAGTTGCGGACGGAATATTTACACAAGCAATCTTGGGAAGCGGTGTTATCGTGGCGTTCGCTGCAAGCACAGCAAGAAAAGTTAGCGACGGAAATTCAAAATGGCGATCGCTCTCATCATGATTTAACACTGCAATTAGAAACTTTAAATGTCGGCATTACGCAAAAAACGGCTGAATTAGAAAAGCTTAACGCTCATGTGAAAGCTTTGGGTGAGGAGGAACTGTTAGCTGTACAAGCTACTCTCGCTACTCAAGAAGCGGAACGCAAGCAACTCCAGCGTCAGCAAACAGAATTAGAAGCAACTTCCCAAGAAACAGCTAAACGCTTGGTGCAAACTCAGCAGGAAATCCACCAGCAGCAGCAAGCTTTGGGAGAAATTGCCGAAACCCAAAATGTCGAACGGCAATCGATTGTATATTGTCAACAGCAACGGGATGAGGCGGAACAAGCACTGCAAAAATCCCGCGAAGCCGCCGCCGAAATTGCCACCGCCTCGGAAGCTTGGGTACAGCAACAAACTGCACTGAATCGTCAAATTGAAACTTTGTTGCAAACTCTAGAACCGCAACGCACAGAGCAAGCACAATTAAGAGAACGCAATAGTCAGCTACAAGAACTCATTCACGAACAAACTGAGTTAATTGCTACTTTAGAACCACAATTGGCAGAAAAGCAAGCTGAATGTGTGCGAGTTGAGACAGAATTTAACGCCTCTAGCGAACCCATCCAAAATTTAGCCCAAAATCTGGCGGCGACAGAACAGGAATTACAAATTCAGCAAGATACGCAAAAGCGCCTTTCTAGTGAACAACGGGAAAAACAACGCCAGCTAGATAAAATTGAGGCGCAAACCCAAGCACAACAAGAAGTCCAAGGAACGCAAGCTAGTAAGGTAATTATCCAATCGGGGATGCCTGGGGTTTGTGGTTTGGTGGTACATTTGGGACGGGTGGAACCCCGTTTTCAGTTGGCGTTGGAAATTGCGGCGGGTGCGCGGCTGGGACATATCGTAGTTGATGATGATGGGATAGCTGCGGCTGGGATTGAATTACTCAAGCAGAAACGCGCCGGGAGAGCGACATTTTTACCCTTAAATAAAATACAAGCTCCCAGAATTACTCAAGATGCGACGCTACGATTAGCAAACGGCTTTGTTAATTATGCTGTGAATTTGGTTGAGTGCGATCGCCGTTATAAAGATGTATTTAACTATGTTTTTGGTAACACAGTCGTCTTCGCCAGCTTAGAACAGGCGCGGAAAAACCTCGGTTTATATCGCATCGTCACCTTAGATGGGGAATTATTAGAAACCAGTGGCGCAATGACTGGTGGTAGTACAAATCAGCGTTCAGCATTGCGCTTTGGTACAGGGGAAGCGGCGGAATCAGATGAAGCCATTGCGTTGAAAAGTCGCTTGACAGATATAGAACGGATTTTAGATCGTTGTATTGATGCGATCGCTTCTTTATCCAGCAAAACCAAACAACTCACCCAAGAACTCACCGAAGCACGCCAAGCACGCCGCGAACAGCAATTGCAATTAGAACAGTTGCAAAAAGATATTAAAGCTTTGACGACGCAATTGGAAGGGACGCGATCGCAACTTGCCCAAAATACCGAAAAATTCTCCGCCGCCCAATCTCGCCTAGAAATTTTGGATAAAGATTTACCAGGGCAAGAAGCGCAATTACAACAATTACGTCATGTTTTAGCAGAATTAGAAGCATCCCAAACGCCTAGTGAATGGCAACAAATTCAAGCCGTAATTAAAACCCAAGAGCAACAATTACAACAACGGGAATCCGCATTACGGGAAGCGGAACAACGGCTGAAAAACTTGGAAAATCAGCAACAGCGTTTACAAGAACGCATCCAAGAAGCTGAACAAAAAATTGCTCAGTATCATCAAGAACAAGAAGTTTCTCAGCAGAAAATCCAAACCCTCAGCACCCAGCACTCAGCACTCAGCACTCAAATCACCGAAACTCGCGCCAAACTCAGCGAAATGGAAAAAAGTTTGGGTGAAGAAAAGGTAAAACGTGACGCAATTGAACAAGAAGTGCGATCGCATTTACTCCGTCAGCAACAATTAGAATGGGAACTCGAAAAACTGCAAGAAACCCAGCAAAAGCGGCGGGAAGAACTAGAAGCGTTGCAAAATCAATTGCGAGAACTACTTCCAGAATTACCCAGCCCTTTACCAGAAGTACCAGAACAGGTAGATTTAGAAGAATTGCAGAAAGAATTGCGATCGCTTGCCAAACGCCTGCAAGCAATGGAACCTGTAAATATGCTGGCGTTAGAAGAATACGAACGCACCCAAAACCGCCTGCAAGAACTCACAGAAAAATTACAAACATTAGAAGCCGAACGCACCGAATTATTATTAAGAATTGAAAACTTTACCACCTTGCGACAACGCGCCTTTAAAGAAGCCTTTGACGCGGTAAACGAAAACTTCCAATCAATTTTCGCCACCCTCTCAGAAGGCGACGGCTACCTGCAACTCGATAATCCTGAAGATCCCTTTAACAGTGGTTTAAACTTAGTCGCGCACCCCAAAGGTAAACCCGTACAAAGATTAGCTTCCATGTCTGGGGGTGAAAAATCCCTCACCGCCTTAAGCTTTATTTTCGCCCTGCAACGCTATCGTCCATCACCTTTTTATGCCTTTGATGAAGTAGATATGTTTTTAGACGGGGCAAACGTAGAACGATTAGCTAGAATGATCAAACAACAAGCACAACTGGCACAATTCATAGTTGTGAGTTTGCGTCGTCCGATGATAGAATCAGCCGAACGCACCATTGGCGTTACTCAAGCACGAGGCGCTTACACCCAAGTTTTGGGAATTAAGTTAACATCCTCGAATACATCTGCTTGAATCTTTGTTAATAATAGTGTATAGATAAACCGGATTCGAGATCAGGACTCGGTATAGAATGACCTCTGAACAGATAATTAGGCGTTCCGACTTATTAAATACTCAGGTGATTACCCGCGACAACGCCAAGCGGCTAGGGATTGTGAATCAAATCTGGGTTGATATCGATCAAAGGGAGGTTGTGGCTCTTGGTTTACGAGACAGCCTGATCTCTATCTCTGGACTGCCACGCTATATGTACCTTAGTAGTATCAACCAAATTGGTGATGCCATCCTGGTTGATAACGAAGATGTCATCGAAGATATTGAAATTGAAGCTTTCAGTAATCTGATTAACTGGGAAGTAATTACAGAAACAGGTGAAGTCTTAGGTAGAGTGCGGGGCTTTAAGTTTGATGGTATATCAGGGAAGCTGCACTCAATAATTATTGCTTCTTTGGGAGTACCGCAAATTCCCGACCAATTTCTCAGCACCTACGAAATTTCCATCGACGAAGTTGTTAGCACAGGCCCCAGTAGATTAATTGTGTTTGAAGGAGCCGAAGAACGTACAACGCAATTAACAGTAGGCGTTTTAGAACGTTTAGGTATCGGCAAACCACCTTGGGAACGTGATGCAGAAGAAGAATATGGTTATTCTGCACCACGCACAGTTGCACCTGCAAATCAGCTACCTAGCGGCACACCATTACAGCCACCCAAGCCAAAAGTCCGCGCCCCCGAACCCGTAGCGCGGGAAGAAGAATGGAACGAAGACTACGTAGAAGAAGAAAGACCACGCCGCGAAGTCATGCGAGCGCGACAATATGAGTCTATCCGCTACGAAGAAGACGACGAAGAAGATAACTGGAGTGAAGCCACAGGCGGCGACAGATATCAACAACCACCCAAGTACGAAACCAAAGCTTACACCGACGATTACGATGATTATGACGACGATGTAGAAAGCGATGCTTGGGAAGATGCACCAAAACCCGTGAACATTCCCAAAAAAGTCAAAGAAAGGCAGCCAGAATACGAAGAAGAAGGCGGATATTAATTTCCAACCCCTCCTAAGTTATCAGGAGGGGTTAATTTTTATGGTGTGTTGTCATTTGTAGTAGAAGGCAGTGGTTCGGCTACTTCGGCTGCGCTCAGTACAAGTTCGCTCACCAACCAGGCAGGAGAAAAAGTCTTAATCTTCCTGGCATTCAAGCTCTGCTCGGCTTCTCGCAGAGTAGCTACTGCCATACAAAGACGCTATAACTCAACAAAAAACGAAAAAATGATTTTGGAGGGGGTTTGGGGGACGCAACCGTCACCCAATCGGGGGTGTGGGGGAGAATCCCCCAAATCTTAATCATTGTCTGATAGGAAATTGAGACATCAACTCTCATTACCTTCACTGAACAGTATTAATTTATTACTTTTGTAGAGACGTTGTGTACAACATCTCTACATAATTGGTATAAAATTAGCCGCCCCAGATTTTTTCAGAAACCGTTGTGGGTAAAATATCTGCTACTTTCCCAGAGGGGGATTTAATAGCAAGGAATTTTTCACTTTTTGGTAACAGTTTACCTGGGTCTGAAGAGCCGAACAGACCAATGGTATAAGTCTGAACCGCAACACTCAACTGTAATGGCGCACTTTCGGTAGACAGCATCAGGTTGGCACCGGCAATCATAGCTGTCAACTTACCTGTATTATCAGGAGATGTGACTTTGATTTCTGGACAGGATTCGCGGAGCGATCGCACAAACTGTTCATCATCAGCACCTTGAATCACAACTACAGACATATCTGGCTGTTTTTGTTGAAATTCTTGAATAATTGGCTGCCAATGCTCAACCGGATAGATTTTCTCAGCACCTTTCCCCCGTGAGCCTGCATCAACCCCTCCATAAATCAAGACGTAGCCTGTGTCATTTACGCCTAGACGTTTTTGCTCATTTTGTGACCAGTCGATGTCGGGTATCGGGACATTTACTGCTAACTCTGGCACGGGTGTGGCTATACCCAATGGTTTTAGCAACTCGTGATACGCCGCCGCTACATACTGAGATGGATTAAACGGCACAGTATGAGTCAGAAACACGGCTCCTTTGCCTTGAAAGCCAATCCGCAGGGGAATCCCTGTTAGCCAGAGCATTAGTCCGACTAACCAGCTTTGCCCAAAAGCAATGGCGACATCATACTCGCGATCGCGTATTGTGCCTACCAAGTTACCCCAATCTGCTAGACTGTTACGATCTTTATAATCAAAGGTCAGTACCTCGTGAACAGACTTGCTCACTCGATAGGCAGCCTTTGACTGGGGTTCCGTAACGACATCTATCTGAGCGTTGGGATAATAACGCTTCAGACTATCTAAAGTCGGAAAGAAGAGAATTTGGTCGCCAATTCCGCCAGGTACAAGGGCTACTACTCGCATAATAATTATTGACGCTTACTCGCTCCTTATTTTAGGGGAATATAGGGATGAAAGATTAGGGAGTGTACCGGGCTGACTTTACTAAATATTTAATTATTAATTCCTTTACAAATACACAAATTTGATTATCTCTTTTTAAAAATATAAAAATACACTCACTACGGAATGTGTCAAGATTGATATGATTCTAGAAATAATTAGCTGAACTAAATAAAGTATTTAGTCAGTGATTATACTACCATAGGAGGAAATCTCTTTGTCTAGACGCTATTTATTTACCTCCGAGTCAGTAACTGAAGGCCATCCAGATAAAATCTGCGATCAAATTTCAGATACGATTCTTGATACCTTACTGGCACAAGACCCCAGCAGTCGCGTAGCTGCGGAAGTAGTAGTTAATACGGGCTTAGTATTAATTACTGGTGAAATCACTACCAAGGCTAATGTCAACTATGTGCATCTAGCTCGCAAAAAAATTGCTGAAATTGGCTATGTTGATGCAGATAATGGCTTTTCTGCTAACAGCACCAGCGTGATTGTAGCATTGGATGAACAATCACCTGACATTGCCCAAGGTGTAAATGTTGCCCATGAAACCCGCCAACAGGATAGTGAGGAACTATTCGATACCACTGGGGCAGGCGACCAAGGTATCATGTTTGGCTTTGCTTGTAACGAAACTCCAGAACTGATGCCCTTACCCATCAGTTTGGCACACCGCATTGCCCGCCGACTGGCAGCAGTCCGCAAAACAGGCGAATTATCATACCTGCGTCCCGACGGTAAAACTCAAGTAACCGTAGTCTACGAAGATGGTAAACCCGTAGGCATTGACACTATCCTGATTTCCACACAGCACACAGCTACAATTGGGGAAATCACTGATGAAGCCGCAGTGCAAGCTAAAATCAAGCAAGACCTCTGGACAGCAGTGGTTGAGCCTGTTTTTAGTGATATTACTATCAAGCCTGATCAAGAAACTCGCTTTTTAGTCAATCCCACGGGTAAATTTGTGATTGGTGGGCCGCAAGGTGACTCTGGTTTAACAGGCAGAAAAATCATTGTTGATACTTACGGCGGCTATTCCCGTCATGGTGGTGGCGCTTTCTCTGGCAAAGACCCCACAAAAGTAGACCGTTCTGCGGCTTATGCAGCGCGTTATGTAGCCAAAAACATTGTAGCTGCTGGCTTGGCAGAAAAATGCGAAGTGCAGTTGAGTTATGCGATTGGTGTAGCTAGACCAGTTAGTATTCTCCTAGAAACCTTTGGAACTGGCAAAGTAGATGATGAAATTTTGTTGGAATTAGTCAAACAAAACTTTGAACTACGTCCAGCAGGAATTATTCATAGCTTCAACTTACGTAACTTACCAAGTGAAAGAGGCGGACGTTTTTATCAGGACATCGCGGCTTACGGTCACTTGGGACGGAATGATTTAGACTTGCCTTGGGAACAAACCGACAAGGCCGAGTTGTTGAAGCAAGCAGTTACTCAGTTGCGCTCAACTGCGATCGCCTAGTAATCTGAGGACTTATGCACAAAGATTTTCTGTAAAGACTGGGTACAGGGGTGCAGGGTACAAATACACCCTTTCACTCCCATACCCCTCCACCCAGTCTCCATAGACTATTCCTTTACGTAAGCCTGATATATAAATTCCTCTGTCTTCCTATTGCTTGAGTAGCAAGGCAGAGGTTTTTTAGTATCCAGGCTATCCAAATTCCAAAATTATTTGAGAATCCTTTCCAGAATTATTTGAGAATCCTACTGATCGATGTTAAGATGCGAGATGAATTAATCTGTCTGGCATTTAAGTATTTCCATCGTACAAGACAAGATTAAAAATAAGTACAGTGTATCTAGTAGTTAAAATATCCCTGATATTAACTAGGTTTCAAAAACCCTAACCCTAAAGATAAAATTTCAGCATAAGCTTTACTATAAAAACGTATTGATTATATGTAAACACGGGATTTTATCGTTTTTCAGTGTTTTTGTATACATTCATATCAAAATCACCTAAATACAATGAAGTCATGGCAATTATTTAAAGAATAATTATTTACGCTGCTTCTTACAAAAAATTGTGTAGGTGTTAATCACCAGTTAATTTAATTTTAAAGATGGAATTGATGTGGCGATTTTTGCGGAAGGGCGAGGAGATTTGAGGTATGCAAACTCACAAGCCTAACCCAATTGATAGTAATTCAGAAAGCAAAAAAATGCCAGCCAAAGATTCATCAAGCGAAGAACTGCCCACAATCGAATTTCCCTCCAGTGGGAAACTCAAAGCTAGTTCTTGGCGGATACATCAAAAAATTGGCTATGGCTACTTTGTAGCTATTGGTATTGGTTTTTTTGGCTCACTTACTGGTCTGGTAATTGCCAACTACTACCGAGGAAGAGAAATTAGGCAGTTTAATCAAGCTCAAGAACAACGCCAACTACTAACTAACTATAAAAATGCCGTAGTTGGGGCGCAATTACATAGTTCTAATTTAGTCGCAGTATTAGAAGATTCTCAACAACTGCTCACTAAAAAAACAGAATTTTTAAAGAATGTTAATAGAGCTGAAGATTTAGAACGAAAAATTGACAATTTTATCGAAAAAAAGCCAATGCAATTAGCAGCGACCAGTGCTAATTTACAGGCTTTATTGGAAGATTATACGATTAATTTAAAATCATACGTAGACCAAATAGAAGCGGTCTTAAAAAAAACAGAGAAACAGCCGCTACAACCCCAAAAAATTGTTGTAGTCCGAGAGCAGTTGTTAAAAATTATGCGTGGTGAAACAGCCATGCAATTAGAGAGTCTTTCGGAAAAATTAACGAATATTCTACAAACTGCCGAAAATCAAGAACAAGATAGACAGATAGATGTAGAACAGGCAAAAAGGGTTGAAAGATTAATTGTGATGGTGAGTATGCTGGTGTCGGTAGCGATCGCAGCTATTATCGCATGGCGCACCAGTCGAGCGATCGCCGAACCAGTGATTACAGTGACTCAAGTCGCCGAACAAGTAGCCCGCAAATCTAACTTTGATTTACGCGCCCCCGTCACCACCGAAGATGAAATTGGCTTATTAGCAAAATCATTAAATCGTTTGATTGAGCGAGTTTCAGAACGCACAAAACAACTAGAACAAGCAAAAGAACTAGCCGAAGCCGCCAGCACAGCTAAAAGTGTCTTTTTAGCTAACGTCAGCCACGAATTACGTACACCCTTAAATGCAGTCATTGGACTCAGCCAATTACTGCAAGATGACGCTACCGATTTAAACTTATCGGGAGACTTTATTACCGATTTAGAAACAATCAATTCCGCAGGTAGACACTTATTAGAATTGATTAACGACATCCTCGACTTATCCAAAATTGAAGCGGGGAAAATGACTCTTTATCCAGAGACATTTGAAATTGCCAATCTGGTTAATAATCTGGTATTGACTATTAAGCCTTCCATTGAAAAAAATGGCAACATTTTAGAAGTAGACTATGATGAACAGCTAGGTACAATGTATGCCGATCAGACAAGAATGCGACAAGTACTTTTAAACTTGTTAAGCAATGCGTCTAAATTTACGACTAACGGCAAAGTCACCCTCACTGTTAAAAGTGAAAAACCCAACTTATTATCAGACTCTCCCTTCGGCATAATTTCGTTTATTGTTGCTGATACAGGTATTGGAATGACACATCATCAACAGCAACAGTTATTTCAACCTTTTATTCAAGGGGATAATTCCACCACTAAGAAATATGGTGGTACTGGACTAGGTTTAGCTATCAGTCGTCATTTTTGTCAGATGATGGGTGGTGAAATTTCGGTGAAAAGTCAGCCAGGAGTAGGTTCAACCTTTACAGTACGCCTACCTCTGACTGTCAAGGAATGATACGGTATAATTCAGCAGGTAGTAGGTATCAAAATAAATGGTTTTGTGAACTATAGTTTTGCGAAAATATACTAGAAGAACTCAATTCTAAACCATTTCTACTAGCTGTTGATGAAAATGATTGATATGCTGAATGCAGCGAAAACAGCAGCAATTTAGGACATAATTATGTCATCAGTCACAATTAACTTACCAGAAGAAATATTTAGCGCCCGTCGCCTTTCTCCAGAAGAATTTGTACAGGATATGCGCCTTGCTGCTGCTATCTACTGGTATCAAAAGCAAGAAATATCAATGGAGAAAGCAGCGTCTGTTGCTGGTTTAAACCGCCGCGACTTTCTAGCCATCCTAGCCCGCGAACAAGTAGATGTTTTTGCTGTTGACTTTGATGATTTACAGCGTGAGTTGAACCGTGGCTGAACTGACTGCTATCAACACATCTCCACTAATTTTTTTGACTAAGGGCGGCTTTGTAGATTTTTTGCTGCTAATTAGTCCATCTATTATTGTGCCGTCAGCTGTGGCTGGCGAAATTCAAGAATATGGAGAAACCGACGTAACAGCCGTGACGCTCAAAAATACTGATTAGTTGATTGTACAAGAAACACCACCAGTTCCAAATGTGATTCAGAATTGGGATTTAGGTCAAGGTGAATCAGCCGTATTAACCCGCATTTCTCACAAGCTTCAGGCGTTTGATGGGGCAGAGGGGCAGAGGGGCAGAGGTGCGGAGGGGCAGGGGAGAGAGTACCTTCATTCTCCCCTGCTCCCCTGCACAGGCTTTGAAAGGTGTGGTGAGAAATCCGGGATTAACTTGGGGCTATGCAAATCCTGGTATGGAAGTAATTCTAGATGATTTAGCGGCTCGTCGTTGTGCTACTACATTGGGAATTCCAGTACGAGGGACATTAGTGCCTTAACTTATTCGTAAAATCATGTAGAGACGTTACATGTAACGTCTCTACATAGTTTTGGGTTTTACGCTTGTACCTCGTTTACCCAAAATACGCTGTATACTCTACCTCTCATCTCAACCTTTGATTTTTCGTCGTACTGTGTAGGTCTTGTTATACTTCCTAAAAACGATAGCCTAATCCTGCTTGGAAGCTAACAGCATCAGCATCACTGTTTCGATAAGCGTCAATGCCCCATTTAGCATCACCATAGGCAATAACGTTTTTGCTAACTTCCGATTCTAAACCCAAGGTGACTACAGGTGCGTTGCGATTACCTAATGGAGTGTTGTGACCTTCATTAGCCAAAAATGAATAACCACCACCTACATAAACGTTAGTATTTTTGGCGATCGCAGCATCGTAAGTCAAAATCGGCATAAAGGCAGTTGTATCACCACCAAATAACACGCTTCCTCGCAGTGATACAGGTGCATTAGGTATGGCATAACGTCCTTGGACATTACCACCAAATTGAGCATCATCATTTCTTTGTCCACCACTAGTAGCCCCTGCTGCAACACCAGCACCAATGTAACTACCGTTAGTACCAGCAGTTTGAGCAGCAGCAATTCCAGCTGAGAGGACAATAGAAGCAACTACAAGGGTAGAAGTAGTTAAAGTTCTGAGTTTCATAAGTTTCTCTCCACTAGAGTTGAGTGCAGTACTCTCTACTACTATGGTCGCTTTTTTAACTCTTTTTACCCTCCTACACTCAGGTAGCCGAGTGGGTGAAAAATCCTTCACCCAGTTGGGTGAACAAGAACCAGAGTTATTTTTTGAAGAAACGCTGGCGCATCTTAATCACCAAACTATTAACTTCGGGGATGTTCATAAGTGAAGCGATCGCACCAAACACAACTAAACCGACTAAACCAGCAATTGATAATTCTATTAACTGAATTATTAAACCTGTTGTACCTAACAACTGCTGTAAACCAAATAAAGTCCCATAGCTGACAAACCCAGTCACCACACTCCCACCGAATAAACCAAAAATCGGCACACTCCACTCACGCCAAGGTAAACCATTTAACTTGCGGTCTAGCAACCATAACAGCATTAACATTGAACTGCAATTCACACCCACAGTTGCTAACACCAAACCCGGTGCGCCAAAGGGTTGTACAAAAAAATAATCCAATACAATGTTTAGCAAAATGTTAAAAGTGCTGATGCGAAAAGGTGTTTGTCCATCACCCAAAGCGTAAAATACCCGCACCAACACATCCCGCCCCAAGTAAACAAACATCCCGATTCCATAAGCAACTAATAACGAAGAAACTAACTTTGTAGCATCTTGTTTAAAAGCACCACGCTCATATACTATCTGCACAATTGGTACAGACAACACCACCATCAAAGCGCCCAGGGGTAGCATAGTGCAGGCAGTCAGTAATAAACCTTGGCGAATGCGTAATTTTAAATCTGGCCAATTTTCTGGTTCTGCTAGTTTGGCGAAAATTGGCAATAAAGGTAACAAAATAATATTAGAAATAATCCCTAAAGGTGTTTGCACTAGCAAATTCGCATAGTTAAACCCAGCCGCCGCTCCAGGAATTGGACTAGCAAAATAAAGGTCAGTAGCCACATTAATCGGCATCATTCCCGAAGAAATGGTTGCTGGAGTCATAATTTTAATGACTTCTTGAACACCAGGGGCTTGAAAATCAAACCGCAACCGCAGTGTTCCTAGTCCCAACCGCCACTGCACAATTAGTTGCACCACCCACTGAAGAATTGCACCTGCTAAGGTTCCCCAAGCTAACACCATCCCGCCGATAAAGGCATATTCTGGCAGAGTAATGTTTTTACCCAGTTGCAAAGCCAAAATCCCAATGCCCACAACTACGGTAACGCTTGATAATAAGGGACTAATCGAAAGTAACCAATATTGATTAGCCGCATTTAGGGTACCGAAGCCGATGCCAATTAATCCTGAAAATAAAGCCATCGGTGCCATGATTTGCAGTTGTTGGATAGCGATCGCTCTTGTGGTTGTATCCAAACCATGACCGACAATATCAACAATTGTATCTGCTAAAAAAACCTGGGCAAACGTTACTAATAACAAAATGCCCCCCACTAATGTTGTCACTGTTTCCACCATTGGCGCTGCTTCTTCTTTTTTGCGCTTGGCTAAAACACTCACAACAGCACTGTGCAACGGCCCATTCACCCCACCCAGTAATATCAATAAAAAACCAGGAATAATATAGGCATAGCTATAAGCAGTAGCAGCTGCACCAACACCAAAAGCAGCTGCGATCGCTTGCTGTCGGATCAAACCAAATACTTTACTAATTAATGTGGCTGCGGCAACAATGCCAGCAATCCCAGCGAAAGAACGAGATGATTTTTGTTCTTGATTAGTCACGAATAATACCTGACAACTCTTGCAGAGTGCATATCTGACAATATTTAACCTGAAATCTTGCCATCTGTCAGGTCAATTTTTAGAGAAACCCGCAGTTTAAATCAAACCATTTACATATAGCAATCCTAAATGATGTACAAACATCTCTCTACCTTGTCTTCCTTGTCCTTTTGTCTATTTCTCAACTAGGACTGCTATGGCCATGAATCAAAAAGGTTTCCTTCTCTGACTTTGACACGCTCATAAGTTCTTGTGCATATAAGTTAAATTTTTCTACCCTTCCCCTCACAAAATCCAGGATTTTTCTAATTGTCACTCATTTAAATAAATTGCTTTCCCCAATATTTAGCTAAATTCTCAACTTGGCACATTTATTGTTGATTATCTGTCAAAAGTGGGCAACCTAGTACTTGATGTTATATCTCATCGGTCTTCCCCATCAGGAAGTATTGAGTATTAAAGTTTTTCGACTGATAAACAACACATTTAAAAATATGGAAGCCAAATCAACACTCACAGAACCAGAAATTGTCTTGTCAAATAATCAACTACAAGAACAATTAGAACAACATAAAACGCTCGCTAGTGTCATAGTCAGAATCAGAGAATCTTTAGAATTAGAAACAATATTTAAAATTACCGTCAAAGAAGTACGTCAATTACTGCAAGCTGATCGAGTAGCCATATTTCAATTCGATCATCAAAAAAACTGGGAAGGAGAATTTGTGGCTGAAGATGTTGCTGATCAATGGGCATCAGCTTTAGCAGCAAAAGTCTACGACCATTGTTTTGGTGAACAATTTGCGGCTGATTATCAACAAGGCAAAGTACAAGCAGTAGCAGATATTTATGTAGATGAACTAAGTAGTTGCCATAGAGAAATCTTAAGTAGATTTAATGTCCGTGCTAACCTGATTGTTCCTCTATTAAGAAACCAAGAATTATGGGGATTAATTTGTATTCATCAATGTAGTCAACCTCGTCAATGGCAAAATGCTGAAATTGAATTTATTCGCCAAATTGCTGATCATCTCACCATAGCAATTCAACAAGCTAGTCATCTGCAAGAAGTTCAACTACAAGCAACAAAACTGGCACAGACAGCCCAGCGTGATCAAGTAATCGCGCAAATTGTTGATCAAATTCGTCCCTCTTTAGACATTGACAGCATCTTTAAAAGTACTACCCAAGAAATCCGCCAACTCTTAGAAGCCGATCGCGTTGCTATATTCCGCTTTAATCCTGATTGGAGTGGTGAGTTTGTTGCTGAATCATTTGTTGAAGGTTGGACACCTTTAGTTAATGTTCAACCTGTAATTAACGATACTTATTTACAACAAACCCAAGGCGGACGTTATGCTCACAACCAAACTTTTAGCGCCAACGATATTTATCAAGCAGGATTAACCAATTGTCATGTGATTTTATTAGAACAATTTCAGGCCAAAGCTTTTGCAACTGCGCCCATTATCCAAGGTGAAAAATTGTGGGGAATTATCGCTGCATATCAAAATTCTACCCCTAGACAATGGCAGCCTTATGAAATTGAATCATTGAGCAAAATTGGGACACAAATAGGTGTAGCCTTGCGCCACTATGAACTACTAGCTAAAGCTAATGCCCAAGCAGAACAACAAAAAACATTAACTAGTGTGATTACACGTATTCGTAAATCCCTAGATTTAGAAACTATCTTTCAAACTACCGTGACTGAAGTGCGGCAAATGCTACAAGCAGATCGAGTGGCTATTTTTAAATTTGATCTGCAAAAAGATTGGGAAGGAGAATTTATTTCAGAAGATGTTACCGCCGGCTGGGAATCTGTTGTTGCTGCGAAAGTTTATGACTATTGTTTTGGTGAACAGTTTGCAGTGCATTATCAACAAGGCAGAGTCCAAGCCGTAGCTGATATTTATGATGCTGGCTTAAGTCCTTGTCATACCAAAATTTTAGGAAATTTTCAAGTCCGGGCTAATTTAATCGTACCGCTATTAAAACAGGGAAAATTATGGGGTTTATTATGTGTTCATCAATGTGATAAACCGCGAAATTGGCAACCTTCAGAAATCGAATTTGTGTCTCAAATTGCTGAAAACTTAGGAGTAGCTTTACAACACAACAAACTTTTAAACGAAGCTCGCTATCAAGCTAATCAGCAAAAGACTTTAACCAGCATTATTACTCGCATTCGGGAATCTTTAGATTTAGATACAATTTTTCAAACTTCTGTCACAGAGGTCAGACAATTACTACAAGCTGACCGTGTAGGAGTTTTTCGGTTTGATCAGCAAAAAAACTGGGAAGGAGAATTTATCTATGATGACGTGAGTCATAGTTATCCTTCAGCAGTAGCAGATAAAGTTTATGATCATTGTTTTGGCGAAAACTTCGCACCCCTTTACGCTCAAGGTAGAGTCAATGCTATTACTGATATTTATCAAGGCAATTTTCCCTCTTGTTATGTAGAAATTCTGGAAAAATTTCAAGTCCGGGCGAATTTAGTCGCGCCTCTATTACAAGAAGGTACACTCTGGGGCTTATTATGTATTCACCAATGTAAAAATCCGCGTCAATGGCAACATTCAGAAATTGAGTTTGTTAGCCAAATAGCGGAACAACTAGGAGTTGCTTTAAAACAAGATTCATATTTAAAAAAAGTTCAAACTCAAGCCATCCAATTAGCTGAGGCTAACGAGCGAGAAAAATCAATGGAACGGCAAAAGTTATTAGCTGAGACTATTGATAAAATCCGCCAGTCGTTGGATGTCAAAACTATTTTTAAAACCACTACTCAAGCTGTACGCGAGTTATTAAAAGTAGAGAGGGTAGCCATATATCGCTTTAATGCTGATTGGAGTGGTAAATTTGTGGCTGATTCTTTTAAAGATGGTTGGAAACCTTTAACACAAGTTAATCCACTGGTTTTAGCCACCTTTGAAGACACAGATGAAGATGATAAGTTACCACGTAATGAAACTTTTGTGCCAATTCGCCAAGGCGAAAGATTATGGGGATTATTAGTTGCTTATCAAAATTCTCAACCACGTTATTGGAAAGATGAGGAAATCAATTTATTAGCACAAGTTGGCGTGCAGTTAGGTGTTGCTATTCAACAAGCAGAATTATTGGAACAAACCAAACGTCAAACTCTAGAATTAACTCAAACTTTATGTGAGCTAAAGCAGACTCAAGCAAGGTTAATTCAGGGCGAGAAAATGGCAGGATTAGGACAATTACTCGCTGGTGTCGCTCACGAAATTAATAACCCTGTTAGTTTTATTTTTGGTAATCTGATTCATTTAAATGAATATACTCAAGAGTTAATGAATGTTTTGCAGATTTACCGTCAATATAATTCTTCTTTGCCAAATATTAAAGAAAAAATAGATCAGCAGAATTTGGAATTTATTATCGAAGATTTGCCAAAAACACTAGATTCCATGAAAGTCGGCGCAGAAAGAATTAGAGAAATTGTATTGTCACTGAGGAATTTTTCTCGTACTGATGAAGCTGATTTAAGGGCTGTAAATATTCATGAGGGATTGGATAGTACTTTACTGATTTTAGGACATCGCCTCAAGGAAAATCGGGCGCGTCCTCAGATTGAGGTGGTGAAGGAATACGGCACTTTACCTTTAGTAGAATGTTATCCTGCACAACTAAATCAAGTATTTATGAATCTTCTGAGTAATGGTATTGACGCTTTAGAAGATAAATTTAAAGTTATCTGGAATCAGCATTTACAAGCTTCAACCAACTGTCCCAGAGTACCTTTAAAAATTTGGATCAGCACTCAAAAGAGCGATCGCCAAGTAATCATCAAAATCGCTGATAATGGTCTGGGAATCCCTGAAGATGTCACTTCCCATATTTTTGACCCCTTCTTTACCACCAAAGAACCCGGTAAAGGTACAGGACTAGGTTTATCTATTAGTCACCAAATCATTGTCGAAAAACATCAAGGTCAAATTAAATGTACATCGACCCCCGGAAAAGGAACCGAATTTTTCATTGAACTTCCCTGTTCTCATGATTAAATTCTTGGTCAGAATTCAGGAGTCAGAAGTCAGAATCCAGAAAATTTGCTAACTCTAGGTTTTCCTCGACAGAGATTCTCATAGTTTTAGACTCTGAGTCATCATACTCTGACCGCTTCTGACTTCTGTATTCTGAATACTGACAACTCTTTAACGACAACCCAAGCTATCGCGTGTCGCCACTCCCGTAATTTGATTTACCCCAGTCGCCCTTTCACATAACAATGAAACTTGATAGCGGTCAATTAACGCATCTGTAAAATCCGCGCCAGTAATATCAGCATCGTAAAAACGACTACGGGTTAAAGTAGCTTCTGTAAAATTGGCATTTTTTAAGTTAGCGCCATCTAACGTTACCCGGTCTACTAAAGCACCCGTTAAGTTTGCACTTTCTAAATTCGCCTTTAATAAAACTCCTTTGGTGAAAATAGCATTGGTTAAATTTGCGCCTTGGAAATTAGTCCCCCGCATTTCCGCAGCCACAAAAGTTACACCAACTAAATCAGCATTGGAGAAGTCACGGTTTTCTAAATTGGTATTGCTGTAGTTGATGGTATTAATTTGAGCAAAAGCTGGTCTTGGACTCAGTATTAGCCACAAGCCAGCTAAAAGGAAAATGACAATTAAACTTAACAATTTTTGCCAAATCTTTTTCATAACTTTACGCACCTGTTTACTGAGTTATGAAAACTGGGTGAAGTTTGATTGTAGAAAACTTCAATATTTTCGCCCAATCTTGTTCATAGCTTGATAGTCAAGAGTCAAGCAAATATTCACAAATGCTTAATAACTCTTGACCAATAATTTTTGACTATTTCCAATCTTTCCCAATCCGAATTGTGATATCTGATTCCAAATCTCCAGCTGTTGACACTTCAATTTGACCCAAACCTAAGATTTTTTGTAACTCAATTCCTGGTTGTCGGCTACCTCTGTGGACAATAATCTGAGTTTGACGCTGGCTATCAGGCCAATCTGAGGTTGTGTAAATATTTTTAAAGCCTTTCTCTTTGAGATAGGCAATAACTTTTTCCGTAACTTGTGGTTGATTAGAAGCATTTTGAATAGCAATTTTGAGGTTAGAAACTGGACGTGTATCTGGCTTGAGTCCAGGTACATCCACCCCAACATAATTATTCAAGAGATTTGACTGTCCAGTCAGATTCAGCCAATAGCTATTGGGATCTTGACTGAAACGGCTGAAAGTACCGGGAACAGTGGTCATTTGGAAATTATCCCGCTCTACATTCACGGAGAAATTCACCAAAGCCATCATTTCTTCTATCTTTAAGTTGGTATCAAAATACTTCCGCATGATGCGGGTTAATTGGGGCAATTTCGGTACGACAGTAGGACTATTGAGGCGTTGAATCAATGCACTTAGTAGTGCTTGTTGACGCTGTACTCTCGGTAAATCCCCTAATCCATCTTCCCGGAAACGAGCGAATTGTTCTGCCTGTTCGCCGTCAAGGGTTTGCCAGCCACTGACTAGATTAATGTTCAATTGGCTGCTACTATCATGGTATTCTATTGCTTTAGGTACAAATACTTCCACCCCACCCAACTGATCCACTAATTGCCTTAAGCCACTGGTAGAGATGCGAATGTAACGGTCGATGGGCGCATTGTTTAAGGTACGGCTGACTACTCTAGCAGCCAATACTGGCCCGCCTTGGGGATTAGCATCTGATAGCTTGGTTAACCCTTTTTCGGGGATCGCAATCATCGTATCTCTGGGAATGGAAAGCACCCGAATAGATTTATCACTGGGGTTGAGCCTGACTAAAAGCATGGTGTCGCTTTTGCCAGCAAAACTTTCTGGTGAACCATCAACAGCACCGTTAACTGGCTCAATCCCCATAATCAAAATATTCATGGGGCGGGATAGCTGGTATTGGGAAATTTTGCTCCATAATTCCCCAGGTAAAGGAACTTTCTGCTCTTCTTTACCAGCGAAACCGAGTTCCTCATCGGTTTTATCTAAATTGCTCCATAAGGGAGTCCACAGCGCCAAGGTGGAAACTAAAAGACCAGAAAGAATTACCCCCATTACTACTGTCAGTATCCACAGTAGCCACCGGGGCATACTTAAGCCCAATCTGTCGTACAGTTCGTTGGGAATAGCACTGACTGACTCGACAACAGTGCGGGTGGAACTGGCTGATGCTTCTTGAGTTGCTGATTCTGTGCTGGTCTCGGTGAGGGTTTGCAGCGTTCCCTGAGTTTCAATGCGTTGAATTTGACCTGGTTTGCTTTCCAAGTCTAAATTCGGTATTTGCTGAGACTTGACTTCACTTTCAGATAATTGAACTTCTCTAATCACAATTTTCTCCCCACTCAACCACTTCCATAAAAGTTATGTTAATGCAAGCTACAAATCTTGCCAGAGTAAATGCTCACAGTAAACTTGTAGTGTTCTTGCGTAGGTGTGTATGACAACATGAATAGTTCCTTGTTCCCCGTTATCCTCGCTGGTGGCAAAGGTGAGCGTTTCTGGCCTCTGAGTCGCAAAGACCGTCCTAAACAATTTTTAAGTTTAGATGGTAGTTCCAGAAGTTTACTGCAAGCCACTGCGGATCGGTTGCTCCCATTGGGAGACGGTTGGGATTCTTTGTGGGTGATTACTTCCAGCCAGATAGCTGGAGGTGTACGCCAACAGTTACCCGAACTGCCATCGCCAAACTTACTCATTGAGGTAGAAGGAAGGGATACTGCCGCCGCCGTTGCTTGGACAAGTTTAGAAATTAAAAAACGTTATGGAGAAGACGCAATTATCGGCTTTTTTCCGGCTGACCATTGGATAGCTGACCAAAAGGCGTTTACTGACACATTAAAGGCTGCTACTCAACTAGCAACAAGCACCAAAGCGATTGTTACTTTAGGAATTAAGCCTGCTTTTCCATCAACTGGTTACGGCTACATTGAACAAGGTGAAAAGATTGGTAGCTTTAATGAGTTGCCAGCTTATCATGTCAACCGCTTTACTGAAAAGCCCAACCGTGAGTTAGCAGAAACTTTTTTATCTACGGGACGTTTTAGCTGGAATAGTGGAATGTTTGTCTTTCGGGCTGGGGTTGTTCTTGAGGAACTTTACACCCATGCTCCAGAAATCATAAAGCCTCTGGAACAATACGGCCCTGATATTTACCCTGAATTACCTAAAAAGAGTATAGACTATGCACTCATGGAAAAAACCAATTTAGCATACGTCCTCCCGGTAGATTTTGGTTGGGATGATTTAGGAGATTGGAATGCGATCGAACGTTTATTAAAAAAGGAAGAGAACCCCAATGTAGAATTAGCTACCCACTTAGGTTTAGATACGCAAGGAGCGATTGTTTATGCTACTAATCCAGAGGATGTAATTGTTACTATTGGTTTAGAGGATGTGGTCATTGTGCGCGATCGCAATGTTACCCTCATCGTTAATAAAGAACGCACCCAAGAAATTAAACAGGTTCTCAAAATCCTGCAAGATGACCCCCGCTTTACAAACCTACTGTAATTATCAAAGTTAAAACCCTTGACAGAGGCTTAAAAGCTAGTTTTCTTATTATAACTTGACTGTCTGTTGTTTTTACTGACAGTTATGCAAACTCTAAGCTTTGAGCCTCTGGCCAAGACAATGGCAATTCACTCTATCACTGCTTATCAAAGATATATTTCTCCAGTGAAAGGCTTTGCTTGTCCCCATCGGCAATTACATGGTGGAGAATCTTGTTCTACTTATATTAAAAGAATGTTAAGTGAGCAAAGCTTGATAGAAGTTGTAAAATCATCCCAAAAAAGATTTCAAGACTGTGCTTTAGCCAGTAAAACCTTAACTAAAACTAGCTCTGGCTGTATTGTAATTCCCTGTTGTCTACCCCTTTAAATTCTCTGCGTTCTTGCAGTTGTTTACCATCATGTTCCTAACTCAAACTGTTCCTCGTCAACGAGAAATTATTGAAGTGGTGCTTCGGAATGGCTGGGATTATATGCGAAGGCTACTAACTGGTGGCAAAGCTGATGAACCCCAGCTACCTACCCCAGCAGTATTGAAAAATATTTTGGTAAGTTTGGGGCCTGTTTATATCAAGCTTGGTCAGTTATTATCGACTCGTCCCGATTTACTCAGTGCTGCTTACATTGAGGAACTGTCAACACTGCAAGACGAAGTACCGCCTGTTCCCTGGTCAGAAATAGAAGTAGTCATCCGCAAACAGTTAAAACTTCCCCTAGAAGAAGTTTTTCCCAAGATTAATCCCGTACCAGTTGCGGCGGGATCAATTGCCCAAACTCATCGCGCTACACTGGCTGATGGTCGGGAAGTCGCCTTAAAAGTCCAACGTCCAGGAATTGATACGACTATTGCCCAAGATATTGCTTTAATTCAGGGGATCGCTGATTTAGTGGCGCGGACTGATTTTGGGCAAACTTATGAAATTAAATCAATTGCGGAAGAATTTACCAAGGCTTTAGAAGCAGAGTTAGACTTCACAAGAGAAGCAGGTTTTACAGATCAATTACGCCGGAATTTAGCGAAAGGTCGTTGGTTTGACCCGCAACAAATTGTCGTGGCGGAAATTCACTGGCATCTGACATCAGAGAAATTGTTAGTGATGGAGTGGTTGGATGGTGTACCTTTACTGTCGGCAAAGTTGACCAGTGGTAATAATGGTAAAGATATTGCCACTCAACGTAAAGATATAACTACTTTACTATTTAGAGCATTTTTTCAGCAGTTATACCTGGATGGCTTTTTTCATGCTGATCCCCATCCCGGAAATTTATTTTATCTGCAAGATGGTCGGATAGCAATTTTAGATTGTGGGATGGTAGGCAGACTTGATCCCCGTACCCAGCAGATTTTAACAGAAATGTTGTTGGCGATCGTGGATTTAGATGCAGGAAGATGCGCTCAGTTAACTTTGCAACTATCCGATTCGGCACAGCCTGTAATTGTGGCGCGGCTGGAAAGTGATTACGATCGCATGTTGCGGAGATATCATAATGTCAGCTTGACGGAGATGAATTTTAGTCAAGTGATTTATGAAATTTTGCAAGTCGCCCGCAACAATAAAATTAGATTGCCCAGCAATATGGGCTTGTATGCTAAAACCCTAGCTAATTTAGAAGGTGTGGCTAGGGCATTTAATCCTGAGATTAATTTGTTTGATGAGGTGAAGCCCTTAATTACGGATTTGTTTCGTCGGCAATTAGTCGGGGAAAATCCAGTGCGATCGCTTTTGCGTACTGCCCTTGACCTCAAAAGTTTATCATTACAATCACCCCGACAAGTTGAACTTTTACTCGACCGTGTAACATCAGAAACATTACGTTGGAATCTATCTTTGCATGGTTTAGATGGTGTACGGCGCACAATGGATGATGCAGCCAATCGCCTCTCATTCAGTATTCTAGTAGGTTCACTGATTATGGGAGCAGCAATTATTTCCACCAAAGCCCAGACACCGCAACTATCGGTTTTAAGTAGTGTGTTATTTGCCGCCGCCAGTTTATTAGGATTGTGGTTGATTATTAGTATTTTGCGATCGGGGCGTTTGCGTTAGTTAACTTGCTTTACCTTGGCTTTACCAACCTCAAGGATAATACTGATCAATATTTAAAACCGCAGATAAACGCGGATGCACGCTGATAATTGGTCTATATATAGCAGTTGAAGCATAAGTTAGGACTATGTTTGTGGCTGAAATCGTCTCAGGAAGGTTTTAAGATAAATTTTATGCCGCATATTTTTGTTGAGAATTTAAGTAAATCTTATCCGGTGGCGATTAAAGAACCAGGTCTCGCTGGCACAATTACTCACTTTTTCCGCCGCACCTACCGTTCAATTCAAGCTGTTGAAAATGTTTCCTTTGAAATTACCCCTGGTGAAGTAGTAGGATTTTTAGGGCCGAATGGTGCTGGAAAAACTACCACACTCAAAATGCTCACTGGTCTGATTCATCCTAGTAGTGGGACAGTGAGAGTAGCTGGACATATCCCGTTTTTACGCCAAGAAGCATTTTTGCAAAAAATTACCTTGGTGATGGGACAAAAGCAGCAATTAATCTGGGACTTACCCGCAATAGATTCTTTAAAAATTAATGCTGCTGTTTACGACATTTCTGACCAAGAATTTTCTCACCGCGTAAGAGAATTAACAGAAATGCTAAACCTCCAAGGAAAGCTGACTCAACCAGTACGCAAGCTATCTTTGGGTGAACGAATGAAAGCAGAACTGTTAGCAGCACTTTTACATCGTCCGCAAGTATTGTTTCTTGATGAACCAACTTTGGGACTTGATGTGAATGCTCAGGTAGCAGTGCGAGACTTTCTGCGCGACTATAATCAGCGTTATCAAGCCACCGTATTATTAACTAGTCACTACATGGCTGATATTACCGCTTTATGTCAGCGAGTATTATTAATTCACCAAGGAAAGCTGATGTATGACGGTAGTTTAGATGGACTGTTAGAACGCTTCGCACCATACCGAGAAGTTCACGTAGAGTTAGCCCAGCCTTTATCAAGAGAAAAGCTCAAGTCTTATGGGGATGTGCAATCTGTAGACGGGCGAGCAGTATGTTTTATGGTAGAGCAACCAGCTTTGACTCGTACCGTATCTCAAATTTTGTCAGAACTAGAAGTCATCGATTTAGAAGTGAAAGAACCGCCCATAGAAGAAGTCATTGGGAAAGTATTTCAGGCGGGAGTCGTTTAGTAAGTGCTGAAAGTTATGAGTCTGAAGGTTAAAGAATGAAATTTCACACTTCATAATTCACACTTCAGACTTCTCATTAAACAGTTCTAAAATCTGCCGACAAAATTGTTTGAGTTGTTCGCCAATTTGTGCAGCAGGGAGAGACTCGCCCACAAAATTCCAGTTTTCCACTGTCGAAAGTCGCCAAGCCTCGCCACGATGATCAAATCCTGCTACTTCTATACCAATTGCCCGACGTAAGTTTGTTATCGGATCTTGATGAAACCGAATTTGAATCAAAACACTCCGACTCCGCCAGGATTTGCTGATTCCAGGAAAGTGAAAGCCAATGTCTATAGAATCTGGATCAACTAATTCTCTGGTTTCTGGGTCATTCTGCCAAGGTTTCAAATCCGATTTCGCATCGGGGAACTGGAGTTTGAATAAATTAACTACCGTAGCAATCTTGCTGGCGAGTTCAAGGTTAGTTGCCTGTTCAGCTGCGTTCACGAAAAAACACTCCTAAATAGTTGAGTCAGCTAAGGGGAATGTGACGACAGAAAACCGCCAGAAGGCTTATCTTATTAGTGTTTCAGCTTATCAAGACGTTTTAAATTTCGCAACTATAAAATTGCCTTTTCTTAACAATTGATTAAGTGTGAAGTATGAAATTATTGCTATATGAGCAATTATACTTAAATAAATTAGAAAAGTGGCTGACGTTAGATCAGTCTAAAAAAAATCTGAGAATTTTCCGCAAAATCATCTACTTGCTAGAACGAGAAATTACCTTGGCGATCTAAAATTACACTGTTAGCTGGCAAACGTTAAAAAAAGTTAAGTTCAGTTTATGGCGCGTCAACGCTCGATTTTCTCAATCATTCTGGTATTATTGGCTACATTTCTTATTAGTTGTGGTGGCCCTGGGGTCGTATCTGCACCTCCAACTTATACAGCAGATCAAATTGCTCAAATTCAGGAATATCTGCCTGAAGTTCAGACTGTGCGCGATCGCGCAGAAGAACTCCAAAACCTCATCGAAAAAAATGAGTGGATTAAGGTGGGTAACTTTATTCATGGCCCAATGGCAGAAGCTAGGCTGACCATGACTTACATCACTCCCCATCTTTTACCCAAAGACCAAACCGCAGCCCGTCAAATCACCAAAGATTTACTGAACCACTTGGTTAAAGTTGATCAAGCAGCTAGTAATGGCAATAGTTTAGTTGCCTTGAGTAACTACAAAGCTGCCTTTACAGATGTTGACAAATTCCTACAACTGTTACCAGAAGGTAGCAAACAAGCGGACTCTTAGGGATTGTTGAATGATAAGTTATGAGTTAGAAGAAAAAGGCTGAAGTTTGAAGTCTGTTCGCCCTTGGCGTTCCCGCAGGGTAGTATAAAATTAAAAAACCTTTTGACTTTTGACTTCCGCTTGCGGTTCTAACTCATAACTCCTCAATATCCCAGCAATGAGTCATGTAATTATTATCGGTTGTGGTGTCATTGGAGCCGCGATCGCCTATGAACTGAGTCAAGTAACAGGGTTGCAAATTACCGTTATTGACCAAAACCAACCCGCACAAGCTTCTACAGGTGCAGCCCTTGGGGTTTTGATGGGCGCTATTAGTCAAAAAATCAAGGGTAAAGCTTGGCGGCTAAGACAAACCAGTATTGAACGCTACGAAACCTTAATCCCCGAACTAGAAGCATTAACCGGACGTAAAATCCCCTTCAACCGTCAAGGTATTCTTCACTTGTCTTGGGAAGAGGAAAACTTTGAAAATTGGGAAAAACTAGTAAAAATTCGCGCCTCCCAAGGTTGGAATTTGGAAATTTGGGACAGGGCGAAACTCAAGAGTATATGTCCCCAAGTCAATAATGACAAAATTACTGGCGCAGTTTATTCACCTCAAGACCGTCAACTCGACCCCACAGCTTTAACCTTAGCCCTAGTAGAAGCCGCCCAAAAAAAAGGCGTAACTTGTCAATTTGGTGTGAATGTTGTCAATATCTCACCGACATCAGTTGAAACAACAGCAGGAAAAATCAATGCTGATTGGGTGATAGTGACGGCTGGACTGGGTTCTACACTCCTAACCGCCCAGTTAAACCAAAAAGTTGATATCCGCCCCGTTCTCGGACAAGCATTACAAGTACATTTAGCAAATTCCATCGGTAATCCTGAGTTTCAGCCGATGATTACCTGTAATGATGTACATATCGTCCCTGTAGGTGGTGGCGATTATTGGATAGGCGCAACGGTGGAATTTCCCACTGATGGCGATGAAATCCCGCCTAATCATGAATTATTAGGGGATGTAAGACAACAAGCGATCGCCTTTTGTCCAGAACTCGCCGCAGCAACTATCACCAGAACTTGGTCAGGATTACGCCCCCGCCCGGAAGGTCGCCCAGCACCTATCATTGAAAAATTAGCAGGATTTAACAATATCCTCCTCGCCACCGGACATTATCGTAACGGTGTGTTACTAGCCCCTGCAACAGCTTATGCGATTCGTGAGATGATTATTTGAGAATTCAGAAGTCAGGAGTCAGAATTCAGAAGAAAAACTGAATTCTGAATTCTCAGTTTTTATTAGGAAAGTAGCGTGGCTGTAACAGAAAATAAAGTAAAAATTGATTCTTTAGAGTGGTTTTATCGGGAAGCAGAACCGATTGGACAAAGTGATTTATTACCTGTAATCTTGCTGCATGGAATAGTCTCGCAAAGTTACAGTTGGCGTAATATTCTACCTGCTTTAGCTAGTCAAGGAACAAGAGCGATCGCACCAGATTGGATTGGCTATGGCTTTTCATCAATGCCAGAAAAACGCGATTTTGCCTACACTCCTGACGCATTTCTTACAGCTTTAGAAAAATTTATTCAAACCATCAAACTCGAAAGATTTTCTTTAGTTGTCCAAGGTTTCTTAGGTTCTGTTGGCTTACAATATGCCTTACGTCATCCTGAACAAATTGCCAATATTGCTATTTTAAATGCCCCCATTTCCACCGATGCTAAATTACCTTGGAAAATTAAACAAATGGGTTTTCCACTAGCAGGTGAAATAATGACTCAAGACCCTTTATTAGTTGACCGTACCCTAGAAGGTGGTAGTCGTTATCGTATCGAAGATAAAGATTTAGATGTGTATCGCCGACCTTTTTTGAAAACATCTGCGGCTGGTAGAGGATTACTATCAACTATTCGTAATTTGCAACTCCCCCAAGCAACGGCGGAAATTACATCTGGCTTTCAAAAATGGGAACAGCCAATATTAATTCAATGGGGGATGATTGACCCTTGGTTATCTGTAGATATAGCACAAAAATTTAGTGATTCTGTACCCAATGCAGAATTAATAAAACTTAATAACGTTGGACATTACGCCCAAGAACATTATTACCAGACAATTTTAGAAGATTTATTGCCCTTCATCAGACGTGTAGATAATTAGGCAGAAATAAATTTTGTCAAAATCGATATTATAAAAAGTGAAACCATAGATAAACACAGATAATTTACCTGTGTTTAATAAATAGCTCATTAGATGATTCAGCACAGTTTCTAATGCTATCGTAAGCAAATGTAGAGATTTTTCTGATAACTTACGATGTGTTATATCCACCTTAATGGAGATGATAATTCATGGCTTATTCTTGGTTCAAAGCATTTCATATTATTGGCATTGTAGTTTGGTTTGCTGGCCTATTTTATCTGGTGCGTTTGTTTATTTACCACGTTGAAGCCGAACAAGAACCAGAACCAGCACGCACGATACTGAAAAAGCAGTATCAAATTATGGAATTACGCCTTTATCGCATCATCACTACTCCGGGAATGTTGGTCACAGTAGCGATGGCGATTGGTTTAGTGAGTACCGAACCAGAAGTTTTAAAACAGGGTTGGCTACACTTCAAATTACTATTTGTCGCAATTTTATTGGCTTATCATCATTACTGCGGTCGCTTGATGAAGAAGTTAGCCAATGATGAATGTCGTTGGACTGGTCAACAGTTACGTGCTTTAAACGAAGCACCTACAGTTATGTTGGTGGTGATTGTGCTATTAGCTGTATTTAAGGACAATCTACCCACAGATATTACCGCTTGGGGAATTTTTGGTTTGATTATTTTTATGGCGGTGACTATTCAGCTATACGCCAAGAAACGCAAGCGTGATAAAGAACAATTAATGGCGCAAATCAACCAAGTTCCTCAAGAACAAAGTTAGACAAAAACGCCTGGGATATCTTACATTAAGAAATGTTAATAAATGTATTTGATATCTCAGGCGTAAATCAATGTCAGCAAAAGATTTAGGTAAACCCCGTCCGTTGTGGCGAGTAATTTTATTGTCTGTAATTACCGGGATGCTGTATTACGGCTGGTACAAATGGATTATTCAAGAAGAATTACGCCGTTATAACGGCTTTGGTTGGTCAGGAACCCTGAGTTTAGCACCGTTTGTTTTTGGAGTCGCAATTCCCCAAGCTTTACGCATCTTTGATCCTGATGTACCGGGGTGGTTTGGTTGGTTTTCACTGCTGGGTATTGTGTGGATTTATATTGTGCAGTTTAAGTTATATAAAACTGTGAATGAACTGTACCGCCAAGCAGGTTTAAAAGAACCCTTAGTAGTTTGGTGGCTATTTATCCCAGGATTAAATTTAATTGTTGGTTTACGACAAATCCATTTTTTAAGCCAATTTTGGGCAAAACAACAAGGTGTGGCTGTTCCAGATTATATTGCTGAAAATATTCCTTTCCTTTCTGCTAACGCTTAATATAAGAATCTGGTTTAATTTCCGATTTAATTTTTGGAATACACACTGCTAATCAGCATCTTTGGTGCGGTAGCAAGCAAGGATGCTGGTATCAAGTCATTTATATTTTAACGAAGACAGTTGCTACTAGCTTTATCTATAGACTGGTAGAATTAATTTGCCGCAGATTGAGCTTCTTGATATATGATTTCTTGGAATTGAATCATATCTTTTTGTGGGTCAGCAATACTCACTTTCACTAATAATTGTTCACCCAAGGTTACAGAACGTCGGAAAGCCATTGGTAACTGCAAGCCCAAATCTTCTAATAAAATTAGAGCCAAGTTACTGTCTTCACGCAACCACATTAAAACTGTGACTGACCAAACTTGCTCAGGATGACGACGGAGATATTCTAAAGCCCAATATCGATTAGTTTGTCTTTCTACCATTGTTACTTCTTGGGTGATGGTAGAAACAGTCATCATCACTTCTTTAAGTTGGTCGGCAGAAAATGGCAGCACTTCACCCCGTAAATGGGCTTTAAGTTGAAAATGGGTGAGTAAATCACTGTAGCGGCGGATGGGGGAAGTGGCTTGGGTATAAGTATCTAATCCTAAACCTGCATGACGGAGAGGTGTGATACTCATTTCACTCTTGGGCATACACCGCCGCATCGCACAAGCACGCACAAATCCGGCTGGAAGTTGAATTAATTCTTCTTCTGGGGGTAATTCTGGCTGGGGCTGACCGCGAAAAGGTAAGGGTATATTGTGAGTCTTGCCGTAACGCGCTGCTACTTCACCAGCAAGAATCATCATTTCTGCTACCAGTTGCCGTGATGAGGAATCATCTAAGATATCAATACTAATATCATCGCCTTTGACTTTAATCATCGCCTCTGGCATGTTGATACTGATGGCTCCTTGGTTGTAACGCCAAGATTTGCGTTTGATTGCCCAATTTGCGATCGCGGCAATTTCTGGTTCTGCTTGCACTCCTAATTCCAGCATCTCATCGACATCTTCATAGGTGAGGCGATAAGTCGGTTTAATCAAACTGGCGTGAATGCTGTAATCTTCTACTGCCCCATTGCTATTTAAAATAATCCCAAAACTCAGGGCGCAACAAATTCTCCCCTGTACCAAACTCATCGGCCCAGTCGCCAAGATTTCTGGGAACATAGGAACCATCCCTGTGGGCAAATAAACCGTACTTCCCCGCTTTCTGGCTTCTAAATCTAAGTCATCCTCTGGTTCTAACCAGCGCGTCGGGTCAGCAATATGTACCCACAATCTTTCTTGACCATCGCTGAGTGATTCCCAACTCAGACCATCATCTATCTCAGTGGTACTTTCATCATCAACTGTGTAAACCTTGAGATGAGTCAAATCCAGGCGATTTGCATCCAAGTCTGTTGTTGGGGAATCCAAACGCTGTTGCGCCACTTCTAACACCTTGCTAGGAAACTGAACAGGAATTGACGAACGACGCAGGAACAAGTTTTCATAGGGACTCCACCAACCCAGGTCTACTAATAATTGAAAAGCTCCTTGGGGGGTTCCAGGCCGCCCCAGCATATTCATCGTTTCTAAGACTGGCGCTGGAGGAGGATACGCCCTAGATAGCGCATCATATTTTACTCCCTCCCGCACAATATCAGCCATTAAAGCTGCGTATTTTTCTAATGCTTCTAGACGATGGCGATCGTGTCTTTGCCATTCTACTGCTTCACCTTTGAGTGCCTGTTCTACACGCACTAAAAATTCTTGCTGTCCCTTGGCTTTGAGGGTTTCTACTTCTATTTGATGTTTACGTTCGGCTACTTGGGCGGTTGTACGCGGTTCATAAGCATCGCCTTTTTGCTTGAAGTAGAGTTTGTCATCTGATAACAAGCAATGGGCTGCATAACAAGGGGCTGGTTCTGATTCCGAAAATAGCAGATTCGCCATTTGCGAGGGGGTGACTGCTTCTCCATCTTCCACCAATAATTCCCAAGCCACTTCTAAGCTAGATGGGTCTAAATATGGCTTGACTTCTTCCTGAAATTTCGGAATCTCCGAGGACTTGTAGGTTTGTCCGTTTACTGTATATGTAATTTGTCTTGGCGCGAGGCTGTGGGATTGACCACGCTCATCTACCACAAACCAACGGGTCTTACCATCTGGACGATCTACCACACCCAGACGGCGATCGCCTTGAACCCTAAATTCAACTAGCGTCCCCTTCTCCACAACTCTCGCACTCTTATAATTTTAGATTTTGGATTTTGGATTTTAGATTAAATAATCTTGAATCCCAGAATTTTTATGTAGGAACCAATTTTACACTTTATTATTCAGATTTGAGATTTTGGACTCAGAAAGACAAAGCTTTTCTTGTTAATCCAAAATCTAAAATCCCAATCTTAAAATTGATTTAGCCTTCAGCGTTGATGAACGGTAACAATGCGACAATCCGCGCCCGTTTAATTGCTAATGTTAAATCTCGCTGTTGCTGACAAGTCAGCCCAGTGATCCGCCGAGGTAGAATTTTGCCTCGTTCGGTAATAAACTTACGCAGTAAATCAACATCCTTGTAATCGATTGGCTCTCCTGGCTTAATTGGAGACAGACGACGACGATAATAACTCATCTTTACTTGATTTCCTTGTGAACGGTATGTTTGTTGCAGTGGGTACAGAACTTGTTGAGTTCTAAGCGGTTGGTCGTATTACGACGGTTCTTCATGGTGGTATACCGGGACACACCAGGAGAACGCTTGTCTGGATTACTACGACATTCGGTACATTCTAGTGTCACGATAATGCGAGCACCTTTACTCTTAGCCATAATCTTACAAACAGTAAAGCCTGAAGAGAAATTTACACAAATGACTATCTTCGCACATTTCGTTGCAAAGTATCAACTAAACGCTTGATTTTGATATCGAGCGAGTAGCCCCGACGCGATGAAACTATAAAAGTTCTAGCGTAACGGTCATGCAAAGCTTGCCGTAACTGGGGATCGGAGAAAGCTGCACCACAGTCTATTGCCAGAGGAAGTAATAGCAGTATAGCAGTGGGATTTGCTCTCAGGTTGCCAAGGGCGATCGACACCAACAAAGCACCAAAGCCAATTATAGCTTCTCGCTTCACCAGTGCCAGCAACTCTGGAATTCTCCCTACTACTTGCCCATTTTCCACTTCTAGGATTTTCAAGTCAAAAGCCCAGCGTCCTAAACTTTGCCCTCGATTATTAAATACCAGCACTACCCGTAAAATCAGCCAACAAAGGATAAAAACTAAAATCTGGACAAATTGAATACCAAGGCTACTACTCCCAAATAGGGAACTGACTAACCAAGCACCTAAAAAATCCAACCCCAAAGCCAGACCGCGCCGCCAAATCTCAGCTTTGGGATAGTGTTTTTGCGGAATCCTTTCAATAGTCATATAAAACAGGTATTTTTATTAGATATGGAAAAATAATCTATGCTTCTATTCTTAATATTAAAGTGATGGCTGGGTGATTGCTTTGCAGAAAAAGCCTGAAATCACGCCTAATAAATATAAAACAGTATGACTGAGGAAAATCAACCAGAAGAGGAAAAGTTTGACCCAGCAACGGATAATAGAGACTGGTCAGCAGCAGCCACAGAATTAGCTTGTTTTGCACTTGCTAGAAGTAACGGAAAGCGGTTAGTTAAAATTATTAATACTGGCAATGAGCCGCTACCATTTATTTGTATTTTTGAGGATTAGCCAGAATGACATCCACAGGGACAACCGCTAATCAAATCCCCGTTAGCATCATCATTCCGATGCTAAGTGCTATTGATGACCGTGATTATCCGCTTTTTAAAGAATTGGAAAAAACTTTTGTCACTCAGTATGGTGTTGAAGTATGGCAAGATGTTTTTAATTTTCGCGTCTTACCAGCCCTTGACCAGCAATCTAATAAATGGCTACTACAATCATGGTGTAGCAAGGGAATTGTAAGTATTCAGGATATAGCTTGAATATTTTTTAGGTGCATTACCGGAGTCTTTCACCATGTTATCAGTTAGCGATGCAGAAGCAATTATTTTAAATTTGGTACAACCGTTAGATGCGGAACACGATATAGAAATTGTAGATTTATTGGCGGCAAGCGATCGCATTTTGGCAAACCCCATCACCAGTCAGCTAGATTTTCCCCATTGGGATAATTCGGCGATGGATGGTTACGCAGTCCGTTATGCAGATGTACAGCAAGCTAATGCCCAAAACCCAGCTATTTTAGAGATTGTCGAAGAAATTCCCGCCGGATATCAACCTAAAACCACAATTCAGCCAGGACAAGCAGCACGCATTTTTACTGGTGCGGTAATTCCAAGTGGTGCGGATACTATAGTTATGCAAGAAAGGACAAGCCGCGAAGAAAATCGCGTGTTTATTCAAGTCGCACCCCAACCGCAAGAATTTGTCCGCCGCAAAGCATCTTATTACCAAGCCGGAAATCAACTTTTACCCCCAGGAATTCAGTTAAAAGCGCCGGAAATTGCTGTTTTAGCAGCAGCACAATGTCCCCAAGTCAAAGTTTATCGCCGTCCGAAAGTGGCAATTTTTTCAACTGGTGATGAATTAGTCACACCAAAAACACCATTACAACCAGGACAAATTGTCGATTCTAATCATTATGCCTTGGCAACTTTAGTTAAAGAAAGTGGTGCAGAGCCTTTATTATTAGGCATTGTGAAAGATAATCCTGTGGCTTTACAAGAAACCATTGCTTACGCCATAGCGAATGCTGATATTGTGCTTTCTTCTGGTGGGGTTTCTGTTGGTGAATATGATTATGTTGATAAAATTTTGGAAGATTTAGGAGCGAAAATTCATATTCGGGCTGTGGAAATGACACCGGGGAAACCATTAACTGTGGCGAATTTTCCTCAGCAAAATTCAGCAATTTATTTTGGTTTACCAGGAAATCCTGTTTCAGCTTTAGTAACTTTTTGGCGATTTGTGCAACCAGCAATTAAAAAATTAGCTGGACTTGCTGAAGGTTGGGAGGCAAAATTTATTAAGGTGCGATCGCGTGATGAATTACGCGCCAATGGTAAACGCGAAACTTATATTTGGGGAAAATTAAATTTAGTTGCTGGTGTTTATGAATTTCACAAAGCTGGCGGTACTCACAATTCTGGCAATTTAATTAACTTAGCTCAAACCAATGCCTTAGCAGTTTTACCAGTAGGTCAAACCTTAATTGCAGCAGGCGAAGAAGTGCAAGTTTTATTAATTGCTGCGGTTTAACTTACAGCATTTTTCGGCTGAATGCAGTACAAGTTGATAGGAGATAGAGGCTAGAGGCTAGGGGCTAGAGGCTAGATAAATGTCTTTTATTGCGATGAAAAACGCTGTATCAGCTTTGATAACCGCCTTTTTCTCCTTAATACCTGATGCGTGGGTCAACGTAAGCATTAATAATATCAATTAAAATGCTTGCCCCAACAACGATCGCACCAAAGAATACCAAGACACCTTGGACTGTGGGATAATCGCGATCGCTGATTGCTTGATATAAGCGATTAGCTAACCCAGGCCAAGAAAATGTCACTTCCGTTAAAATCGCACCACCCAACAACGAGGCAAAGGTCAATCCTAACACCGTAATTACGGGAATTAGCGCATTCTTTAAAGCATGAGAGACTAAAATTTTATTTTCTGCAATGCCTCTGGCTCTCGCTGCTTCTACATAGTCAGCACGTAGAGTTTGTTTTAAATTCACCCGGACAATACGCTCAAAAATTCCACTTAACAAAATGCCCAAAGTCAAACTTGGTAGGGCAAGATGGTGCAAAGAAGCAAAAAACTGCGTCAAATTACCACTCAACAAACTATCAAAGGTATATAACCCAGTAATTGGTGATGGTGGCGGTAGTGTCGGCGGAAAACGGTTAGAGTTGGGAAACCAACCCAGTTGCACAGAAAAAACTAACTGTAACAGCATTCCCGCCCAAAACATTGGTAAAGCATAAGTAATAATTCCAAATAACCTTCCGCCTATATCAAAATAAGTTCCTGGACGAGAAGCAGAAAGCGTACCTACCAAAATCCCAACAATCAAAGCAACTGCCATACTAAATACAGCTAACTCCACTGTCGCTGGAAAATACTGTCCGATGATGTCCCAAACATTTTGTCCGCGACTGGTTAAAGAAGTTCCTAAATCAAAGCGCAGTAAGTTGCCTAAATAATTTAAATACTGCAACCAAATAGGTAAATTTAATCCTAATTGCTTACGTAATTCTTCCTTTGCTGCTTCTGGCGCACGTCCACCCAAAATCGCATCAGCAGGGTCTCCGGGTGTCGCTCTTAATAATAAAAATACGATAGTAATGATAGTTAAAAGTTGTAATGGTGCTAGGAGCAACCGCGAAACAATGTAATATTGTAGAGCTTTGGAACGGGACATTTTTATAAAGTCTGAATTATGAAGTCTGAAGTCTGAAAGTTAAAGGCGTAAGTGTGAATTATGAAGTCTAAAAGGTGAAAGAGAAGAGATGAAGTGTAAAAGCTAAAGCTTGCATAACCGAAAATGCAATTTGTATTTCACACTTCACACTTCATTCCCTATTTTTTGATTGTTTTATAAATCAAATTCTGAGTAGGGTCAAGCTGCACGTTACTGACACCTTTTTGAGCAAATACATAGTCTTTGTTTTGCCACAGGGGAACATAAGGTACATCATTAAGTACTTGGGTTTGAATTTGAGCAAATATTTTCTCCCGTGCTGCGGGATTTTGTTCTTTGCGTTGTTGGTCGATGAGTTTATTCATGGTTTCGCTATAGTAAAACGAACCTTGAGTTTGACTACCGCCATCTTCACAACCTTTAGCATCAGACCCTTTTTGACAAGCTAAGAAGGGTTGAACATAGTTATCAGGATCTAAAAAGTCAGGATACCAATCAAGCAATGCTGCGGGATATGAACCTTTAGAAATGTCTTTAAAGAAAGTCGGCCCTTCGACTGTATTGACTTCTAATTGAACGATACCCTCCATTTTAGTATCAGCCAGTGATTTCAGGGTTTGCGCTGCTAAACTACGAGTCGGTGAACTGGAAGGATACCACAGTGGAATTTTGACAGGATTATCTTTAGAGTAGCCAGCTTTAGTTAATAATTCCTTGGCTTGATCAAATTTACCGTCACCATATTTATCTTTAAATAATGGTTGGGAGACATTGAAAGTAGTCGGAATCATACTGTAAAGTGGATCAGCTTGACCGTATAAAACTCGTTCATTTAATAGTTGACGGTCGATAATTGCTGCGATCGCTTGTCTTACTTCTGGTTTATCTAAAGGTTTTTGGTTGCGATTTAATACCAGATAACTGACTACACTACCTTGGGCTGTAATCGCTTGCCAATCTCCTTTTTTACCACCATCTTCTAAACTGCGAATTTGGTCAGGTTGTAGTGATAAATAAGCTACATCTACTGCACCTGTCCGAAAGGCATTAAACAAGTTAACTGGACTGGTTTGAATTTGGACATTAACCCCTTGATTTACTGGTTTTTCTCCCCAATATTTATCAAATACATCCATCCGCAGTGAATCTGTACCATACTGCGCTAATTTATAAGGGCCAGTCCCAACAAATGTGTTGGGTTGAAATTTACCAGCACCCAATTGATATGCTTTGGGTGAAACTGCACAAACTCCCGAAAATGCGAGTAAAGAAGGAAATGCTGCAAAGGGTTTTTTGAGTTTAATTGTTAGCTCATTTTCACCTGTCGCGGTGACTGAAGCTACTGTATCAGCTAATAAAAAAGAAGGTTTACCTTTATTTTCAATAAATCGCTTAATACTAAACTCCATTGCTTTGGCGTTGAAGGGTGTGTCATCGTGAAACACAACTCCTTGGCGCAGTGGGATAGTGTAAGTTAAACCGTCTTGGCTGACTTTGGGTAAACTTGTCGCCAGTTGGGGTTTAATTTCTGTGCTACCTGGTTCGTAAGTATAAAGGCGATCGCTCATATTAAACACTAAACCCAAAGATGCCAACTCGTAAGCATCGGCTGGATCTAATGTCCTTGGTTTGGCAGTTGTCCCAATAGTAATACGACCATCACCCCCAGGCGTATTGGTATTACTCGATGGCGTGGTATTTGCTTGTGGTCGCGTACCACAACTAATGACTAAAAATAAACACAGACAGAACAGAGAAACGAATTGAGTCAACCGACCCCATCTTCGTATAGAAAAGGGAAACAAAGTCATACCTTTGAAATTTTTTCAATTAGCGGTCAGTAATCATACTATATGTCTGGCAATAATACCCAATTTTTTATAATTCAGGCAGGCTCAAGTTAGCCAATAATACTGAATTTACCCATAAAAACTAAATCTCAAGGTTTTAGCACGATTGTAGGGGTATGAGGGTGTAAGGGTGTAAGGGTTTTGAATACTTACACCCCATACCCTTTCACCCTCACACCCAATCCCCACAGAAAATTTTGATGCGTAAATCCTACATCAATGTAATTTGATATTACAGATGTTAAAAGCATAATTATTGAACTTATATCAAAAAATGTTACAAAAACTCATTTTGTTGCTTCGGTATTTTAAGGTGATATTTTGAACCATTTGAATTTAAAATTCCAGCAACTTTATAAGACAGTCTGTATATGTGAAAATCCGCAAAATTTCAGATTAAATACTGAAATTTATCAACACCATAAAATTGTCTTAAAAGAATAAGATTTTTTCAAATAAAATTTGTTAAGCTGCTCAATTAGCTCTCATCCTTCGCATTTCAAGTTAGCCTTTTAACTGATGAGAGTGCCTCATACAAAGCATAATCAGGAATCTTGGCATCATAGCTGGATGAGCCAAGCTGCTTTATTTAAAACATCTACTGAGTCAATTTTGTGGGTGTAGATATCAAAATTTATAGTCAAAATAGCGAGATAAAACCGTGAAATATTTTTTTCTTTCGGAAGGATGGAATATTGGTAGAGTGTGGTCATCTGATGGGTTGTGGCAAATCACCGCATGGCGACGGCAACCAGATATTCAGAGGATGAATATTTGTATAGTAGAAAACAATGAATTACTCTGGCTTTATCGTACAGAAGAAGCAGTTTTAACAATAGAAGTTAAACCCTCAACCTCAGAAATTGCCACTCAAACAATCGGTCAAGTAGTACTTAAGCGTCTAATGAGTGCTGAACAGGTAATTGAACGTCTCAATACAGCCGAAGCCAAGTGTCAGCTACAAAACATCCATTTGGTGACACAGTAATTTAACTGAAAGTATTGCCCAAAAACATTCTCTTTTGAGAGTGGGGTTTAGGGGTGTAAGTGGCATAAATGAGCTAAAATCATGCACCCTTACACCCTGAAGCCCTTACACCCATTCTCAAGAGAGAATTTTTGTGCTTAAGTCCTAGAGAATTACGTAAATGAAATTGTGACGGAGATTTGTGAGAAGATAACACAGATGGAATACCGATCGCATCGATTTACCCGCTTGCAAACAATTCCATCAATAGTTACACTTTTTAAAACATTCTCATTTTTGCATGGCGATCGCGTAGACGACTACAAAGCTGCTGCCAACAAGGTTAGCTCGCTCGATTACCCGAATACCAACCCGGTATTTGCCGAGTTCTATTAGAACCAGGGAGAATTTTATGAAAAAATTCTTGGAGAAGACAAGCGATCGCAACCCCAAAAGGTAAAGCAACCGCAGCGTCTAAGTGTTGCCAAAGCCACACAGTCTGTCTTGTAAAGACTGAGCCGTGGTTAAACTCAGAACCCTGGCAATAAAAAAACTCAGAGAATTCTTTAAAAAAGCGGTCTTCGCCAATTTAAAGAACTCAGTAAATAAATTGCTTTGTAAACATAACTCTTCGAGGAGGAGCGTAGTCGATGGGACTACCTTGGTACCGAGTACATACAGTTGTTCTGAACGATCCAGGGCGGCTGATTTCTGTACACTTGATGCACACAGCCCTGGTGGCAGGCTGGGCTGGTTCAATGGCGTTATATGAACTCGCTATTTATGACCCCAGCGACCCTGTTCTCAACCCCATGTGGCGACAAGGGATGTTCGTGCTGCCCTTCATGGCACGTCTAGGTGTTACCCAATCTTGGGGCGGCTGGAGCGTCACTGGTGGCCCTGCTACCGACCCTGGTTTTTGGTCTTTTGAAGGTGTGGCTGCTGCTCACATCGTACTTTCTGGTTTATTATTCTTAGCCGCAGTTTGGCACTGGGTTTACTGGGATTTGGAACTCTTTAGAGATCCTCGGACTGGTGAACCAGCACTAGACTTGCCAAAAATGTTTGGTATTCACCTGTTCTTATCTGGTTTACTTTGCTTTGGCTTTGGTGCATTCCACCTCACCGGACTTTACGGCCCTGGGATGTGGATCTCTGACGCTTATGGAGTCACAGGTAGCATCCAGCCAGTAGCACCAGAATGGGGGCCAGATGGCTTTAACCCCTTTAACCCTGGTGGTATTGTGGCTCACCACATCGCCGCAGGTGTAGTTGGTATTATTGCTGGTTTATTCCACCTCACAGTTAGACCACCCGAAAGGTTATACAAAGCCCTACGGATGGGTAACATTGAAACCGTACTTTCCAGCAGTATTGCGGCGGTATTCTTCTCGGCTTTCGTTGTGGCTGGTACCATGTGGTACGGTAGCGCAACCACCCCCATCGAACTGTTTGGCCCTACCCGTTACCAATGGGATCAAGGCTACTTCCGTCAAGAAATTAACCGTCGTGTACAAGCCAGCGTTGCTGGTGGTTCAAGCTTGTCTGAAGCTTGGTCACAAATTCCTGAAAAACTGGCATTCTACGATTACGTTGGTAATAGCCCCGCCAAAGGTGGTTTGTTCCGTACAGGCCCTATGGTTAAGGGTGATGGTATTGCTCAGTCTTGGCAAGGTCACGCAGTATTCACAGATGCTGAAGGTAGAGAACTGACTGTCCGTCGTCTACCTAACTTCTTTGAAACCTTCCCCGTAATTTTGACCGACAGCGATGGTGTTGTCCGCGCTGACATTCCTTTCCGTCGGGCAGAATCTAAATATAGCTTTGAACAAACTGGTGTCACCGTTAGCTTCTATGGTGGCGACTTAGACGGTAAGACCTTCACAGATCCTGCTGATGTGAAGAAATATGCTCGTAAAGCTCAAGGCGGCGAAATCTTTGAATTTGACCGCGAAACCTTGAACTCTGACGGGGTATTCCGTACCAGTCCTAGAGGTTGGTTTACCTTTGGACACGCAGTATTCGCTTTACTGTTCTTCTTCGGTCACTTATGGCACGGCGCTCGGACAATCTACCGAGACGTATTTGCTGGTGTAGAAGCCGACCTAGAAGAGCAAGTCGAATGGGGTCTGTTCCAGAAAGTGGGTGATAAATCAACCCGCCGTAAGGAAGCCCTCTAATTATTTAGTGCTGAGTAATGAGTAATGAGTTCTGAGTAAAATCCTGAACTTAGCACTCGGAACTCAGCACTCAGAACTTTAAGGAGCTTTTGAAATGGAAAGCGTTGCATACATTTTAATTTTTACTTTGTGCATAGGCGTTCTGTTTTTTGCGATCGCCTTCCGCGAACCTCCCCGCATTGAGAAAAAAGACGAGTAGTAGGTTACTATTACCAAGCTTTCAACACAAAATATCCGCCGTTAGCTATAACGGCGGATATTTTAATGAATATTTAGAAGGGTATCAGGGTTTTGATCACATACACCCCTTCACCCCCAAACCCTTGATTTCCAAACCCTTGATTTTTAGTTTTGCTGCCTAAATCCTACTTATGGCTGATAGCCAAATGCCATTGTCTATATGATATAATCTTCTATCTGGAAGTTGATATGTGTTAACACTAGCTTTCTACGCTAGGATTAATAAGGGACGTAAGCGTATACTGGTCTTCAGTGGCTTACACAGGCATTATCATTATGTCACAAAACTTTACGGAGACTAGAACCAGGAACAAATCAGCATGGTCAATCAGAACATAACCGCTACAGAAATTGGATTTACTCACGAAGATTTCGCTGCTCTACTTGACAAATACGACTATCACTTTAGCCCTGGAGATATTGTACCAGGAACGGTTTTCAGTATAGAGCCGCGCGGCGCTCTGATTGACATCGGTGCTAAAACAGCAGCATATATCCCCATACAAGAAATGTCTATCAACCGGGTAGATGCCCCGGAAGAAGTTTTACAATCAAACGAAACACGGGAATTTTTCATCCTCACCGATGAAAACGAAGATGGTCAGTTGACCCTTTCGATTCGCCGTATTGAATATATGCGGGCTTGGGAGCGTGTACGTCAGTTGCAAGCTGAAGATGCAACTGTTCGTTCTGGTGTATTTGCAACAAACCGTGGTGGTGCATTAGTACGGATTGAGGGATTACGCGGATTTATCCCTGGTTCCCACATTAGTACCCGCAAACCCAAAGAAGAATTAGTGGGTGAAGAACTCCCTTTGAAGTTCTTAGAAGTAGACGAAGAACGTAACCGCCTAGTTTTATCTCATCGTCGGGCGCTGGTTGAACGTAAGATGAACCGCCTCGAAGTTGGCGAAGTAGTAATTGGTACAGTTCGCGGTATCAAGCCTTACGGTGCTTTCATCGACATCGGTGGTGTCAGTGGCTTGTTACACATCTCGGAAATTTCTCACGAACATATCGATACACCTCACAGTGTGTTCAATGTCAATGATGAAGTGAAAGTGATGATCATTGATTTGGATGCTGAAAGAGGACGGATTTCTCTGTCTACCAAACAGTTGGAGCCAGAACCCGGTGATATGATTAAAAACCGTGATTTGGTTTACGATAAAGCTGAAGAAATGGCAGCTAAATATCGTGAGCAACTGTTAGCTAAACAACAAGGTATCACTGCACCTCCGACTGAGGAAGCTGTAGCTGAAGAAGAGATTCCAGCAGCTATTGAAGAAGAAATTCCCGTAGCTATTGAAGAAGAAATTCCCGTAGCTATTGAAGAGTAAGATTAATAGATAATTGCATTCAATTTTGAAAAAAGAGGGATATCCCCTCTTTTTTTATGACATTTTTTAACCGGGGTGAAAAATTTTGGCAACTATTCAATGTAAAAATATTACTTTTGATAATATTCAGGCGATTTTTTTTGACAAAAACGGTACTTTAGAAGACTCAGAAGTTTATTTGCGATCGCTGGGACAAAAAGCAGCCAGAATTATCGATGCTCAATTTCCGGGAATTGGCGAACCTTTATTAATGGCTTACGGTATTGATAGTAATTCCCTCGATCTGGCTGGTTTAATGGCGGTAGGTAGTCGTCGTGAAACTGAAATCGCTACAGCCGCCTATATTGCTGAAACTGGTAGAGGATGGTTTGAATCTCTCAAAATTGCCCGTCAAAGTTTCCAAGAAGCCGAAAAATATCTCGAAGCATCCCCCGCACCCCTGTTACCAGGGAGTTTGGAGTTATTACAGTCTCTATCTGCGGCTGGACTGAAACTGGGGATCATCTCAGCAGCTACTACAGCAAAAATACAAGCCTTTGCCACTCGGTACAATTTGGGTGATTATCTTCAAGCGCAAATTGGTGTGGATGATGGCCCTGGTAAACCAGATCCAACTTTGTTTTTACAAGCTTGTGAAGTTGTAGGAGTAGAACCAAGCGCCGCACTCATGGTTGGTGATGCGGTTGGCGATATGCTTATGGCAAAAAACGCCAAAGCCGCAGGGTGTATTGGGATCACATGGATTGGTCAATCAGATCATGTCCAAGGTGCGGATGTGGTGATTAATCAACTGAGTGAAATTAAAGTTTTAGAGTAAAGTGCTGAGTGCTGAGTGCTGAGTGCTGAGTGCTGAGTGCTGAGTGCTGAGTGCTGAGTGCTGAGTGCTGTAAACTGCGCTCAACCCTCTTTTAGTAAGCTGATCGAGCATTGAGCGTTCGCGTAGAGTCTCCCTTGGGGAGAAGTCGAAATGCGTCTTCTATGTGTATCCATTTACTTATAACTCAATACGGTTCAGTTGAGGTGATGAGAGTTGATTTCTCAATTTCTGCTCTACCTATCAGACAATGAGCAAGATTTGGGGGATTCTCCCCCACGCCCCCGATTGGGGGACGGTTGCGTCCCCCAAACCCCCTCCAAAATCATTTTTTCGTTTTTTGTTGAGTTATCATTCGCTGGTTTTGTTGTAATTGAGTTTTCTTATCTGAACCGTATTGACTTAAAACTCTGATTTGATTTGAACTCCTGCCTGAACCGGGTCGAAATTTGGGGGAAAATGGGTATTGCGATCGCAGTCTGCCTTGTCTAGCTTTGTACCTTGAAGATTGGCTTGGCGGAGATTGGCTGACATTAATAAAGCACCCCGCAAGTCTGCATCTGTGAGGTCAGCTTGGGAAAGATCGGAATAACTCAGGTCACTTCCCCGAAGATTTGCGCCTCGTAGATTAGCTGTACTTAAGTCCGCGTAACTCAAGTCAGACCCTTTGAGATTAACACCTTGTAAGTCAGCATCAGCAAGTTCCGCCCTCTCAAAATCCCGTTGTCCCTCAGCATACTTTTCTAAAAGAGTAGCCACCGCATTAATTGGCTGTTGATAATTGACTTCAGACATAAAACAGCCTCAAAGATTGTTGATTCAAATTCATCATAAAACTGCTGATGCCAAAAATCACCAGAGGAATTGCATCAATTTATCAAATTATAGTAATAGTAATTTACAAGAATATTCTCTATCCTCACAAGTTCCTCAAATTTTTTTTATAAGTTCAAAAATAAACAATCATCGCCTTTCCTCATCTGTTGAGGTGCAAATTTATCTGTGTCCATCCGCATTCCTCTGCGGTTAGTTTTTTATTTTCATCACATTGTAAATTGACAAATTTATCATTAATTTTGAGTGCATTAAAGCAAACGAAAAAAATGAATGCAACCGTCATGGTGATTGGTTATGGTAATGACTTGCGGAGTGATGATGGCATTGGTCAAAGAATTGCTGATGAAATTGCCTCTTGGCATTTATCGGCGGTGAAATCCTTAGCAGTCCACCAACTGACACCCGAATTAGCTGATGCTTTAGCAAATGCAGAATTAGCAATTTTTGTGGATGCTTATGTACCTTCAGAATCTTTTGATGTGCAGGTACAATCGCTTTCACCTGCTGTTGATCATCCGATCGCCGGACATACCGCCGATCCCCAATCACTGTTAGCCTTGACTAGAACTCTTTACGGCCATTGTCCGCCTGCTTTGTGGGTGACAGTTCCCGCAGTTAACTTTGAATTTGGCGATCGCTTTTCAGAAGTCACCGAAACCGGCAAAGCGATCGCCCTCGGCAAAATTATGCAAATCTTAGACAAGTTTAAAAATTTCTGGATGAAATGAACCAGATGTGGAACTCAAGCATAGACTGAAAGCAAAATGTCTAATACTGATGCCAAGCTGCTTTCAGAAATACTATTCCCACTCACCACTCCCTACTCCCCACTCCCAACTTAACTATCTTTGACCTCAACTCAGCACTTACAACTCAGCACTCAGCACTCTCAAGGAGGATTAATGCAGAAATCTCTCAAGCCCACAAGCGATCGCGCCTTTGATATCTTGCAGGCAGAGAAGCTTAATCCTCTTGATGCTATCTTTGCACCCAAAACTGTAGCGGTGATTGGTGCTAGTGAAACACCAGGGAGTGTGGGACGCACTCTCTTGTGGAATTTAATTACAAATCCCTTTGGTGGGACTGTGTTTCCCGTCAATCCCAAACGCCATAGTGTATTGGGAATCAAAGCCTATCCGAAAATTGCCGATATCCCCGAAACTATAGATTTAGCGGTCATTGCTACACCAGCACCAACAGTTCCGGGGATTATTGCTGAATGTGTTGCTGCTGGGGTAAAAAGTGCGATCGTCATTTCTGCTGGTTTTAAAGAAGCTGGTGCGGCTGGTATCGCTTTAGAACAGCAAATTCTCGCCCAAGCTCGTCGCGGTAACATTCGCATCATCGGCCCGAACTGCTTAGGCGTAATGAGTCCCCTGAGTGGGTTAAATGCTACCTTTGCCAGTGCAATGGCGCGTCCCGGCAATGTTGGCTTTATTAGTCAAAGTGGGGCGCTGTGTACGGCGATTCTAGATTGGAGTTTTCAAGAAAACGTCGGTTTTAGTGCCTTCGTGTCCATCGGTTCGATGTTGGATGTGGGCTGGGGTGACTTGATTTACTATCTCGGTGATGACCCCCGCACCAAAAGTATTGTGATTTACATGGAATCTATTGGGGATGCGCGGTCTTTTATTTCTGCGGCGCGAGAAGTTGCCCTCACCAAACCGATTATTGTGATTAAAGCGGGACGCACAGAAGCAGCCGCCAAAGCCGCAGCATCTCATACAGGAGCTTTAGCTGGGAGTGATGCGGTGTTAGATGCAGCTTTCCGGCGCTGTGGGGTGTTGCGGGTGAATAGTATTTCTGACTTATTCGATGTGGCGGAAGTGTTGGCAAAACAACCGCGTCCCAAGGGGCCAAGGTTGACCATTTTAACGAATGCAGGCGGGCCAGGAGTTTTGGCGACCGATGCTTTGATTGAAGCCGGTGGGGAATTAGCGACAATTTCACCAGATGCGATCGCAGCTTTTGATAAAATACTCCCCACTCATTGGAGTCATAACAACCCGATTGATATTTTGGGGGATGCTGACCCCCAACGTTATACCCAAGCTTTAGAAATAGCAGCCACAGATCCTAATAGTGACGGCTTGTTGGTTATTCTCACACCCCAAGCCATGACCGACCCTACCCAAACTGCTGAACAATTGAAACCCTACGCCCAAATTCCTGGTAAACCAATTCTCGCCAGTTGGATGGGTGGTGCAGAAGTCACCGCCGGCGAAACAATTTTAAACCGTCAATCTATTCCGACTTATCGCTATCCAGATACAGCAACCCGCATATTTAGTTATATGTGGCAATCTAGCTATAACCTGCGGGGTATCTATGAAACTCCCGTTTTACCCACAGTTGATCCCCAATCAGGGATACCAGACCGCAACTTAGTTGCAAATATTATCGCCTCTGCGCGTCAAGATGGGCGAACCATTCTCACCGAGTTTGAATCAAAGCAAATATTAGCAGCTTACGGCATTCCTGTTGTTGAAACCTGCGTAGCGACAAGTGAAGATGAGGCGGTGAAATGTGCTGAAAGTATTGGTTATCCCGTAGTTGTCAAACTGTATTCTCATGTAATTACCCATAAAACCGATGTCGGCGGTGTCCAGTTAAATCTGCGGGATGCAGAAGCAGTTAGACAAGCCTATCGCACCATCAAATCCTCCGTTGAAGAAAAAATAGCCAAAGACCCCCACTACTCAGCACTCAGCACTCAGCACTCAGCACTTTTTTTAGGCGTAACAGTACAGCCAATGGTGAAAACCGATGGTTACGAATTGATTATTGGTAGTAGCCTTGATCCCCAATTCGGGCCAGTGTTGTTGTTTGGTGCAGGGGGACAGCTAGTAGAAGTATTTCAGGATCGAGCGATCGCCCTACCTCCCCTAAACACAACTTTAGCCCGCCGGATGATGGAACACACCAAAATTTACAAAGCCCTCAAAGGCGTGCGGGGAAGGCAAAGTGTAGATATGGCAGCCCTAGAACAATTGATGGTTGCATTTAGCCAACTGGTAGTAGAACAACCTTGGATTAAAGAAATTGACATCAACCCCTTGCTGGCTTCGCCAATGGCAAGAAATGGAAATAATTCTCCCCTACTCCCTACTCCCCACTCCCCACTCCCTTTATTAATCGCTTTAGATGGCCGTGTTCTCCTCCAACCACCAGATATTACAGAAGAACAACTACCCAAATTAGCCATTCGTCCCTATCCCACCCAATACATCGACAACTGGACAACGAAAAATGGGATGTCAGTTACCATCCGTCCCATTCGTCCAGAAGATGAGCCGTTAATGGTACAGTTTCACCAAACCCTTTCCGAAGAAAGCGTTTATTTTCGGTACTTTCATCTGATTAAATTGAGTAAACGCATCACTCACGAACGCCTCACCCGGATTTGCTTTATTGATTATGACCGGGAAATGGCACTGGTAGCAGAACATCAAGACCCCGAAACCGGAATGCGGCAAATTTTAGCAGTTGGGCGATTGAGTAAACTGCACGGTACAGATGCGGCGGAATTTGCGATGATTGTGAGCGATCGCTATCAGTGTCAAGGTTTAGGTACAGAACTTGTTAGGCGCTTACTGCAAGTTGGTCGTCAAGAACACATCGGTCGAGTTACAGCCAATATCCTATCTGATAATTACGGAATGCAGCGAGTTTGTGAAAAATTAGGCTTTCATCTGCAACCCACCAGCGACCCCACTGTGATGCAAGCGGAAATTGCTTTGTGAACATACTTTGATGTTAAGCTGAACAGACAGTTTTAATTTGACCGAAACGGCGATCGCGTTTTTGGTAACTTAACAAAGCTTGATGAAATGCTTCGCGGTCAAAATCAGGCCAGAGAACATCAGTAAAGTACATTTCTGTATAGGCCATTTGCCACAACAAAAAATTACTCAACCGCATTTCTGCACTAGTCCGAATTAGTAAATCTGGTGCTGGTGTAGCTGCGGTGTAAAGATATTGTTCTACAAGGTTTTCATTAATTGCGTCTAGGCTGATTTCACCTTGTTGCACCAATTGGGCTATGTGGTGACAGGCTTGAGTAATTTCGTGACGACTACCATAATTCACTGCCACATTAAAGTGAATAACTTGGTTATTCAATGTTTCTGTCATTGAACGTTGCATTTCGGCTTGCAGAGATAAAGGTAAAACTGATAAATCACCAATAAAAGAAATTCTCACCCCTTCTTGCTGCATCTGGGCTAACTCGCTGCGGAGAAAGCGTTCAAATAAAAGCATCAGAAAATCTACTTCTTCAATGGGACGTTGCCAATTTTCTGTAGAGAATGCGTAGGCTGTGAGAACTTTGATTCCCCAATCTTTACAACAGCGTAATAGTTGTTTGAGAGTTATTGCACCTTGGCGATGTCCAGCGATGCGCGGTAGTCCGCGACTAGTCGCCCATCTACCATTCCCATCCATAATTACAGCGATGTGTTGGGGAATTTTTTCGGGGTTGAGGTCTAAAGGTAGGGAGTTCATGATGGTTTTGCTAAATAAAAGGAGAGTTTCAAGATGCCAATATGTTTTGTAAATACTCTGGAGTCAGGCTGTTGTGCCACTTCCAGAGACGGTGCATCGTATAGGAGAAGGTGAAGAGTAGGGTGGCTTTATTGGTGGGTGTCCAGGCGTTCCAGTTGAGTGTATTCATCATCCGGCGTAGAGTACGCATCAAGTTATTGCGTTCGTAGCTTTGCGAACGGGTTTTGATGAGGGTTGTGCTGATGCGGATGAATCCTGTATCGGGAAAAGTCCAGACTCCGAAGCCCCAAAATTTAGTCATGTGGTTGATTTCATCCTTGGCGAGTTCTTCCAGCACATCTTGGAGTGCGCCTGTTGTGTGCGCCATCAACCACAAGTAAAGACAAGTTGCACCATATTCTGTAGCGACGCGGTGTAAGCCGTGGCGATATAAATCTTCGTGCGGATCATCTGTAGGGATATAGCCTCTAACGGTGCGGTGCTTGGGGATGATTTTTTCACCTGTTAATTGGGTGTAAACCTTGATTAATGCGGGTGTATGTTGGCGTTCTTCTTTTTCCCACAAGCCAATTTCTTGCAGTTCACCAGTTTCATTGACTGTTCCACCCACAAACCGCCCCATTTGGGGATGTAATTTATCTAAATATTGGCGACTGGTTTGGGTATAACCGCGAATTGGTGCTTCTGTATCCATTGCACCTATCAAAATGGATAAAAATACTTCTGGTTTGATCCCAATAATTTGACTATGGTTAATAGCTTGCCAGTCAATTGGCTTCCAAGGACGCGGTTGGGGATGAGTAAATTGTCTGGGTAAATCTTCTAGGCGTTCCTGTAGCTGTTCGTCCGCTACATAGTTATCTATCAGTGAACAAAGACGCTGCTGTATTTGCCAATAGTTAGGCACAGTATAGCTTTTGCCTGCCAAATCTGCTGCTAATGGGCTGGTAGTATGAACCATATTTGTATGTTTTCAACTCTACGCCCAATAGCCTAAGCGATCGCACTTTATTTTGTCAGTCGGCTAAAGTCGGGTTAAAAGTCGGACGGCTGAGTAATGAGTGATGAGTAATAAGTAGTGAGTAATGAGTGATGAGTAAATAGGGATTACACAAAATTATGAAAAAATCTACCGCAAAGTTCTCGGTGCGTTACGGCTTACGCCTAACACACCCTACTGGACTCATAACTCATTACTTCTATTTCAGCATTGCTGAAACAACTCTCCAAGTGTTTTCACACTCCCATCTGGTTTAGCAATAATCTCTACAATCTTATTGCGGGCGGCTGGTTCAAAGAGTGCTGCAACCGAAACTTGGGCAACTTTTTGGCGCGGAATACTACCATCGAATAATGTATCTGCGCTCTGCATCACGATGGCATCAGTATTATCTTCGTTTTTTAAACCGCCAGGTCGCACAATTGTATAGGTAAGACCACTTTTTTGAATGTATTCCTCAGCTTGCTTTTTCCAAACTAAAATCAACCAGAACAAATTTAAAGGATGGAATAGCAGAGATGTACACAAGGAAGAAACTAAAACAAAATGTTCAATTCCCTTGGCTTTAGCAGCATCTACTAAATTTTTTGTACCTTCAAAATCTACTTTATATGGCCCAGTTGGATCAAAACTTGGTTTTGCGCCAGTCGCACACAGCAATACAGTACTATCTCCTAAAGCAGCCGCGAGACTATCTGCTTGCGATACATCACCAGCAACCAACTCCACATCAGGAGGCAAAATTGCTTTAGCTGTCTGGATATCCCTTACAAACGCCCGCACAGGAATGTTACGCGCTACTAACTCTTGGACAATGCGACGACCTGTTTCACCTGTAGCCCCAGCAACAAAAGCTTTCATAAAAACAATACCTTAAAAAACTAGTATGTGATTTATCCGTATTTTAGTAATTTCATAAAGTTTATGACAGAATGTTAAAGTTTCAGCCAAAATAGAATTTTGCCTACGAAATCACCCAAGTCACCTGGGAATCATAAACCTAGCCAAACGCCATCTCAGAGGGGAATGCTTGATGCTTTCAACAAACGGCGAATATCAGTCCTTAGATATAAAAGAAACTGTTTTACCTGTAGAAGCCAACTTAGTAGAAACTGATCATGTAGTTTCAGATACAAATTTTGACCATCAAACCCGATTTTGTGGTTGCTACAGCGATTACATGGAGATGTATGCTCCAGTAGATCAAGTTGCGGAATATCTCAATGCTCATTCGTCGTGGTTTGTACGTTGTGCTGAACCAATGAAGGTACAACCACTAGGAGAAAACGGCTATGCTTTGATTATTGGTCGTTTTGGCTCTTTTGGTTATGAAGTGGAGCCGAAAGTTGGTTTAGAACTTTTACCACCAGAAGAAGGAATATATCGCATTCGGACGATCCCCATTCCTGACTATCAAGCACCTGGTTACGATGTAGATTATCGAGCATCAATGCAATTAAAAGAGTATCCCAATGATGATACGGCGATTTCCAGTACGGTGACGCGGGTTGAATGGGATTTAGATTTAAAGGTTTATCTTCACTTTCCCAGATTTATCCAACGATTGCCCCAGTCTCTCATCCAATCTACAGGCGATCGCTTACTAAATCAAATTGTTCGGCAAGTCTCTCGCCGCTTAACCCGCAAAGTTCAAGAAGACTTTCATCAGTCTTTGGGCATACCTTTTCCTGCTAATTCTAAAAAGAAGCGTTGAATCAACTAAAGTCTGAAGTATGAATTATGAAGTCTGAAAAAATAATTTTAGACTTCATAATTCATTTGACTGTTAACTAAGCATTACTCAAAATTCTTTGTACAATCTGCACGCCAGTAATAGCCTGCCAAGTAAATAGACCTAAAATCGCAAAATTTAACAATATATGCGTGATTCTTGCCCAATTTGCGCCTTTTTGCATAAAAGGAGAGAGGGAAGCAGAAAACGCTACTAAACTAGTCATTCCTAGCCCCGCCAGTAAGTGCGGCCCGACAAATAACTTGCCGTTGTTAATATAGGTAACAGCCATCCCACCAACTGCACCAGCTACCATCAAAGCTAAGATGATAGACCCCATTTGGTAGTGTTTGATGTTAAATTTGCCTTTAATCAGTTCTTTCTTTTCTTCACCTTGAGCGTTTCTGGTACGCTGTACTTGCAATCCCAAATAAGCAGCATAAAGTGAAAGCGCCAAAAGTACCCACATGATTAGCGGGTGGAAAAAGTTAAGCCAGTATTTCACCACGGGAGACAGTTCCAGACTCATTGTGTTCTCGCTCAATTCTTAAATCTTAATAAAAATTAGCACAAGTCTAAGGGTAATTCGTAATTCGGAGTTCGTAATTTGTAATTAATTAGGCGTGATGGACTGGGTACATTATCCCGCGAAGAAATAAATTTCTTCGCCAATAGCTAAAGTCAGATTTATCTGACTAGGACAGTATTTCAGTCCGTTTCAACGGACTTGTGCTATGAGACTGAGAATTTATTCTCAGGCGGGATATGGGGTAGATGTAGATTCTCAATACCAGCCTATTGCAAAAGTACTTAAAGAATTTCAAACTATAGATGATAAAACCGCCTGGGCAGGATTTGATTCATGACGGAAAACAACGATGTCTTGCTGCTGAAGGCTGCGAAAAGTGGAGATATCAAGCGGCTGAGTGAGATTTTAGCGGCTGGTGTCAATATAGATGCGTGCGATCGCGATGGGACGACGGCATTAATGTATGCTGCTAATTTAGGCTACACCGAAATTGTGCGATCGCTTTTAGATGCCGGGGCAAATATCAACTTACCCAGAAAACGCTATGGTTTAACAGCGTTGATGTTGGCTGCAAGTAATAAACAAACAGATATTGTGCAGCTTTTAATATCTAGAGGTGCTGATGTTAATGCTATCAACGAAGATGGCAGCACCGCCTTAATGGCAGCTGCACTCAAAGGTTATATAGAAATAGTCCAAATATTACTCGCTGCTGGCGCGAAGGTAAATATTGCTGATAAAGATGATGACACTGCTTTGAAATTGGCAGTCAAACAAGGACACCTCGCGGTTGTGCAACTCGCATCACAAAATGATGCAGATGTAAATATTCAAGATGAAGATGGCGAAACACTGTTGATGATTGCGGCGGATGTGGGAAATTTAGGAATTGTCCAAGCATTGTTAGCGGCTGGCGCAGATGTTAACTTACAAAACAGCGATGGTGGTACAGCATTATTAGCGGCGGCGGCGGCTGGTAATAGTGCGATCGCTTCTGCTTTACTAGAAAAAGATGCCCAAGTGAATCTGCAAGACAAAGACGGTGAAACAGCATTACATATTGCCGTTGTGGAAGGACATTTTGAGGTAGTGCAAGTTTTACTCAGTCGCGGTGCAAATGTCCAACTGAGAAATAACTTAGGCGACACACCCATATTAGTCTCTGTATTGCAAGGACACAGCCAAATTCTCGAAGCCTTGCTGCGTTCTGGTGCAAACTCCTATGGAGAATTAGAAATTCCTTTAATGGCCGCCATATCCTTGGGACACACCAAAACAGTCAAAGTATTATTAGACTATGGCGCTAATCCCAATACTTTAGGGAATGATAGCCAGACAGCATTACTCAAAGCTGCTAAACGCAATGACATAGAAATCATTCAACTGTTAGTAGCCAAAGGCGCAAATGTCAATTTTCAAGACATAGCCGGAGCCACAGCATTAATGTGGGCTGCCTCTGGAGGCTACACTAAAACTGTGCAGATATTACTCCAAGCTGGTGCAAACCCCAATTTAAAAAATCGTGGTGGTTATACAGCTTTGATGCTGGCAGAATTTAACGGCTATCAAGATATTGTCAAACTTTTGCAAACAGCCGACGCACAGGAATAATTTTGTGTCTGGTGAACACTATTTTGATCAAGGTTGGGTGGAGGAACGCAAACCGACATCACTTGATAAACGCTATATTTTTAATTTGCATTAGGTATCGTAGGAACGATAATGGGTTTTGATTTATCTTTGTGTAGTTGATTCTCGGCTTGATTACGTGCAGCGATCGCTTCTTGATAATCTGGTTTATATTTAATAGCTTGATTATAAGATGCGATCGCTTCTGGATAGCGGTTTAAATTGAGTAAGGCATTGCCTCGGCTGTACCAACTTTCGTAATGTTTGGGATTGTAGCGTAATGCTCGATTATAAGCTGCGATCGCTTCTGGATATTGCTGCAAATTGTATTGAGAATTGCCCAAACTATACCACAATTGATCATCGTTGCGTTTAATACTGGCGGCTTTATTATAAGCTGCGATCGCTTCTTGATAGCGTTGTAATTGATGTTTCGACCACCCAAGATTATACCATGCTTGGTAATTATCTGAGTCATTTTTAATGACTTGATTAAATGATTCGACGGCTTCTGCATAGCGGCGTAAGGTAATCAGAACATTACCTCTAGATAACCAAGCTGGATAATAACTAGGCTGATATTGTACTGCTTTATCATAAGCTGTAAAAGCGTCTTCGTAGCGGTTTAAATTTACCAAAGCATTGCCACGATTATACCATGCTTGGTAATAATCAGATTTAATTTCTAAGGCTTTGTCGTACGCTGCGATCGCTTCCTCGTAATTTTTTAAATTTTGCCATGCCAAGCCTTTACTATACCAAGCTTCGACATAATCAGATTTTAAATCTATGGCTTTATCGTAAGCTTTAATTGCGTTATCGTATTGCTTTAATTCGCTAAATACTTCACCCTTCGCATTCCAAATTTCTGGGTAATCATCATGGAGTTGTAAAGCTTTATCAAAAGCTGCGATCGCTTCAGGAAATCGTTGTAATTTTTGTAAGGTAAAACCTCTACCACTCCAAGCATCTAGATAATCTGGCTGAATTTGAATTGCTTTTTCATAAGCCGCCAAAGCAGCATCATATTGTTTTAATTTAAATAATGTCTTACCCTGTCCATTCCAGCCTTGAGCATAATCCGGTCTAATTTCTACTGCTTGTTTATAGGCAGATAAAGCATCTTGATAGCGTTGCAATTCAAATAGTGTATTTCCTTGTTTGGATAATTCTACAGCATTGTTAGCATTAATTCTATTAACCACAAATAAAGCAGCTATCCCAGTGATAGTTAAAAGAAAAATCGCCCACAATAACTTGATCAATAAATTTTTACTATGCTTTTTCAGGTTGAGATTTTTTTGTAAAATTCCTGGAGATATATTGATGGTTTGCTTTTCCGGCTGAATAAGATTTTTTAAAGCTGCTAATGCTATTGTTGCTGAAGCATAACGTTGCCGAAAATCATAACAAACCATTTTATTTAAAAATCGCGCCAAATCTGGCGAAACCTGCACTTTGTTTTCCCAGATAATTTCATTCGTTTCAGCATCTTTTTCTAACTCTTCAGCAGGTATTCCCGTCAAAGCTTGAATAGCAATTACACCCACAGCATAGATATCACTGCTAAATTTTGGTGTACCTTGGGCTTGTTCGCTAGGGAGATAACCAGGAGTACCAATAGCAACGGTAGCCTTTGTTTGTCCTTCGGGCGTTACTACTTGGGTCGTAATTTGTTTGACAGCCCCAAAATCAATTAAAATCAATTTGCTATCAGCGTCCCGGCGGAGTAAATTCCGGGGATTGATATCACGATGAATGACATTTTGTTGATGAACAAATTCTAAGATTTCGAGTATTTCTTGTAAGAGTAAGATAACTTGGTCTTGACTCAGAGTTTTTCCGGCAACTAACTCTTTACTTAAATCATGACCGGGGATAAATTCTTGAACAAGATAGAATTCGGCATTTTCTTCAAAATAAGCTAACAGTTGAGGAATGCGATCGTATATGCCTAGTTTATACAGAACTTGCGCTTCTGTATCAAATAACCGCCTAGCTATCTCTAAGGTGGCTGCATTGCTAACTTGGGGTTTGAGTTGTTTGACAACACATTGTGGTGAACCAGGAAGTTGAGTATCACAAGCTACAAAAGTTTCACCAAATCCTCCACCTCCCAAATAGCTAATAATTTGGTATCTTCCCACAAGTGTGTTTCCCAACATTTTTGTTTGCCTAGCTAAATGCAACGCAGTCTGATTCCAATATTGCCACAGGGAAAAGTGTGAAGTGTGAAGTATGAAGCATGAAATTTTGTCTTGTGGCTAAGTACAGGAGAAAAAATCAGATATTCTCAAAAAAACTATCGATTTGGATAAGTTGTGGGAGATTTTAATCGCTAAACATTTGGACTGCATAAATTTGGCCATTTTTGCCAACAGCTATACCATAGCCAAATTTTTTATATTCACGTCGCAGGAGATTTTGGCGGTGACTATTGCTGTACATCCAACCGCGTTGAAAATCTTCGACTTTACCGTAAGTGAAACCTAAGCCTTGCACACTATCTTTGATAATATTTTCGCCCACTGCCACACGTCGATTACCGCCAACTTGAATGTAGCGATCGCGGGGATTTTTCCCATCTAAAGAAATATGATTAAAATACTGCCGCTCTAGCATATCTTGGGCGTGGAATTGTGCGGCGAGTGACAGTAAAGAATCTGCCGTTAAAGGTTTTAACTTATTTAAAGTGCGATCGCGATTGACTAATTCTAAAGCAAACTTTCTTAACTCTGGCTCAGAACGCAACTGTTCGGCATTCCAAATGCTAACTTGCGGTCGGCCGATTTTCCAATCAGCACCACCATTACCGTTATACAGACCTTGTTTGAGTAGTCCAAAGGGAGAAAGTTCTGTCCAAAAATAATTAATATCGATTGGATCTCCCCGCAAAGCCTGACGAATAAAATAGGTAGTTGGTCTAAATGCCAAAATCAGCATCAATAGAACAACGTATTTCCACCAAACGTTGACTTTGCGTTTTGTATCCATTGCCTTGATTTAAAATGAGCGACGCACAAACTACTTAAACAGTTTTACATATACCTATTAACCAATTAAGTAACAATTTAGCACTGATGATTGCTTGATAGCGATCGCAGTATCAAGGAGGTACGAGAAAATCGCCATATTCAGGGATTGAACCCTTCTCCTGTCGGAGACGCTGCGCGAACGACTGCGCTCAGGGTTCACCAGGACACAGATTTCCAAGTTAATCCCAGAATTCACCCAAAGCCGCCAATTGGTCACGGTATTCAATCCGAATGACCCAATCTTCAGGCCATGCAGCCATTCCTAAATATGCTCCAGCAAAAGCGCCTGCTAAACAAGCAATTGAGTCAGAGTCGCCTGCGGTGAGTGCAGCACGTCGTACTGCGGCTAACGGTGCTTCTGGAAAAAACAAAAAGCATAATAAACCTGTAGCAAAAGCTTCCTCAGCTACCCAGCCTTCGCCTATAGCCAAACAGGGGTCAATATCGCGCTTGGGGTTGACTAATGCTGCATCCAGACGGTCAAGCACTGCTAAACACTCATCCCAACCACGACTAATAAATTCTGTTGGTGTATTTATCCCTGGACGCTGCCATAAATTCCCCAGCCAATCAGCATGATAAACTGAACGCTGACTTAAGGCATAGTTGCGAAGATAAGCAGAACATTCTTGCGGTTCACCGCCCTTGACAAGATAAGTAATTGCTGCTGCGGTTAAATCAGAAGCTGCCAAGGCAGTTGGATGACCATGCGTTAATGCGGCTTGAAATTGAGCCACCGCCGCGCGGACTGTATCATCTGTGGGTAATAAACCTACAGGCACAACACGCATATTCGCACCACAGCCTTTAGAATTTGGCCTAGTTGCTTGCTGCCAAGGTAAACCTGCTTCCAAATATTCACAAGCCTGTAAGCAAGTCATTCCCGGAGCGCGATTATTGTCGGGACTGTGTAACCACTCCACAAAAGTACGTCTAAGAACAGGTTCCAAATTAGCTAAACTCAAGTTTGCAGCATCAACCTCAACTAAAGCTTGTGCCACTGCCAATGTCATTTGTGTGTCATCGGTGACGCGTACAGGATTACCCACAATTTCTTGCGGCCCATTTGGCGGAAAGCGACGACGAATTTCTTCCACACTTAAAAATTCTGTAGCAGCACCCAAAGCATCACCACAGGCAAGCCCAAATAAACATCCAGAGGCACGACGCATAACTAACATTTTTTAATTACATTTTTAATACATAAACCCTACAAAATCTACCCTTACCTAAGTTAAAAATTCAGCACCAAATTTGTCTGTTTCAACTGGGTGTAAGGGTTTAAAGGGGTGAGCGTATAAGTTTTTTGAACACTTACACTCTTTTTCCAACCTTTGATTTTATTTTCTTAGGTAACTCCTATAAGTATCCGCATTTTGACTGAATTTATTAGCCCAGGAATCCTTTTATAGCTCACTAATTCTCTGTATCTCTGGAGTTAATGTTGTTTAAAGACGGCAAACACCACATGGTGATTACGGTTCACCCTAATTACTCAATGTATTAATTCTCATAAATTAGACGAAGTGAAAGCAAATTAATCCATGAACCAACTAGACAAAACTTTAAAATTAACCGTCCCAAAGCAGGTTCGGGAAACCACCCTTCATGGACTGGCTATACAAGCTCAGTATATATATCAGCAGAAATTGGGGCTATAACCCCAACACAATCGAGCTAAAGGTCATCAATGCTGAAGTAACTGCTTTCATAAAATCAGTTGGTTCAAGATTTAGTCCTTATATTCCCATTCATTCATTTGTAGTTATACGGAGCCAGCACCTAACATGGCAAAAGTAGTTGGAATTGACTTAGGAACAACTAACTCCTGCGTGGCAGTGATGGAAGGTGGTAAACCCACGGTTATTGCTAACGCAGAAGGTTTTCGCACAACACCATCAGTAGTAGCATTTGCGAAAAATGGCGACACCTTGGTAGGACAAATTGCCAAGCGCCAAGCGGTGATGAACCCCGAAAACACTTTTTACTCAGTTAAGCGGTTCATTGGTCGCCGCTTTGACGAAGTTACTAACGAAGCTACAGAAGTTTCTTATAAAGTGTTGAGCAGTGGCGGTAACGTCAAGCTAGACTCTCCCGGCGCTGGTAAACAATTCGCTCCCGAAGAAATTTCCGCGAAAGTTCTGCGTAAACTCGTTGAAGACGCAAGCAAATATCTGGGTGAAACTGTTACCCAAGCTGTAATCACTGTTCCTGCTTACTTCAACGACTCTCAACGCCAAGCTACCAAAGACGCTGGTAAAATCGCTGGTATTGAAGTACTGCGGATTATTAACGAACCTACCGCCGCTTCTTTGGCTTACGGCTTTGATAAGAAGAGCAACGAAACTATCCTGGTATTTGACTTGGGTGGTGGTACATTCGACGTATCCGTCCTAGAAGTCGGCGACGGTGTATTTGAAGTATTAGCAACCTCTGGTGATACTCACCTTGGTGGTGACGACTTCGATAAGAAAATTGTGGATTTCTTAGCAGAACAGTTCCGCAAAGACGAAGGTATTGACCTCCGCAAAGACAGACAAGCACTGCAACGTTTAACTGAAGCTGCTGAAAAAGCCAAAATTGAACTTTCCAGCGTGACTCAAGCGGAAATTAACTTACCGTTCATCACCGCTACCCAGGACGGGCCAAAGCACCTGGATACGACGCTGACTCGCGCTAAGTTTGAAGAACTTTGTGCTGACTTGATTGACCGTTGCCGTATTCCTGTAGAGAATGCGCTCCGCGATGCTAAGTTAAGCAAAAATGACATCGATGAAGTTGTCCTCGTTGGTGGTTCTACCCGTATCCCCGCAGTCCAAGAATTGGTAAAACGAGCTTTGGGTAAAGACCCTAACCAAAGCGTTAACCCTGATGAAGTGGTAGCTGTTGGTGCTGCGATTCAAGGAGGTGTATTGGGTGGTGAAGTTACAGGTATCTTGTTGTTAGACGTAACACCATTGTCCTTGGGTGTAGAAACCTTGGGTGGTGTAATGACCAAGATTATTCCCCGCAACACCACAATTCCTACCAAGAAATCAGAAGTATTCTCTACTGCTGTTGATGGTCAAACCAACGTAGAAATTCACGTCCTCCAAGGTGAACGGGAATTTGCTAACGACAACAAGAGTTTGGGAACTTTCCGCCTTGATGGTATTCCTCCCGCACCCCGTGGTGTACCTCAAATCGAAGTTGTATTCGATATTGACGCTAACGGTATCCTCAACGTTACCGCTAAGGACAAAGGTACTGGTAAAGAACAGTCCATCAGCATTACTGGTGCTTCTACCTTAGATAAGTCTGACGTTGACCGGATGGTGCGCGAAGCAGAACAAAACGCTTCTGCTGACAAAGACCGTCGTGAGAAAATTGACCGCAAGAACCAAGCTGACTCTTTAGCATACCAAGCTGAAAAGCAACTGCAAGAATTAGGTGATAAAGTTCCTGCTGCTGATAAAGCCAAGGTTGAAGGTTTGGTGAGAGACCTGCGGGAAGCTGTTGCGAAAGAAGATGATGAGCAAATCACCAAGCTGATGCCAGAATTGCAACAAGCACTGTTCGCAGTTGGTAGCAATATCTATCAACAAGCTGGTGGTGCTGCGCCTGGTGCTGAACCTCAAGATGGTGGTACTTCTAGTTCTTCCGGTGGTGGTGATGATGTAATTGATGCAGATTTCACTGAAAGCAAATAATTCTCCCAATATAGTAGGGAATTATGAGAAATTCCCTACTCGGTATTCCCATCCACGCATTCGCCTGGGTGGGGATTTTTTTATGTGACTCTACCAGGTGATAGGTTTCAAAACCTTGTTTCTATTTTTATACATCAGCAATTTCCAATCCAAAATCCAAAATCTCAAATCCAAAATTGTTATATGTCATATCCTGCAACGCCTTGGATACTTTTAGGGAAAGCGATCGCTTCTCTACATTTGGTAAATATTAATCAAGTACGCTCGCTGATTCCGGCTGAATTTCAAATTTTCTCTGTCTGGCCGGGTAAAACTCTTGGTTGTGTCTATTTATCCCAATATGGGCAAGGTTCAGTGCTGGAGTACAGTGAGTTAATTGTTGCTCCGGCTGTAGTGAGTTATCAAAATCAAATTGGTGCTTGGATTTCGCACATTTATGTAGATAATGCTGATTCTGTGGCTGGCGGTCGAGAAATTTGGGGACTACCAAAAGAGTTGGCAGATTTTATTTGGGAAGACGATCAGCGAGTGATGGTACGTCAGAGCGATCGCAATTTGTGTACTCTGAATTATACTCAGCAAAGTTTCGCTTGGCGACAACGGTTGACTGGTTCCTCCTTTAGTGTTCAGGGTGTTGATTTACTCAAATTTTTGGCGGAATGTGAAGCACTGTTGGGTTTAGTTAGCTCACAATTAGAAATCCCTGGGGAAAGTCATTTTGCGAGTATAAGTTTAGGTCAGCCTTTTTTAACTGCGCGTGCTGAACAGATGAAATTAAAAGTTGCTCATCCAGAAGTTGTCGGACAAAAAATAAGCGAAGTGATTTATCGGTAATCCCAAATCGATATGAAGCAGCTCATAATTCAATCAGGTTCAGTTAACGCTAGATTTATAAGAAATAAACGCAATAGGTTAATTAAATTCTTAACTTATCGACGTTTATCGGCGTGTATCGACGGTTAAATATTCTTACCTGAAGCGTGTTGGCAGGTCATTAGCCTGTGAAGGTGATCACTTAGCTTGTCGAAGTGCAAGCTTTGTTTGTATAACCACAGACTTCCAGTCTCAGGGGTTTATTAAATAAATCCATTTGGTTTGGGAATAATAAGTCCACGGTAGAAAATCCCAGACCAGATATATATGTTGAATGTAGTAGTTGGCCATAGTAATGACCCTGATTCTTTAGCTGCCATTACTGAAGTTATAGAACAATGTCAAGCTAATTTAAACGGAAAAATTCCGCAAGCTGGGATTGTATTTGTGGCAATTGATTTTGACTATGCACTCATATTGCAAACAATTGTCCAAACTTTTCCGGGAATTGAATTAATTGGTGGTACTAGTGATGCTGAAATTTCTTCATTATTACAATTCCAGCAAGATTCTTTAGCATTAATGCTCTTTTGTAGTGATGAAATTGAAATTCATGCTGGCCTAGGGAAGAACTTATCGCAAGACCCTATTTTAGCTGCTCAACAAGCTGTAGACCAGGCAAAATCCAAAATTAAAAACTTGGCTGTTTCTCAGTTTTGTTTGGCTTTTCCTGAAAGTTTAACAGTTGATGGCGTAGCGATTATTGAAGGATTAAAACTAGCTTTGGGCAAAAATATTCCAATTTTTGGCGGACTGACTGCTGATCAATGGCAATTTCAAAAAACCCATCAATTTTTCCAAACCGAAGTTCTCACTGATGCTGTACCTTTATTGATTTTCTCTGGTCAATTATTGTTTTCTCAAGGAGTTGCTAGTGGTTGGCATCCTATAGGTAAAAAGGGCAAAGTTACCAAGGTTGATAAAAATATTCTGTATGAAATTAATGGCAAACCCGCATTAGAGTTTTATCATCATTATTTAGGTGGTCTACCTCCTTCTGGGGAATATCCTTTAGCGGTATTTGAGTCAGAAAGCGAGGACTTTTATATGCGTGCGCCTAGTATTTATCATCCCGAAAATGGCAGTATTATTTTTCTGGGAGAAGTACCAGCAGATGCTTTTGTCCAAATAGCACAAGCTAGTCGTAATGATATTTTAGGTGCAGCTAAAACCTCAATCACCAATGCTTTAAATAATTATCCAGGGAAGCAGCCAGATGCAGCTTTGTTTTTTTCTTGTGCGGCTCGGCGACTATTACTAGGTACACGCGTAATTGAAGAATATCAACTAGCTCAAGAATTTTTGACAGCAGCCATTCCAGGTTGTGGTTTTTATACTCATGGTGAAATTTCGCCGTTAAATGATGGCGGTGAAACCAGACTACATCATGAAACTTTTGTCACTCTTTTAATAGGAAGGCATTAAATCATCATGCCATTAGAACATGAGCAAAGAATTAAGGAACTAGAAAAAGCTAACCGTATTCTCCAGAAAAAACTAGAGCGTTCTGAGTCTTTAAGAATTGCTTTAGAAGAAACTAATGAAAAGAAAGAGGCTTTATTTCTGAATGTAATTGATGAATTGCGGGAATCACAAAAAACTTTAGAACAGCAAAGCCGAGATTTGCAAGCAACTTTAAAAAAATTACGTGCTACGCAAAGCAAATTAGTAGAATCTGAAAAGATGTCGGCTTTAGGAATTTTAGTAGCTGGGATTGCCCATGAAATTAATAATCCTGTGAATTTTATTTACGGTAACATTAATTATGTAGCTCAATATGCTGATGATATTTTAGAACTGCTACAATTCTATCAAGAATCTTATCCAGAGCCAAATTTAAAAATAGCCAATAAAATCAAAAACATGGATTTAGACTTTATCAAGAAAGACTTTTTACAAGTTCTAAATTCTATGGAAATTGGCAGTCAGAGGATTATTGAAATTGTACGTTCTTTACGTAATTTTTCCCGCTTAGATGAAGCAGAAGTGAAAAGGGTTAATATCCATGAAGGTATTGATAGTACTTTAATGCTGCTGCAAAATCGCCTCAAATCCCGACCCAATTACCCAGAAATTACCGTTATTAAAGAATATGGCGATTTACCAAGGGTAGCTTGTTATGCAGGTAAGCTGAACCAAGCCTTGATTAATATTCTTAGTAATGCTATCGATGCTTTAGAACAGAAAATAGATTATCTCCTGCACAGTTATTGTCCCACAAATGGGATAAGTACACGACCAATATTAACTTTTAATCCTACAATTAAAATTACTACAGAATTAGTCGATAACTGGATTGCAATCCGCGTTAGTGACAATGGGATAGGAATTGATGAGAAAATCGCTGAACAAATATTTAACCCATTTTTTACTACTAAACCAGTGGGTAAAGGGACGGGTTTAGGACTTTCGATTAGCTATCAAATTATTGTTGAAACTCATCAAGGTCAAATAGATTGTAAGTCAATTCCAGGTCTGGGTACAGAATTGATTATTATGATTCCTCAACAACGATTGTAGTTTTTATCTCAACATACTATAGCATGATTATTTGAGATATGAATACGATATTCCAGAGAGACAAGGTAGACACGGAAGACAAGGGAGATAGATGTTGATAAATTATTTATGATTACTATAATCATAGCAAAAATTCTTTTCTGGGATAATCAATAACTTCAGATGTCTTCTGTATCTTCTATGTTTTGAAAAATGCTTTCTATATCCTGCGCTCCATGAAGAATACGAACAATTTCTATATCTTGTTCCATAGAACGATAAAAAATCAGGTAGTTTTCTACCGGAAAGCATCGCAAAGAAGCAGCTAAATCAAAGCGCGGCTTTCCTAGTTGCGGAAATTTAGCTAACTTCGGAAATTTCTCTCTGAGCTTATCAAAAAGTTTATCAGCCGCCTGTGGATTTTTTTCGGCAATGTAATTCCAAATATTTTCAATATCTTGTATTGCCTGTTGAGAAATCTTAAAGCGGCTCATAGTTTGCTGTTATCAGCTAACTTTTTTCTTCCTCGTGCAGCAATTTCTCCAAACAACGTAGAAATGGAGTCTTCATCATATTCTGTATATTCGCCATTCTCTAATTGCTCGATTCCAATAGCAATTTCGCGCTTTAAAGCTTCTAGCTTGAACTTTTTCAGTTCTGTTTCCATTTGTTCGAGTTGATCAATCATCTCCTGAAATGCTTGTGCTTCCTGCACTACAACCTCAGCTTTACCGTTTACTGTTAGCACCAGTGGTAATTTTGTGGCTTTTATACGTTCTACGTAGTCTTTAGCATTGCGCTTAAAGTCTGTAAGAGTGTGGATATTCTCAAGATTAATTTTATTGACCATAACATCAAATAAAGTGTTTTATAGATATTATATGAAATGCTCAAGCAAGGTCAAAGTTGATAAAAAATGTAAAAACCCAGTTTTTGCCAAGAAACTGGGTTTAGAGATGAGTAAATGATGATTCTACAACCAATCTCGATAAGCAGAGATTTCATTGACACTAATTTCTAACGGCCCACCTTTACCAAAGGGCGGATAGACTCTGATTTTGGCATTAGTTGTAAATCGTTCTAATCTATTACCTAATTGGGGAATATTGCTGACTATATGCCAGTAAGATACAATGTCAGGGCAGTCAATTACTAACATAATTTTTGCATTTTTATCAGTAAGATACCACTGACAGTTATTGAGTAAAGCTTGAGTAATGCGATCGCAACTATAATAAAAACATCTGCCAATCGATTGCTCTAGCTCTGAGTGCAGCATTCCATCCTCTTTTGTGACCTGAGTTGGTGGTAAGTCATCGGGTGGAAGCTGGTTTAATTTAGACATAATTGCGTACCTCTTGGTTGTAGCACTGCAAACTGTCGATGTTTTTTTGCATATCAAACGATGCGGGTTTGAGTGCTAATGTACCTAGATTCAATTCGTCCTGAAACTTTTTGATTTTGTCTCGACAAGTAATCGCATCACCAATGATTGAATTTTCAATCAAATAGTCTTCGTCAAAACAAATATTTGTCCGTTCAAATGGTTTATGTCCGGTGGAACTATTCTGCATTACTACTGCCGTATTAGCTTGCATTTTTTGGCTAAATTGGCGGATAAAAGGCATGGCTTCATTCACCGCAGCTTCGTTGGTTTTCCCCACAAAAAAGAACCGTGCTAAGACAAAATTATCTGCACCACTGGAATTAATATTGCGGTATTCGTTGACGGTTTTTTTCAATCTCTCTAGCGCAAAGGGTGGCCCTCCCATTAAGCTAAAGGAATTTTGTGCGGCAAATTCGATGCTGGAAGTATCACCACTGGCTATATATACCGGGATTTGCTGTTGCAAAGGTTTAGGATATACTGTGAGGCGATCGCATTGATAATACTGCCCATAAAATGAAACTTCTTTTTCATATAACAGCTTATGAATCAATGCCATAGCCTCTAACATTCTGGCGCGAGATTCTCCCATTGAAATCGCAAAATGTTTATTTTGCTGAGGAAAAGGCCCGCCTTTGGCAATTCCAAATAATAATCTGCCATTACACAAATTATCCAAAGTCGCAATATCTTCCGCTACCCGAATCGGGTTGTGAAATGGCAGTAAAACCGCCGCAGTACCTAAGCGAATTGTGGAAGTGACACCTGCTAAATGCGCCATCAACAACAGCATCGAAGAACTGATATTGACTTCACTGAAATGGTGTTCACTTACCCAGGCTTCGTCAAAGTTTAAGCTTTCTGCTTGTCTGACTAAAGCAACTTGCTCAAAAATCGCGCGGCGGTAATTTTGGTGATGATTTTCGTAATTGCAGAAAAGTCCAATTTTCATTGTTTGCTATTCTTAGGTTGCTACCATTTGCAACTCCAACCATAGGCGTGGATCGGTATCTTTGAGCGTCGATTTGGGGTCTCGAATCAAGCGTTTGGCATTCATACAAACTACTTGGACTAATCCCATATTATCGGCTATGTCTCTGAGAATTTTTTGCTGTTCTCTAATGTGGGGCAACATTTCTTCAGAGCAATAAATACCTATGTATTGCAAACGTCTAGGCGGTCTTCCCCAAAAACAGGTGATGACTTTCACATGACACCCGTCTAATAGTTCTCCAACCTTTGGATAATACTCGCTGACAATTCGTTTGAATTCTTGAGCGATGATATCTTCAGTAATCATTTTAGCTGATGTTTCTGTAGCTTTCATCACGCTATTTAATATAACACATATTTGTCAACTAAGCATGACATAAAGTGTAGTTTATATTGCATTTAGTGTTAAATAATATATAGAAAATATGGTAAATTAGTTTTATTTTTGAAAGTAAAATATGGTTAATTGATTTAAATCTAAAATCCCCGACTTCTTTAAGAAATCGGAGATATAGAAAATCAGAACTTTTGATATAGAAATACGGTTTGATTGCTGAATCTAGTTGTATACGCAGGGAGTAGGGAATGGGGAGTAGGGAGTAGGAAAGAAGCCTGATTTGGGTGTACTGATTTTTTTACCAAATCAAATATGAGTCCTAATAGATGTTTGAAGTAATCAAGTTGATTATCGAGATTTTCTCTCTGCTACTAATACTTCAGCAATTATTTCTGGTAAATCACAAAAGTCAGAAAATCCTTCTTTGCCACTGATGGGAGAAACAAAAGTATAGCTAGGGTCACATTCTCCTGTATCGTAAACTTGAATAAACCACCGATCAGGAAAACCTTCAACACCCAACTCGACAATATACCAACTCTCACCAACTAAACGAGATTTGATAATAGTAAACCACTCTCGATATTCGTCACGAATATTCCAGTCTGCTAAGAGAAACTCTAACGCTATATGTCCAGCATCAGTAGCCGTCAGTAGCATGATTACTCCTTGTTAGGCACTTCACTCAGATTTTGCAGCTTCGGAATTATTAAAATCAGGATATAACCCTAATTGTTTGGCAAGCTCACGAGCTACATGAAATAAAAATTTAGCGCCATCTTGATTACCATCATGAGCAAACATTGTGGCTACTTTTGCCATTGCTTCGATGAGGTGAGCATCAACAAGTTCTAAGTTTGCTTCTAAAACTGCTGGCTCTTGGCCATTAGGACATTGTAGTAATTGATCGATTAAATCAAAATATTGAGCTTGCCGTTCTTCAGTCATAATATTTTGTAATTGTGTAAGGTGAATTGATTATTGTTCAATACTTTGTCGCCAAAGTCTTTCTAACATTTCTACTTGTTCTTGAAATACGGCGGCGCGATGCGCTAGATACCTGTCGTATACAAGAATTCCTAACCCAATACATACAGGGGTTAGCAAGATAAACCATTGGAGAATAATGGCAAGTTTATAGATATAATCTGTTGTGATCGGTTGGTTCACGATGTAGCGATCGCAATTATTAATACCAGCCGTTACCGGGGGATACCAGGCTTGATTGACTTCGTTAATCTTATTAACTTCACAAGTTAAATTCTGTGCCTTAACTAACTCTCCATGCTTTTCCCAAACTACTCTCAGGACTACCATTGCTGGAGAAATTACGATTAATGTTACTAGGCAAACAGTAAGAACATTGAGAATTTTGACTTTCATCCTTGGGGTAGAGGCTAGGGGTTAGAGGTTATAGGCTAGAGGTGATAGGTGACAGGTTAGAGGTGACAGGTTAGAGGTTAGATAAGAGAGTTTTAGATAGTTGGTTGGTAAAATAAGAGGTTTTTAGATACCCGACTTCTCAAAGAAGTCAGGTATCTATTTTGTAGATTTAATAACTAGTGAATAATTACCTAATTTTTTTAATTTCTATTTTTATATAGTTGCTGAAGCTCTTGAAAATACTGAATTACTACTCAGCACTCAGCACTCAGCACTCAGAACTTTTTAACGCAGTCTTATCCGAAAATGTCTGGTTAAGAAGTCCCCCCTAGTTCACTAGCAAGCTAGGGAATTTCGGGGGGTAGAGGGGAATCTCTGCGTAAATCCTATATGTTTTATATCAGTTGCCTTTGGGGGTGGCTGTTTAGTTGGTGTGGATTAAGTTTATTAAATTGATTAAATTTGTACTCAAAACCTCAACCCCTTGCTGTATAAGCTTTATAAAAATTGTTAGGGGTATAGGGTCTAGTATTTTCGGGCAGAGGGGCTAGTGTTGATTGGTAGGGGTGCTGGAATTTCTGCACTCAGCTTTAAAGTAAGACTGGCTATAGATAAAAATGATTTTTTTAGATGATTTTTGATGAAGATTTTTTGTACTCAAGATGAAGATTTTAGGCTTCAAATAGCAGTTTTTGGACATAATTTCAATTAATTAATTATCAGATATCAAGGTTTAATGAATTAAAACCATCGCTGTATATAACTGACATTTTAGAGCCTTATATCTGGAAAATTAGATATTTAAGCAAACTGTTCAATACGTTGTTGATTTGATTGATAATGTATTGAAAAATATGAAATGAGTTTTTATATGTTTTCTAGACGCAAATCAACTAATTAAGTTCCTCCAAACAAGCTGATCTTTAGTGTTGAGCAATACTTAAATGCTGCTATTTTCAGTTAATGGTCATCAAAAATCCGAATTTAGATGTAAATTAACCAAAATTATTTATGTGTGTTACATATTTATGCTTTATTGAAAGTAAATAGTTTTGGCGATCGCTTAACCCAGGAATTACCGAAAAATGATAGTTATAAGTAAATAGGCTGTTTTAAAATTAAAAGTCTAGGAGTTAATTTATGCGAATTGCTAAAGATGTTACAGAACTAATCGGTAGAACTCCCTTAGTTCAACTAAATAAAATTCCCCAAGCTGAAGGTGCAGTGGCACGGATAGTTGCCAAACTCGAAGGAATGAACCCAGCCGCTTCTGTGAAAGACAGGATTGGCGTAAGTATGATTAATAACGCCGAAGAGGAAGGGTTAATTACACCAGGAAAAACCATTTTAGTTGAGCCTACCTCTGGGAATACAGGAATTGCCTTGGCAATGGTCGCCGCCGCCCGTGGTTACAGCTTAGTTTTAACTATGCCAGAAACCATGAGCCAAGAACGGCGCTCAATGCTGCGTGCTTATGGTGCAAAACTAGAGTTGACACCAGGCCCAGAAGGAATGCGGGGCGCAATTCGCAAAGCCGAGGAAATTGTAGCGAACACACCCAACGCATATATGCTGCAACAGTTCCGCAACCCCGCTAACCCCAAAATTCACCGCGAAACCACCGCCGAAGAAATTTGGGAAGATACAGACGGGGAAGTAGACATTGTGATTGCTGGGGTTGGGACTGGCGGAACAATTACCGGAATTGCCGAAGTATTGAAACAACGTAAACCGAGTTTCCAAGCGATCGCAGTTGAACCCAGCAACAGCCCTGTCCTCTCCGGTGGCGAAGCAGGCCCTCATAAAATACAAGGTATTGGCGCAGGCTTTGTCCCCGATGTCCTGCGCTTGGAATTGGTGGATGAAGTAATCCGAGTTAGCGATGACCAAGCCATGATGTACGGACGCAGGTTAGCTAAAGAAGAAGGCTTATTATCTGGGATTTCTTCAGGTGCGGCTTTATGTGCTGCATTACAAGTAGCAAAACGACCAGAAAATGCTGGTCGTTTGATTGTGATGATTCAACCTTCTTTTGGTGAACGTTACCTCAGCACAGCAATGTTTCAAGATTTGAGCCTTAGTTAAGAAGGCAAAAGTTAAAAGGAAAAAGTAAAAAGTAGAGGCAGAAGATAATTTCTTTTGCCTTTTACCTTTTTACTTTTTACTTAATTTAATGTTTACAATTACCATGACCGTGGCCGTGTTCATGGTGGTGATTACCACCGTGGGCGCAGCCTTGCAAATCCTTACTCATCAAGTCTTCACTCATAGCTTGGAAGGATTCATCAACAGGTTTTAAGCCAATCCAAGCGTCAAGTTTTTCGACCTCAAAACCAACTTCGCGGCGATCGCCTACTTGAATTAAAGGACGACGAATTAATAACGGGTCACGCAACATCTGTACCAAGGCGGTTTCCGCGTCGATATTGTCGGGAACAATCTCGCCTGATTTGACCTTGGGCGCAGCCCGATTAAACCATTCAGATACAGGGCGATTACCAAAAAATGACCGTAAACGCTCAATCGTCCAAGGTTCGGTTAATAAGTTGTATGAAATTACTTCATGACCAGCCGCAGTTAACAACACTTTTTGTCTAGTACCATTTTTACAGCCTGGTTTTTCATAAAAAATTACTCTTGCCATTGTGCTTGCTCCTAATCCACTTTATGGTTTAGGACTTACGCAGAGAACCCTCTCAATTAGGGTGTAGGGGTGTAAGGGGGTAGGGGTATAAGGGAAAGATGTTTATGTTTGTGAGATTTTCTTGTGGTTAAAAATGCTGATTCACATAATCTTCCCCTACACCCTGCTTACTGAGCGCAGTCGAAGTACACCCTTTCTACCCTTACACCCCTACACCCCTCTACTAAAACTTCCGTGCTGTATGGGTGACTAAATCAAACTCAAATCTTTGTTTTGGATCAGTTTCCCCATAAATATTGAAAGTCACAGTTGGTTGATCACCGACTGCTTGCACGCTGTGAATTGCATCAGGAGTGAAACTCACAATATCTCCTGGAGATAAAGTTATTTCTCCTGTTTGTTCAATTTTAGCTGAAGTTGTTGAGTTATCTGTGCGTCGCCAAACAGTGTTTTTTTCTTGACCTTTTAACACTGCGACAACTCCCCAAGTGCCATGATTATGAATGTTTGAAGTTGTCCCTGGTGCAAAGGTTACTGTTTGGACAGTTAACGGAAAACCCAATTCATCGTATAAGAGAAGTACAGAAGTTCCTGTTTTGGGACAAGGCTCTAAATGTTGACTTCTCACCCAGTAGGAATTGGCAATTAAGCGCCTCACCAACATCCTAATTTGTGGTAGACGGCTAGATTCATCCTCAACACCATTGAGAACATCTTCCACCTCAGTCAAAAAACGATAGAGGCGATAATTTTCTCGCAATAAATCCCATGCTCTGACAGATTTACAAATTTGATACTGACCGTCTCCAGTAAGTAGCCAATCCCTACCTTGCATAACTTTTAGAATCTAAATTGAGAAGTGGAAGGCATGACAATTACTGGTGCTGCATACCAAGGAGAGTTAGTTTCAGGAAGACTTATAGGTGATAAAGGAACAGTATTAGGCAGTGGATTTTCGGGTAGGGTAAATGTGGAAAGAGGTCGAGCAAAATAGAAATTGTTCATCATGATTTGTAAATTTTGATCGTTGAGTGTTGGTTATTTGTCATTTATTCTTTGTCATTTGTTTTGATAGTTAACGCCGTGTGCGACTTTCTCTCAAACCTAACCCCCAAACCCTTCCCTAGCAGGGAAGGGGAGCAAGATTCAAAGCCTCTCTCCGTTTCGGGGAGAGGTTTGGAGAGGGGTTTCAAGAATAAGTCGCACATCGCGTTAGTTACTAATAACTAATGACAAGTGACAAGTGACTATTCAATCTTCTTCCTCGGCTGGACGTGTCAAAATATCCAGAAGGATACCAGCACCATAATCATGTTTGGGGTCAATTTCTTGCACCCTGATGCTGATTTCTTTGGCTTGTTCGATGTTTCCTAATTTAGCTAAAACCAAACCAGTAGCAGCATAAGCATTTAAGTACAATCTGATTTGGTTTTCTTCCCTCCGATTTATGAGTATGAGTTTTAGCTGTTCCCAATTTTCAGGAAAATTTTCTGCTTTTTTAATTTTATCTAATAATTTGATTGTTGTTTGCAAGGCGAGAGAATAATTATTTTTGTAGTAAAAATATCTATAAGCTGAAACTAAAATGTCTGTATTTTCTCCGGCTTCGGTGATGGCTTGTTGCATATATTTCTCGGATTCAGAATTATTATGCCAAGTATCAGCAGCTAGAATTAGTAATTTTTTGACATTTTCTGGTACTTGAAACCAAGAAAATCTGTTGGTATCGACCATAAAAATTCTGAAGTGTGAAGTATGAAGTATGAAATTTGTAGGGTGTGTTATCGCGTCAGCGTAACGCACCAATCAATTCGGTGCGTTACGGCAGAAAGAATAGTTTTCTTTACATTGAATCACTTTGTGCCGTAACACACCCTACTCATTACTAGCCCCTAGCCTCTTAAAACTGTGTGAGAATGTACAACAAAGAAAAGAGAACAATCCAAATGATGTCTACGAAGTGCCAGTAAATTTCTGCCATTTCGATGCCGGTGTGTTTGGTGGCGGAGTAATGACCGGGACGTTGCGATCGCTTCAATACTCCTAAAATCAATAACAGTCCCACAAATACGTGCAATCCGTGGAAGCCTGTCATTATGTAAAAGCAATTAGCAAAGATATTGGCTGTCATGCCATATCCCAAGGTTAGGTACTCATACACTTGACCTAACAAAAACATTGCGCCCATAACGGCGGTCACTTTGTACCACCATTGCATTCCGGCGACGTTATTCTTTTTAATCGCCATATCACCAAAGTGAATGACGAAGCTGCTAGACACCAGAATGATGGTGTTAATTGTCGGTACGAGTAATTCTACTTCTGTACCTTCTGGCGGCCAGACTTCTGTAGTGCCGCGAAAAAACAAGTATGTGGCAAAGAATCCGCCAAACATTAAAGATTCCGAGATGAGGAAGGTTAATAATCCCGGAACTCGCAAATCTGGATGATGTTCGGCCTCATGTCCGTGATGTTCGCTGGGTGTGGCGACTGTCATATTTTTACCATCTGAATTTTTCAGGGGGGAGTTTTTAATTACCCCACCCTAACCCTCCCCTTTCCAAGGGGAGGGAACTAGATTTTCCGATCTCCCCTTATAAAAGGGAGGAAACTAGATTTTCCGATTTCCCCTTATAAAAGGGAGGGAACTAGATTTTCCGATCTCCCCCCTTGGAAAGGGGGGATTAAGGGGGGTAATTAGACTGGTGTGAACGCAAAGTATCGCGGAGGTAGTTATTTACGCACTCACTTCAGGTGTTGCGGTGGGTTGTGCTTCGGGGCTATGGCCGTAGTCGTAGGGGCCGTGAGTGGCTACGGGTAAAACTTCCCAGTTTTCAATCAATGGAGGTGAACTGGTTGTCCATTCTAGGGTTAAAGCCCGCCAAGGATTATCACCTGCAACTTCGCCTCTACTCCAACTCCACAGTATGTTGATGGTAAAGGGGATGACTGATAAGCCTAAGATGAATGCGCCGATGGTACAAATTTCATTCAAGCTAGTGAATTGGGGGTCATACATGGCGACTCGTCGGGGCATACCTTGTAAACCTAATTCGTGCATCGGTAAGAAGGTAAGGTTTGTCCCGATGAAGGTGAGGGCAAAATGAACCCGTCCCAAAAATTCGTTTAGCTTGTGTCCGGTCATTTTGGGGAACCAGTGATATATACCTGCGTAAATCCCAAATACGGAACCACCAAATAAGACGTAGTGGAAGTGTCCGACTACATAGTAAGTATCGTGGACGTGAACATCAAAGGGGGCTGTTCCCATTGTTACGCCGCTTAAACCACCCATGACGAACATCGACAATAAGCCGATCGCAAATAGCATAGCACTGGTAAAGCGGATTTTTCCACCCCAGAGGGTCGCAACCCAAGCAAATATTTTTACGCCAGTGGGAACAGCAACGATGAGGGTAGAAATTGTGAAGAACATCCGCATCCAACCGGGTGTACCACTGGTAAACATGTGGTGTACCCAGACGAACAACCCGACGACGCAGATGGCGACGCTGGAATAAGCGATCGCTTTATATCCGAAAATTGGTTTACGGGCGTGAACGGGAATCACCTCGGACATGATGCCGAAAATTGGCAGAATCATCAGATATACTGCCGGGTGAGAATAGAACCAGAAAAGGTGTTGATAGATAACAACGTTACCGCCTGCATCTGGTTTAAAGAAGGATGTGCCGAAGTTGATGTCAAATAATAGCAACACTAAACCCGCAGCTAACACAGGTGTAGAGAGAAGTGCTAGTACGGAAGTGGCTAAGATTGCCCAGCAGAATAAGGGTAGTTGATCCCATTTCAAGCTGGGGACTTTCATCATTAAGATGGTGATGACAAAGTTCAACGAACCCAAAATTGAGGAAGTACCTACTAAGACAATTGCCAAAATCCATAAAGATTGGGCAACTGGCGCGGTAACTAAACTCAGTGGTGGGTAAGCTGTCCAACCTGATTGGGAACCACCAAACAGGAAACTCAGCAACAGTAATAATCCGGCTGGTGGGTTTAACCAAAAGGCGATCGCATTCAGTTTGGGGAATGCCATATCTCTAGCACCAACCATCAACGGTACTAGATAGTTGCCAAATCCCCCAATCGCACTGGGAACAATCCACAGGAAAATCATGATTGTCCCGTGGTTGGTCATGAAGGCGTTATATAAGTTGGGATCGAGGATATCCGCATCTGGGGTGGCGAGTTCGGCGCGAATGGCGATCGCCATCAATCCACCAATCAGGTAAAACAAAAACGCTGTGACTAGATACTGAATCCCGATCACCTTATGGTCAATGTTGAAGGTGAAGTAGTCGTACCATTTCCATTTTTTAGGATGTGCGGTATGGGTAACGGCTACTTGTGGATTTTTATCGGGCGGTGTATTCCGAGGTAATTCTGTTTGTGTCATAAGTTTGTCCTTTGTCATTGGTCATTTGTCATGAGTCATTTGTCATTGGTCATTCGTTCTTTACCGTTGACTCTTGAACAAAGAAGCCTAAAGTAATGAAGGATAAAAAAATTTCATACTTCATACTTCACACTTCATACTTTCTATTGACCTTTGACTATTGACTCTAGAGTTGCTGCACTCACGCCCAGGTGTTGGAGGTGAGGCGCAAGGAACTCGGAGGGTGATAAGTCGGCGGGATTAACGGCGATCGCTTTTTGCAAGTCTGGTTTTTGAGCGATTTGAGTTTCTTTCAACCAGCTATCGTATGCTTCTGGTGTGTGGACGATGACTTGCGATCGCATGGAACCGTGATAGCCACCACACAGTTCCGCACACACGACGGGATAAGTACCTGTTTTAGTGGCGGTGAAGCGCAATTGAGTGGGGATACCGGGAAGCGCATCTTGTTTCACCCGGAATTGCGGAACCCAAAAGGCGTGAATCACATCCTGGGCTGACAAATTCAACTGCACATCAGCACCTACAGGAATATGTAACTCACCCGTGGTAACGCCACCATTGGGATACTCGAAAATCCAAGCAAACTGCATTCCGGTAACGTTCACTACCAAATCCGCAGGTTTGCTTTCTCCCCGACTCGCACCAAGGCCAATGCTTGGGGCTGAAGTTGGTTCTGGGATATCATTGAGGGTAGCAGCTAGGGCAGTTCCAGAACTATGGGCAACATGAGCCGGAGAATGGGCGTGACTTCCTGGTTCCAAACCACCCATCTGATTAAAGACATCTACGCTATAGATGCCTAAGCCAATCACAATCACTGATGGGATAGCTGTCCAGAAAATTTCTAAAGGAACATTGCCCTCTATTGGTAAACCATCGGTTTCGTCACCACGACGGCGACGAAACTTTACTAAAAAAATCAGAATGGTGCTTTCTACAACCAGAAATAAAGCGATCGCAATGGTAAACATGATGTTGAAAAATCCATCTACCAAAGGCGCTTGTTGTGATGCTTGTTCTGGTAGTAGTGCGTGGTTGTGACCAACCCAAACACTAAACGCTGTAACTGCCATGCCAGCAACTAGCGTCCATAGTGAAACAGGAATTTGTTGCATAAAAGCTCCTGTAAGTATGAAGTTTGAAGTGTGTAGACGCGCAGCGAATTGCCGCAGGCTAGTATGAAATCTGAAGTAGGAAATTTATCTTTGTAAATTCATTTTTTGATACTTCAGTAACACACCTAACTTCACGATTGAAATCAGTACAAAAGCTTATAATCAAATTCTGTCGATATTTGATTTTTGACTTTTGAGTTCTACTTATTAATGTTGTATCTGACATAATGTAAAACTTGGGGGAATTTTCCAAATCTCTTCAGATCCTTCCCCCAAAAACTTAACAATATTTCTAATGAATTCGACAAGAGTGCCTTCTAGTTATACCAACAGTAATAGTTGTTGTCAGAGGGTACTATTAGTTCTCATATTGAACACTCAAAATAGCAGCAAGTATGATTTAGTTAATAAGTAACAATTTACAATTTACGCATTTGTTTACTACGAACTTTTTCACCAGTCCTAGTAATTAAATAGCACTTGAGACATGGTTTAGGAAATTTACAGATGCTCCACTTAACAAACCCAGGATTATAACCCTGTCATCTGTCACCTGTTACCTGTCACCTGCTATATAAATTCCCCTCAATTTACCTTGCTGAGTACCCCCTTACCAAAACAACAACTTTGCAGCTTCCGCCAATATTTAGTTGTTCAATTCAGCGTGGGTGTAGCAGTTCTTAGGACAAATCCGAGAGCAAGCTTCACAACCAATGCAGTTCTCTGGATGAGCAACTACCATGACTTTGCGCTCGATTTCATCATCTTCTTCATCTTCGACAAATTCACCTTCTTCATTGAGTGCTTTTAAATCCAGCACACTATACCCACACACTTTAATACATCTGCCACAGCCGATACATTTATCTTTGTCAATCTCCTGGGCAAATTTAGGTGTCCAGGGTTTACCTCCAAATGTCAATCCTGTTAGTGTTGCCATGAATAAACCTTTGGCGATTTCGCCTATCTAATCGTTTGTACTTAATTTCATACTAACTTAATCTAATTGTTTTGTTTTGTTGTGAAACGATTAATTTTTCTTTCATTAAAGTTTGATGACTTTTAATCTATTTTCAGGTTTATTTTGATTATTTAAATGAGACTTTATAGCAATAATTCATATCTTTTTTGATAATAATTTTAGTATTCAATGATTCGTGTACGCCAAAATCCCCGACTTCTTGAAGAAGTCGGGGATTTGAATTGCCGATATTTAGTTAAATCAATTACCTTAAAGTTAATTACTGCCTGAATTAATAATGCAATTCTTTTGCAGCTTTTAGCCGACATAAAAAAGACAGTAAATCACTATACAAAACTTATGTTCTTTCATTACATAAATATATTTGCAATTTGTATTAGCAACGTATTGTTATTTAGCAATAAAAATGCCCAAATCGATGGAGTAGCAGGTGGTTTGAGCATTTTAATTAAAAATGTGATTTTTGTAGCAGCAGTTAGCTTGATATTAAATATTAAAATTATTAATAAATGGGATTCTGCTAAATGATTGTGTGTATAAAAATTCAGCAAAAATCCTTGGGTTAAGGTTTTGCAGCCAAGCATTAAAGGTTAGTAATTAAAAAAATGTGAAAGCTTAAGAAAATTTCCTAAGCTCATGATGAACAAAATCATCTAAATATTTATGAAATTTATAGTTAATGAACAATAAAGATTCGGCTGGGCTGAAAAGCCTAATTGAGCCTCTACTTGGATACTAAGTCTGAATATGGATGTGGGCAATTATCGCAGCAAGAAAATTTACTTCTTGCTAGGTAATTAATGTGGTTGCGAGTGATAAAAATAGGACTTACGCAGTGAGACGAAAAATCAAGGATTGTGGGAAGGGTGTAAGGGTGTAGGGGAGCTACTGGCATGGGTGGGTTTCCCGACTTGAGCCAAGTGGCGTGTGTACTTATTCAAAACCCCTTAACCCTATACCCTTTCACCCCCACACCCAGTCTCCACTGACAATGTTGGTGCGTAAGTCCTGAAATAAACAGGACACATCCAGGGGAGACTTGAGCCAAACATCTCAACGATTAGGTGGGAAGAAGTTTTATGCCGTATACAATTCCTAACAACAGTTGCGTTGGATGTGATAACTGCCGTCCCCAATGTCCTACGGGTGCGATTCAGTTAGAAGACGATGAATATTGGATTGATCCTTGTCTGTGTAACAATTGTGAGGGCTATTATCCAGAACCGCAATGTGTAATAGCTTGTCCGACAAATTCGCCTATACCGTGGCAAGCGAAAAAGGGGAGATGTAAAGTTGAACCGCGAGATGCTACTAGCCCGGATTTATTTTCTAATGGGAAGAATAACCCTTTTGCTTCAGCGATCGCAATTTGGGAGGCGTGTAATGTATTGGCTCAACGCACATCCTTAAATTGGGAACAAGACGCAGAAGGATATTTATCTTACAGCCGACAAGTCAGCCAAGGCAAAGGCACAATTGCTTTTCACATTCAACATCCCTTCCAAGTTAGTGATCGTATCACTAATTTAGAAGCGATCGAAACAATGGATATTCGGGCGGCTTGTATCCATTTAATATTTGCCGCCTACGCCACAACCTTAGAACAACCTTGGGAGCAAGAATTTTCCCTAGATGAACGGCAAATAGAAAAATATTTAGGGCTAGAAAAGCGCAAAGACCTAAGTAAAACTGCCAAACTCACCTTAATGAAAAATCTTGTCCAACAAGCTTGCTCGCTGTTAATATCTATTGACTGGCCGCAACAAGGGCGCGTCAAAGGATTTTCAGTTACTCAATCTCGCTTGTGGCACTTAGTCCATATCCAACACCACTTCCAAGAAGATGACATAGGCTGTAAATACCTAGTTGGGCTAACCTTCAAAATTCGCGCCGGAATTTGGGCGCAGCATTTCCTCAACAAACAAGCCTGTAAAGAGCGCAGCGCCTTTTACCAATACGGTAGTTTGCCCAAAACCTTGCTCACCACCGTTATGAGTATTTGGCAACAACACGAAGGCGCAGTCCGACTCATGTTGTGGTTATTATTCAAAACCAAGATGGGTAGAGAACAACGCATCACTGTTCCTACCTTGTTACGCATTGCTTATGGTGAGGAAAAAGTTACTCTAGCTTCCCGACAGCGAGAAGAACGCAAACGATTATTGCGGACATTTGAAAGTGATTTAGAAGTGCTGAATCATTTGGGAGTTAAACCCATGTTTGACCCAGTAACTTACCCCTTAGAAATTCAACCATTGTGGGCGAAGTTAATGGGCATACCTGAAGATCCAGACGAAGCCTTAGAATTTTGGATTAATGACGGTGGTGGCGAAACCCGCCTAACAGATTCCGGCCCCCGTGGTAAGTGGAACCTGTTGATGAACGCGCGGATTTTGTCATTTGAACTCCCGCCAGAATGGGAACAGCAAATTTCTGACTCGGAAAAGAAGCAACGACGCACTATCAAAAACCGGAGACGAGTCAGACTTACAGGCGATTTAGTTGGCGAACAGATTTTAGAAGCCCGCAAAAATTTAAATCTCTCCCAACGGGAATTAGCCAAACTCACCGGCAAAAGCCAAAGCTGGATTCGAGATGTGGAAAATGGTCGCCTCAAAGCGAAAATCGAAGACCAAGCACTGTTACGCAAGGTGTTGAATCTCGCTTAACGCAGATATATATAAATAAACACAGGTGACAATGTGCATCTGTGTTTTTATGTTTGGTGTGGCTGCGAAAGATGAATTGTCTCACGCAAAGGCGCATACTTCGACTCCCTTCGACTGCGCTCAGAGCAAGTCGCTCAGTAAGCGGAGACGCGGAGAGTAAGAGTTTGAGCGCAACCCAACAAATTTAGTAGCGTAACTGAAAAATTGTGTTGAGCGATCGCTTAAAATTTAGACGTTCGTGATTTTCATCGTAGCAACAGAATGTCTCAGGCAAATTTTCAACGTGCCAATACTCTCAAAGGCGATTATTCACCAGTTTGACAAGATTTAAACTTTGTCTGCGATTCTTATGAGTATGGTAATGGTGATGCGGGGTGATAATCCAGAAAATAATGTAGCATGAGTGATGCCCTTCTACTTCGCTCAGGGCGCGGGGTTTAGCTCAGGGCGGGGGTTAGCTCATGGCGTGGGGTTGGTTGAGCGAAGTCGAAACCAACCACTTCGGTGCGATCGCATTTTCTATTTCAGCAAACACATCCATAAATTTTGCATACGCATTAAAAGCTTAGGCTTCGGTAATTTATACCAGTAAATCGTCAACACAGCAAAATACTGCGATGATAAAAACTTCAGCTTTGAAGTCAGGATGTAGGTACCCAAAATATGTCAGACAACCCAGAAATTTCATCGGCAAAAAGTTCTTACGTAAAGAATGTCTTGATTTTAGGTGCAACTGGCTACATTGGCGGGGCATTGTGCCGTAAATTTTCCCAAACAGAAGATTTCGCGGTATTCGCACTTGTGAGGCCAAGTAGTGATGTTAACGTTATCAAACCTTTCTGTAAAGAAATAATTCGCTCTCAAGAAGACAGCTTTTCTAGCAATGATGTTGCCCAAGCAATTCGCCAGCATAATATTACAACAGTGATTAATGTTGCTTGGCACATGCCTCCAGAGGCAACGAAAGAAGCTCAATTTGCTCAAGACCGCCTCTCATTAGAAGCCGCTTTACACGGTGCTAAGGCAGTTTCACCAGATATTCATGTAATTGCCACCAGTGGAAATTTCTCTTTGATTACTGCTGATGGTGGAAGAATCACCGAAACACCTCCGCCAAAAGATTATATAAGACCCGAATATTTAGTGTGTATTGAATTGCTAGTGGGCGTAAATGTTATGAAAGATGCGCTAGTAGAAAAATATATCAGCGATGGAGGTAACGCTTCCATTTTGTATCCGGCATCAGTTTATGGTTCAGCGCCAACTCGTGGCAGTTTCTGGGATTTTGCAATTCAGCAGTTCATTACAGGTAAACCACACCAAGGACATCAGCCATTTCCACCAGATTTTATGACGGCGTGGGTTCATGTGGATGATTTAGCAGACTGCTACATTGCTGCTGCACGAAAAGGTATGAGAGGAGGACATTATCTAGCAGCACCGGAAAATTTAAGCATTAGCCAAATGTCCAATTTATTTGCCCAAGCTGCTGGGGTAGAATTTGTTGCGCCAGTCTTTGACAACAAAGACAAAGTTATATTTGATGATTCTTATACAAGAGAAGTGCTTCAACTCCAATGGAAATATCAAGTAGCTGCTGAGGTGAAAAATTGGGTAGAGAGAATCAAAGAGTTAGGAACTTATTTTTTAGAGTAAATGTAGGGTAATTAATTTAGCGATCGCAATTATAGACTTTAGGTCGGTATTTATGATTTTTGCGATCGCATATCTCATTTCACTCAGATAACTCTTACTCTCCGCGCCTCTGGTTACTGAGCGACTTGCCCTGAGCGCAGTCGAAGGGAGTCGAAGTATGCGCCTCTGCGTGAAATAAAATTTATACTGGCATAGACAAACTCCCCACCTTTTCCGTCAACCACTTGTACCAATTATCTAAACCCTCACCAGTCATCGCCGACACCTGAAAAACCTGTATATGTGGGTTCACTTGTTTAGCATATTCAATGCAACGTTCCACATCAAACTGCACGTAAGGCAATAAATCAACTTTGGTAAGAATCATCATCTCACTGGCGCGGAATATGTGGGGATATTTTATCGGTTTATCTTCTCCCTCCGTGACAGATAGAATTACAACTTTTGCTTGTTCTCCCAAATCAAATAAAGCCGGACAAACCAAATTCCCCACATTCTCAATCATCACCACAGAATTTAGTGGCGGGTTGAGTTGTTGTAAACCTCTTTCTATCATCGACGCATCTAAATGACAGCCTGTACCTGTGTTGATTTGCACAACTTTACAGCCTGTTTCTTTAATTTTTTGAGCATCATTAGTTGTTTCTTGGTCGCCTTCAATTACACTAATCGGTAATTGCTGTTTTAAATCATTAATAGTGCGAGTTAATAATGTTGTTTTGCCTGCACCGGGAGAACTCATCAAATTTAAGGCGAGAATATTTCGACCCTTAAACCATCCCCGGTTTTGGGCTGCTAATAAATTATTTTTTGCTAAAATATCTTGTTCTAAAGATATAGTTGTGCCATGAATTTTAGCATGAATTTGTGGTGCTTCATCATGATGATGGGTATGGGTAATCACAGTGCCATCGGGTAAAGTGTGAGTGTGGGTATGATGGTCGTGATGGTGATTAACTTCACCTGTTTGGAGATTTGTAATTTTGCCTTCAGCATCATCAGAACAACCGCAAGTTACACACATATTTCCTCTATTTCTATTTCTTTAATTTTGAGTTCTTCACCAGTTATTAAATCAAGTTGCACGCTACCACATTGGCAAACACCAAAAGGCTTATCAAGAGCAATTTCTGTCCCGCATTGACGACATTTAGCTAATCCTGGTATTTCGATAATTTCTAATAGGGAATTTTCTAAAAGTGTGCCTTTTGAGCAAATATCAAAACAAAATTTAATCGCATCAGGCATAATGGCTGAAAGTTTGCCAATTTCTAAGACTACTTTCTGTACTTTCATACCTTTGGCGTGTTCGGTGACGATGGCTACTATATTTTGGGTTATTCCTAGTTCGTGCATAGTTTTTGTTTCACGCAGAGGCGCAGAGGCGCGGAGAGGAGTTTAATATCTAACAAATTCTTGGTAGTTGGTCGCCTACTAGCATATCTACAATTCGTTCAGCACCAAAGGTTGTTTTAAGGAAGACAACGCCAGGAGGTGAGGCGATAACTTCACCGACTATACAAGCATCTTTGCCTGCTGGATGCGTTTTCATGGCTGCTAAAACTTTGTCGGCGTAATCATGTTTTACTACTACGACTAATTTACCTTCGTTGGCTAAGTATAAGGGGTCTAAACCTAAAATTTCGCAAACTCCTTTGACTTCTTCTCTAATAGGAATTGATTTTTCATCCAGGCGAATGCCAACATTAGAGGTGAGGGCAAATTCATTTAATACTGTGGCTAAACCGCCGCGTGTTGCATCCCGCATGGCATGAATTTCGGGGCAAACGTTGAGGATGGTTGCAACTAAACTATGTAAGGGTTGGCAATCACTTTTAATATCTGTTTCTAAGGCTAATTCACCACGGGCAATTAAAATTGCTGTGCCATGATTTCCTAATTCGCCGTTAATAATAATGGCATCTCCTGGTTGAATATTGTGTGCTGAAATATTCACGCCTGTGGGAATGACACCAATACCAGCAGTGTTAATAAATAATTTATCAGCCGCGCCACGATGCACAACTTTTGTGTCACCTGTGACAATTTGTACGCCTGCATTTTTGGCGGCGGCTTGCATACTGGCTACTACACGCCGTAGAGTTTCTAGGGGTAAACCTTCTTCTAAAATGACGCTACAGGTCAGATATAAAGATTTTGCACCACTAACTGCTAAATCATTAACTGTGCCGTTAATTGCTAATTCTCCAATATCGCTACCAGGGAAAAATAATGGGTCTACAACATAAGAATCTGTAGTAAATGCGAGTCTATCTCCTTGTTGTAAAAGATTGGCTAAATTAAGGCTGGCTTGGTCTTCTAATTGGGAAAGAATGGGATTATCAAAACTCTGTATAAAGACATCATCAATTAAATCACGCATGGCTTTACCGCCACTACCATGTGATAAATTTATGTGACTATCTCGAATTTTTGCTTGGCGACGGCGGACTTGTTCAATTTTTTGAAACAGGGGATTTTGTAATTGATTTGATGATGATAAATCCATATAGAATTGATTAAAATAATTTATGATAGAAATTTATAGTAGGTGATAGGTGACAGGTTACAGGTAATAGAGATAAAAAGTTGTTTATTAAATAACTATTAATATCTACTAATTCCTGCCTCCTGCCTTCTAAATGGTGTTATCTGCCGGTTTCGTCATGTCTACCGCGATGTCTATCGCAGTGTAAGATACCGTTAACAGCCCAATTTTCACGTTCAAATTCATCAATGTGAATGGTTATCCATTCTGGTTTAGTATCTAAGGATGTGACTAGGGCGTTAGTAATAGCTTCGACTAGATGCCGTTTTTTTTCGATGGAATGACCACGGGCAATTTTGACTGTAACAAAAGGCATAAATTCCTACTCCAATCCTAAAATTTTTGTGTTGTAGAGTGCGGATTGCTCACTCTTATATTAGGTTATGAAGTTAGGGTTGCTGTTTGTTTTTCAGTTACTTTTTTTTGCGTGAAATTAGAGAAGCGTCCGTATTTGTAATAAGCTGCACAAGCACCTTCCGAGGAAACCATGCAAGTACCTATCGGTGTTTCTGGGGTGCAGGCTGTACCAAATACTTTACATTCCCACGGTTTTAAAACTCCTTTGAGAATTTCGCCACATTTACAAGCTTTATGGTCAGCAACTTTTTGATTAGGGATGGTAAATTTTACTTCAGCATCAAATTGGCTATATTCAGGACGAATTTTTAAGCCGGAATTTGGTAGTTCTCCTAAACCACGCCATTCAAAAGTTTCGCGTACAGCAAAAACTTGATTCATCGCTTTTAGTGCTATTTGATTTCCAGCTTTTTCGACAAGTCGGTTATATTGGTTTTCGACTTCGTAACGATTTTCTACTAGCTGTTTTAATAACATCCAAACTGATTGGAGAATGTCTAGGGGTTCAAAACCAGAAACAACTATTGGTTTATGATATTGTTGGGCGATAAATTGATAGGGGTCAGTACCAATTACCATACTGACATGACCAGGGCCAACAAATCCATCTAGTTGTAAATCTGGGTTATCTAGTAGTGCTTTGAGGGCGGGAATAACTAATACATGATTGCAAAACATACTAAAGTTATGTATGTTTTCTGCATCAGCTTGGAGGATGGTAAAAGCTGTGCTGGGGACTGTGGTTTCAAAGCCGAGGGCGAAGAAGACTACTTCTTTGTTGGGGTTATCTTTGGCGAGTTGTAAGCTATCTAAGGGCGAGTACACCATACGAATATCTGCGCCTTTGGCTTTGGCTTGCAGTAGGCTGTCTTTGGAACCGGGAACGCGCATGGTGTCGCCAAATGTTGCCAAGATGACGTTAGGATGTTGGGAAATAGCGATCGCATCATCTAATCTTCCCCTTGGCATGACACAGACTGGACAACCAGGCCCATGTATTAATTCAATATTGTCGGGCAGAATTTCTTCAATACCGTATTTAAAAATAGAGTGAGTATGTCCGCCACAGATTTCCATAATTTTGATATGTTTTTCTATTTGGCGGCTGATTTTTACTATCTCTTTTTGTAGGGCATGGGCTTTTTCGGGTTCCCGAAATTCGTCAACGTATTTCATAAAATATAGGGCTAATTTACTGTATAAACTCTGCGTTAAAATCTCTAACTCATAGCGGCGATTTCTGCTAATAATTTTAATGTCTCCGCAGCTTCTTCCTCATTAATTCGATTCATCGCAAAACCAACGTGAACTAATACCCAATCTCCTAAACAAGCTTCGGGCGTATGTTGTTCATCGACGATGCAAGCGATGTTAACTTGACGTTTGACACCAGCAACATTCACAATGGCTAATTTTTTCTGAGTGTCGGTAATTTCGACAATTTGTCCAGGAATTCCTAAGCACATTTGTATTTTCCTTTTATAGCGAACCGCAGAGGCGCGGAGGGCGCAGAGAAGAAGCGTTAATAATTTGTAATTAATTTTGCGGCTGTAATTATGGCTTGTCCTAACGATAAACCGCCATCGTTAGTAGGAACTAAGCTATGAGTTAGTACGTTAATATTAGAGGCTTGTAACTGTTGAGTGACTAACTGTAATAAGATAGTATTTTGAAATACTCCTCCTGTGAGAACTACTTGCTGAATTTGATATTCTTGACACAGAAGCTTAACCATTTTTACTGTAATATGAGCTAAACTCTGGTGAAATTTAGTAGCGATGACTGATTGGGGAATTTGTTGCTGCAAATCACTGAGTAAAGCAGACCACATAGGTGCTGAGTCCATACAATAGATATTATCGGAAAAGTTAAAATTAAAGGGATAAATTAGCTTTTCTTTATGATTGTTTAAGATGTTAACATCAACTAAAGATTCTAAGGCGATCGCAGCTTGTCCTTCATAGCTACATGCTTCAGTACAAATACCAATAGCGGCAGCTACCGCATCAAATAATCGCCCGACTGATGAGGCTGGAGGTGAGTTAATGTTTTTTTCTATAACCTGATCGATTAATTGTAATGGCTTTTTTTTCAGAAATTTTAATATTTCCAAATCAGCATATTGTTGTTGACATTGCTCCCAAAGATTTACTGAGATTAAGTGGGCATAGGTATTACGCCAGGGTTGGTAAATTGCTTGTTCACCACCTATCATTGCCACTGGTTTAAATGTTGCTAGTCGCTGAAATTGACGGTAGTCAGCCAGCAGAAATTCTCCGCCCCAAAGTGTGCCATTTTCGCCATAACCCAACCCATCAAAAGCAATACCCAAAACTGGTGATGTATTTAAATGAATGTTATTTTCTACCATACAAGCAGCGATGTGGGCGTGATGATGTTGAATTTGATGCAGAGGAATTTGATTAGCCGTGGCGAGTTCTTTACCGAGTTTACTAGAGAGATATTCGGGGTGTTTATCGATGGCGATCGCTTCTGGTTTATGCTCAAATAAATTCAAGTATAAATTCAGTGTTTCCTGATAAGCATTAAACGCCGCCGCATTTTCTAAATCACCTAAATGTTGCGATAAAATTGCCTCTCCATCACGCAATAAGCAAAAGGTATTCTTTAACTCACTACCCATTGCTAAAATTGGCGGTACTTGCTCAAATCCTGGTGGTAAATTAATCGGTGCTGGTGCGTATCCTCTAGCACGACGAACGATTTGGATTTTCTCTCCAACAACCCGCACGACTGAATCATCAATACGATTCACAATATCCCGATTATGTAAGAGAAAATAATCAGCAATCTTACCTAACTTTTCTAACGCCGCATCATTATCAATACACTGTGGTTCATCAGAAATATTGCCACTCGTTAACACAATGGGTCGATTCATCCGCCGCAAAATTAAATGATGCAAAGGCGTATAAGGTAACATGAATCCCAGAGTATTTTGCCCTGGTGCAACAGATTCTGCTATGAAGTGCTGAGTGCTTTTATGAGAGTGCTGAGTGCTGAGTGCTGAGTGCTGAGTATTTTTATTATTTATAAGACTTACACTAACATCCTCGGAAACTTTTCTTTCCTCTTCTTCTCCGCGTCCTCTGCGTCCTTGGCGGTTCGTTTCTTCTTTCCTCCGCAACAAAACAACAGGTGCAGCCGAACTAACTAATAACGCCTTCTCTTTCTCACCAACAATACAATATTCCTCAATTACCGCCAAATCTCGCGCCATCAAAGCAAAAGGCTTATCATAACGTTGCTTACGCTGACGTAATTTCTGCACAGCAACTTCATTTGTTGCATCACAAGCCAAATGAAACCCACCTAACCCCTTAATTGCAACAATTTCACCCTTTTGCAACAACGTACAAACAGCATCCACATCATCCATCATCGAAAACATCGAAGCAGTGACAGGTTTACCATCAGCACGTTCTAGCCAAGCAGAAGGGCCGCAACTATGGCAAGCTGTAGGTTGGGCGTGAAATCTGCGGTTTTCAACATCGTGGTATTCTGCTGCACATTCAGCGCACATCACAAACGCAGACATACTGGTATTACATCTGTCATAGGGAATAGCGCGAATAATACTCAGACGGGGGCCGCAATGAGTACAGTTAGTAAAAGGGTAACGGTAAAATCGACTAAAGGGGTCAAAGATTTCCTTTTGACATTGGTGACAAGTCGCCGCATCTGGTGTGATTTCGGTTTTGATTTTGTTGCTGATACTGGGCGAAATCACAAAATCATCATAGTTATACTCTTGTGTACATCGAGTTCTGATTAACTCTTGAATTTTTGCCAGTGGTGGACATTCTTGCTGTAACCTCACCACAAACTCAGCTATTGCTTCCTCACTTCCAGAGACACGAATTAATACACCTTCTCCATCATTACAAACATCGCCCCGCAACCCGCAAGCTTTAGCCAGACGGTAGACAGTCGGACGAAACCCCACCCCCTGAACAGTACCTCTAACTCTAATTTCTTCACTCACCATATTCTTCTCTTTGCGTCCTTGGCGGCTTGGCGGTTCGTTTAATTCTCCCCATCAAACCCCCACAATAAAACCCGATTATTTCCAGAATCAGCAATTACCGCCGTATTCCCGCAAATTTTCACCCCATAAGGCCAATTCAAACTATCACGCGACGGGAGTCCATAATTGCGGTTTTCGCTTTTACTTGTAAAGCTACTTTGTCCAATAATTGCCGAAGCGATCGCACCTTGCAATGATAATATAGATTCCGGCTGCTTCCATCCTAGCAACCGCGAATTTGCCGTATCCGCCACTAGCAACCATTCCCCAGTCGTCGCCACCCCATAAGGCATACTTAAACTACTCGCACTCGGCCAATACACCCCTTGATTCATCTCTACAAAATCAAAGCTATTTTGTCCTAACACTACCGCACAAGGCGCATTATTTTCTGTGGGGATACCTTGCCAAATCATCACACGATGATTACCCGCATCAGCGACAACTAAATTATCATGCCAAACTGCAATATCATGACACCAACGCATACTCGCCGCCGTTGCAGAAGCACCGCCATTCTCATTCCGAGAAATCATATCTGCTTGTCCCAGAACTATATCCGCAGGCTGACCATTTTCTGTGGGTAATTGCTGCCAAATTAACAACCTGCGATTACCAGTATCCGCCACAAATAGCTTACCTTGATGATAGAAAACACCATAAGGCCAGTGCATTGTATTGGCAGTTGCTTTTTGAGTGCCGCGATTAGGTTCATTATCAATAAAATTAGTCTGTCCTAATACCAAATCGGCTGGCACATTGCTATCTTCTGGGACATTTTGCCAAATCAAAACTCGATGATTCCAAGCATCAGCCACGGCTAAACCTTGCCCACAAACACAAATTCCGGTGGGGACGCTAACCGTGTTTCTTCCTGGCTTACCTTTAGCATTCTGCCCTTCATGATAAAAGTCTGGTTGTCCAATTACCCAGTCTGCCGGTTGATTATCTTCACTAGGTAAATTCCGCCATCCTAATAATCGATGATGTCCTGTATCTGACACCCACAATGACTTATTTTCTGATATTAAACAAGCCCCACGAGGGCCAAACATTGTGATTGGGCTAGGTGCTATTGGTATAGCTAATTGTTGCGGTTCAAGACTAGTACCTAAAATTACCTTTGCACCGTTTGGTGATAAAGGTAAATTAGATAAACTTGCTACAGCATTACTATTGTTAGGAATAGACATGAACCGCCACGAAACACTAATTGTTATTTAAAATTATCGGCGGATATCAGCTTGTATCGGCGGCTGCTATTTTTTAGTCTATTTTTGATTACCTACATATTGAATGCGATAAATCCGGTTATTAGCTTCTTCTGTGACTAACAAACTCCCATCTGGCAAAACTAATAAACCAACAGGCCTTCCCCAAGTAGTTGGGGTACTGGGATTTAACAAAAATCCCGTGAGAAAATCTTCGTAATTGCCTTGTGGTCGTCCTTGGGTATTAAAAGGTACAAATACAACTTTATAACCAGTCCCGCGATCGCGGTTCCAAGAACCCCTAAACGCCACAAAAGCGCCATTTTTATATTTTTCAGGAAAACTCTTACCATCGTAAAACTGCACACCCAAAGCCGCCGAATGAGCTTGAAATAACACATCAGGTGTACGAGTCCGGGCTGCTAAATCTGGGCGTTTACTTTTACCATTCGCAGTTTGACGGGGGTCAAGTTTATTTGGTGTTAAGTAAGTATAAGGCCAGCCATAAAATTCTCCCTGCTGAATGCGGGTGAAATAATCAGGAACCAAATCATCCCCAATACCATCCCGTTCATTTACCGTTGTGTAGAGTTCCTTCGTCACCGGATGAAAATCCAAACCTACAGGATTTCGCAAACCAAAGGCGAAAGTTTGCTTTTGGGAACCATCCAAATTCATCACCTGTACAGAAGCCCTCGGTAACTCTTCCTCATCCACATTAGAACGAGAACCAACCGAAACATACAACTTCTTACCATCTGGTGCAGCGATAACATTTCTTGTCCAATGTTGGTTATAACCACCGCCAGGAAGATCAGCAATTTTTGTCCCAGTCCCCGATAGTTGTTTTTGTCCTTTGCTGTAGGGAAACCGTAAAACCTCATCAGTGTTCCCCAAAAAGAAATAATTCCCCGCAAACGCCATCCCAAAAGGAATATTTAAGCCATTGTCTGCACTCGCAAATGTTTGACTCACATCAGCCACACCATCGCCATTACTATCTCTCAGCAAGCGAATGCGGTTTTCTCTCGTTTCTGTCACCAACACATCACCACTAGGAGTTAACGCCAACCATCGGGGTGCGTCCAAACCTTCCGCAAAGACATTCACCTGAAATCCTGGCGGTACGCGTAATACCGGATTTTGGGGAATAGATACTACCTCTGGGCGCTTCGAGGCGCTTTTGGTAGCGAAAGGTGGCGGTAACTTCTGCAAATTGATGCGAATTGGTTGTGGCGCAAGCGGTTCAGTGCGGATAATATTTTTTGATTGTGTATTTGCTGCTAATAAAGGCGCAGGCGTAGATTCAGAAACAGCACGAGTTTGGTTACAACCTGCTGTCATCAATAACAAAGCCAACCACCAACAACAACGAAGAAATTTCATAACCGTGAGAAGTTAGACGCAACTTTTGTAATTTAGAACTAAGACGGAATTTTTGTCGCCTATCTCAAGTTTGATTTATATACCAATACATTTCAGATAATACAATTTTTGATTTTAGATTTTGGATTGAGAAAGGATTGACTGGTAAGCTTTTGGGTAATCCATTTGTCGCAATCATTCTTCAATTTAGTATAAGAAAAATAAATTTTAACCAAACCAACAAATAATGATTCAACAAAAAACGAAAAAATGATTTTGGAGGGGGTTTGGGGGACGCAACCGTCCCCCAATCGGGGGCTTGGGGGAGAATCCCCCAAATCTTGTTCATTATCTGATAGGTAGAGCAGAAATTGAGAAATCAACTCTCATAAACTTAACTGAAGCATATTGTCTTATAGCCGCGATTTCAATCGTCAGACTTCCCCGGCAAAAACAAACTTGTCTCTAAATAATTCCGTAATTGTGGAGAAACATCAGTGGCAGTTTTCAAACAATCTAAAAGTAATTGATTAGCATCCCAATACTGTTGTATCTCCTCCAAATCTTGAGAATTAAATTGCCAATTATGCCCAACTTTGCGGTTAGTAATCATCCAATTACGTAAGCTTTCTGTCCAGTTTTTGCCATTGTCTTGCCACCAAATTTTCAAAACTTCTCCACCTTGACTGGGGGAAGGTAGCTGATTTTTAAGGTTTTGCAATGCTGTCAGCAATTCTGGTTGATTTGCCAACAAATGCTTGAGATCAAGGGATAAACTCAAAGCCGAAAATCTTGGTAAAAAAATATCTGGATTTATGCCTAAACTTACAGTCAATCCATGCGTTAAAGCCAAATCTAATGCTAAATCTGTGGCGAGATTACCTGCAAGCTGATTATCCAAAAGTATAGCGAGTTCTTGATTACAGGCTAAAGCTGATTCTGGAGGCAAGGCCAGAGTAAAGTAAAAAGCCCGCACACTTGCTACATGATAAGATGTTTTGACGGCGGCTGATTTTTGCATCAGCCAAATTAAAAAATGATGTATTTTAGAATTTTTTCGAGATAAATTATCAATCTTTTCCTTCATAGATTTTAATAATTCATCGGCAGGGTTTAACATTCCCGCACTTAGTAAAAAAACTTCCCGCCAATATTTTTTATTCAGGTGCTTCATCAATGCTGCTAGGGTTTGGGAATTGAGGTTAGTCACTATTTCTTTAGCAGTGAAATATTGTTGCAAGCTAAAATGCGAAAAGGCATAAATTCCTAGTGCCTTTTGCATCAATAATCCATGCTGGGCTTCAATTGCCTGTAATACAGATGCACTTTCTATTTCTAAAGCTGCGGCATCGTGAGTTGGATTAAAATTTTGCAGTAAATAATCTGTAATTAGTTGACACAGATGGGATTGTGGCTGAAAATAACTGCTTTGGGGAAAGGTAATTGCTGCTAAATGACTGAGTAGTTTAATTTTGTGCAACAATGAAAAATTAGGATAAATTTCATCTCTTTTAACGCCTTTAGCTTCATCCCAGCGCGTGAGTAGTAAATCCAAAATTTGTTTATAAATTTCAGCGCGGTTGTTGGGAAAATCTTCGTTAAACTGAAAGACCAAACAAATAAAGTTAAGTAAAAGCGGGGTGCTTGCTAAATCTAGAATTGGTAAATTTTCTTTTAATTCCAGCTTTTGCATAAAGCGACTGGCTAATTCTTTGGCTAAGGCTGGTGTTTGTTTGGCAATAGCAAGAAACCACTTTTCGGCAAAATTAGCTATTTGCGGTTGACTAAAATTGCCAATTTCGACTTCGGTAAAGCCATAAAATTTATAATTTTGTATGCCCAGTCTACAAGTAATAATTATTTTATTTTTACAAAATTTTTCGGTAATTTGCCGAATTTTGTTGATGATTTTATTGACATCTTTCTCAAGAACTTCGTCTAAGCCATCTAATAAAATTAAAGCCCGTCCATGTGTGAAAACTGTATTTAATTCTTGTTCACTAATGCCCAAATTGAGAAAAGATTCACACAGATAGTTAAATAAACTAATTTGACTAGATCCGCGAATATCTTCCGCAAAGTCTTTTAACCGCAAAAAAATGGGTAAATAATCAGGGTAAAGCAATCCCAGATTACAACTATTGGCGATCGCTTGCAAAAATGTGGTTTTGCCAATACCGGGTTTACCTAGCACCATCAGCTTGTCATATTTTTTGACGGCTGCTATTCCCGAAGTTCTAGTTTGCGGCCAGTCAACTACACCCAAGCAGTTATTTTCTTTGATCCATACCTGGGGAAATTTCTTAATTTCTAGCCATCTGCGACTGTTAATTTCTTCTAAAATTTCGACATCAACATAAATATCATGGAATTGTATTGTTTGGGCAACATCCAAGATTTGCACAGTACCACACTGCATTTGAATATTTTTGTGATACACAGACCGCAGTTTGTGTACAACTGTCTCAATATCTAATGATAGATTTGCAGGGCTGTCTAGCAAACCTGATTCGTCTGTGGTAAAAGATTGGGCAATTTCTGCGATATCTAGTTCCAGAGCAAAACAAATATCGTTAAATACATGACGGTCTATCCGTTGGCCAGTAAAAAACTTCCAAATGGCTTGGCGAGTCTCTAAGCCTACCTCAGCTGCTAAATATTCTTGTGTCCAGCCTTTGCGTTTAAAGGCTTGTTTTGCTTTTCTGATCCCTTCAGCCGATGCTTGGAGCGATCGCTTTGCCATAATCTACCACCACAATCTGTATCAGATTACTTATTCGTATACAACTTATACAAGTTATACGCTAAGTTAAACAAAAACCCCAACATCATTTCATACATCGGCTAGACATAATAGTAATCGAGTCAGCCAAATCTACATACCCAACTAGCTGAAGGCATTGTCCAGACAGCAAATTGCTTTTGAGCAATGCCCAAGCTTTTATTTAGTGCTGAAGAGCCACTGTATTGTAGAATTTCCCTACTCTCTAAATTTCTACCGCTTTAATAATTGCCGACGCAGTAAATCTAGTGCTGTACATGCACTTAAATGGCGAATAAAATTGCGATCGCGCATTGTTCCAAAACGCTGCTCAAAACTTTTCACTTCGTTATTTGGCCCAGCTAAACCGATATAAACTAAACCCACAGGCTTAATATCCGTTCCGCCACCAGGGCCAGCAATACCAGTAATACTCAATCCCCAGCTAGTTTCTAAGCGGCTTTTCACTCCCGTAGCCATTTGTGCCGCTACCACAGGACTCACAGCCCCAAATTTCTCTAAATCTTCTGGGTTCACCCCCAATAACCGCACCTTTGCTGAGTTGTCGTAAGAAATTACCCCACCCCAAAAATAATCAGAACTACCAGCAATTTCTGTGAACATCTGCCCCAGTCCACCACCAGTACAAGATTCGGCTACTGATACAGTTTCGCCTGCTGAACGCAACAACTCACCCACCACAGAAGCTAAAGTATCATCATCAGCACCATAACAATCTAAGCCGGCAATTTCTTGCAGTTGTTTTTCAATAGGTACAATCAATTCCTCGGCGGCGGTGGCTGATGCTGCTTTGGCAGAAATTCGCAATCTCACCTCTCCCTTTCCGGCGTAAGGTGCAACTGTCGGGTTGGGTAAGTTGAAATAAGAAGACACTTTTTCCGCTAAAGCTGATTCACCAATACCCCAAAATCTTAAACTCCGGCTATAAATAATTTCCTTACCCCAGCCTTGATTTTTCAAAAACGGTACTGCTGTTTCTTCCCACATTCTGTACATTTCACTAGGAACACCAGGAAAAGTAAAAATTGTAACTTCAGGACGAGGTTGCCAAATAATCCCTGGTGCGGTTCCTGTTGGGTTGGGTAAAACTTCAGCACCTTGGGGAATTAAAGCTTGCTTACGGTTAGTAGGAGTCATCACCCGACCCCGTTGAGCAAATTTCTGAGTAATATCTTCGATAATTTCTGGATCTTCTACTAAAGGTGCGCCAAAAAAATCTGCAATAGTTTCACAAGTTAAATCATCTGGTGTCGGGCCAAGACCACCAGTAAAAATTAAAATATTCGCTCTAGCAATAGCAATTTCAATAACTTGCTTTAATCTTTCGGGATTATCCCCGACCACTGTTTGATAATAATGAGGAATGCCGAGTTTCGCTAATTGTTGGGCGAGGAATTGAGAATTACTGTTGAGGATATCGCCTAATAGCAGTTCAGTACCAACACAAATAATTTCTGCACTCATAATAATTAAAGCAAAAGGTAAAAGAAACAGGCTTAATCTAAATAGAAGTCAGGAGTCAGAGGGGCGGATAAACTTTAAAATACCCAGCTAAGTCTTTCGCGCCTTAATGGTGGGTTTTTTCCGCCACTGATTTATTCTGGATTCTGACTTCTGAATTCTTTTTTAACAGATTTCGCGTAATTCCCCTTCCTCCGCGAAGCAGGGAGGGGATGTAAGCGCGTCAAAAACAAAACGCCCATCATACCAATTTTTACAGCAGGTGAAACAGGTATGGTGGGCAGTTGAGTCTTCATCTTGAAAACTGAATTTTGCTAATGGTACTATACCATGAGTCTCAATTACTGTAAGGGGGTGGTAATTAGTGGCATTGCGTAGAGCGACTTTTAGGTTATATC